>CAZHKT010000012.1:0-44553 GCA_964533045.1 uncultured Acidobacteriota bacterium | reverse complement strand
CGCGCTCGATGCCCTCCGGGCGCATAAGCTCAGATCCTTCCTCACCCTGCTGGGCGTCGTGATTGCCACCACCACGCTCATTTCCGTGATGGCGATTGTCAACGGCATGAATCTTTACATCTCCGAGCGGATTGCGAATCTCGGCGCCAATGTCTTCATCATCCATCAATACAAGTGGGCCCAGGGCTACGAGGCCTGGCTGAAGGCGCGCCGGCGCAACAAGCCGCTGCGACTGGAGGAATTCGAGTTTCTCAAGGAAAATCTGAAGGGCGCCAAGAACATCGGGGCCAGCAGCCGCGTCTTCGGCCAGTTCGACGCCCGCTACCAGGGCCGGGTGGTGAATGAAATCCTGTTGCAGGGCGCCACGCCCAGCATGATCGACATCGGGCAGGAGAAGGTGGCCCTGGGCCGCTATTTCACCGAGTCGGATTATCAGCGCAGCGCCATGGTCTGTTTCATCGGCACGGACCTGGTGGATGAGTTCTTTCCGACGGTGGACCCGCTGGGGAAGGAGATTCTCGTTCAGGGAATTCCGTTCAACGTGATTGGCGTGGCGGAAAAGGTGGGCACCACCTTCGGACAAAGCCAGGACAAGTTTGTTTACATTCCGCTGACCACCTTCCAGAAAGTCTTCGTGGCCAGGCCGCAACTGGCGGTAAGCGTTCAGGCGTGGGATGCCCGGCAAATGGCCGTGCTGGAGGACCAGGCACGGGCGCTGCTGCGCGCGCGGCGGCATATCCCCTACGCCGAGGAGGACACCTTCGGCATCAACGCCTCCGACACGCTGATGGACGCCTGGCACCGGCTGACCGGCGCCGTCTTCGCCGTCACCATCGGGGTGGTGGCGGTCTTCATGGTGGTCGGCGGCATCGTGATCATGAACATCATGCTGGCCAGCGTCACCGAGCGCACGCACGAGATTGGCATTCGCAAATCGCTGGGCGCCCGGCGCCGCGACGTGCTCTGGCAATTCATCATCGAATCGAGCGTGATGGCGGGGACGGGTGGCGTGCTGGGCGTGATCTTGTCGCTCATCATCAGCCGTCTGGTGAATATCGTGTTTACTTCCTCGGTCCCGGTGAGCGCGGTGGTGATCGGCCTGGTGCTCTCCACGGCGGTGGGACTTTTCTTCGGCATCTACCCGGCGAGCCAGGCGGCGCGCCTCGACCCCATCGAAGCCCTGCGCACGGAGAAATAGCCGTGGAAATGCCCCGTCATCAATTCCGCGAGAACCTCCTGCTGGCGCTCGACACACTGCGCGCCCATAAGTTCCGCGCCTTCCTCACCATTCTCGGCGTGCTGATCGGAACCATGACGGTCATCAGCGTTGCTTCGATTTTCAAGGGTCTTGACCAGCAGGTGGTGGATGTGGCGGAGGGCTTCGGCACGCGAACCCTCTTCATCTTCAAATGGGAGCCCGGCTTCCGCATGCACGTGACGCGGGAAGAGTGGATGCGCAAGCCGCTGACCTTTGAAGACGCCATGGCCATCCGCGAGCACTGCCCCTCGGTGGAAACGGTGGCCGCCGAGACGGTCCGCTGGGGACCGGCCGCCACCGCCAAATATCAGGGGCAGGAGATCGTGGACACGGAATTCAGCGGCGCCACGCCCGAACACTTCGGAAACATCGGCGCCGACCTGAAGGACGGACGCCTCTTTACCGAGATCGATAACCGGCACCGCCGGGATATTGCGGTGATTGGCGACACCATCGTCACCCGCTTCTTTCAGAACGAGGACCCGATTGGGAAAGTCCTCAACGTCGACGGGCACAACTTCGAAGTAATCGGGACGCTCCAGAAACGCAAGCAGGTTCTGGGCGGCGACGAGAACGACAGCATGATCATCGTCCCCTATCTCACTTTTCGAAAGATCTATCCCAACGCGAAGGACAATTTCATTACGGCCCTGGCCGCTCCGGGCAGGGTCTATCAGGCGATGGACGAAATTCGGGGACTGCTGCGAACCCGGCGCGGGCTCAGGTTCAACGACCCGGATAATTTCGGCATCGCCACCGCCGACTCCATCATTGAGCAGTTCCGCGACATCATGGGCACGGTGGTGCTGGTGACGGTGGTGATCTCTTCCATCGGCCTGCTGGTGGGCGGCATCGGGGTGATGAACATCATGCTGGTGTCGGTGACGGAGCGCACGCGCGAGATCGGCGTGCGCAAGGCCATCGGCGCGCGCCGCAGCGATATCGCCTGGCAGTTCCTGCTGGAAGCCATGGCGCTCACCGGCGCGGGCGGCATCCTCGGCATCCTGGGCGGCCTGACCCTGAGCATTGTGATCAAGACGCTCGTCCCCGCTCTGCCCTCCACCGTGCCACCCTGGTCCATTGTCGTGGGCTTCCTCGTCGCTGTCAGCATCGGCCTCTTCTTCGGCCTGTGGCCCGCCCTCAAAGCCTCCCGCCTCGACCCGATTGCGGCGTTGCGATACGAATAACGATGCGCCCGGTTGCCGCCTCGGCCCCCGGACGCGGTGTGGTTGCCCATCTCGCCCCGCCATGCCAGAATGGGAATGAAGGCTTCCCCCATGGCCACGAAACCCATCGCCGTCTCGTCGCTCGCGGCCCGCGTGGAGCTGGCCCAGCGCGCCCGCAGGGCGTTCCACGAGAATCTCATGCTGGCGCTCGACACGCTGCGCACGCACAAATTCCGTTCGTTTCTGACCGTGCTGGGGGTTCTGATCGGAACCATGACGGTGATCGCCGTGGCCTCGATCATCGCGGGTCTGGACCGGCAGGTGGTGGAAATCGCCGAGCAATTCGGGACGCGCACCATCTGGGTGTACAAGATCCAATTCTCGGTGGGGCACCGCATGACGCGCGAGGAGCGATTGCGCAAGCCGCTCACCTACGACGACGCGGTGGCCATTCGCGAGCAGTGCCCGTCCGTGCAGGAGGTTTCCGTCGTCCTCTTCAAGGAAATGGGCGATTTCGGCCTGCCGCCCACGAGCGTGAAGTATCAGGGCCGCGAAATCGCCGATGCTCAATTCGTGGGAGCCACGCCCGACCATATTCGCCTGGTCAATGCCTCCATCGCCGACGGACGCTTCTTCAACGAGGCCGACAATCTTCACCGCCGCGACGTGGCGGTGATCGGGCAGGCCATCGCCGAGCGGCTCTTCCCCAACGAAGACCCCATCGGAAAAACTATCCTGGTGGACGGCCACGGCGTGGAAGTCATCGGCGTCTTCACCAAGTTCAAGGAGTTCCTGGGCGACAACTCCGACGACAAGAACATCATGGTGCCCTACCTCACCTTCAAGAAGTTCCAGCCCAACGCGCGCGAAAACTTCATCACGGCGCTGGCCGCGCCCGGTCGCGTCGCGGAGGCCATCGACGAGATGCGCAGCCTGCTGCGCCGCCGGCGCCATGTAAAGTTCGACGAACCGGACAGCTTCGGTTTCGGCACGGCGGAGATGCTGGTTCGCCAGTTTCGCGAGATCATGAGCATCGTGGTGCTGGTCACCATGGTTATTTCAGCCGTCGGCCTGCTGGTGGGCGGCATTGGCGTGATGAATATCATGCTGGTCTCGGTCACCGAGCGCACGCGCGAGATCGGCGTGCGCAAGGCCATCGGCGCGCGCCGCAGCGACATCACCTGGCAATTTCTGCTGGAAGCCATGACGCTCACCGCCCTGGGAGGCGTGCTCGGCATCCTGGCTGGTGTCATAATCAGCACCCTGGTTCGCACGTTCGTTCCCTCGCTGCCTTCCAGCGTTCCCCTCTGGTCGGTGGGCGTCGGATTCGCCGTCGCCGTCAGCATCGGACTCTTCTTCGGCATGTGGCCCGCCTTGAAAGCCGCGCGCCTCGACCCCATCGTCGCCCTGCGCTACGAGTAGCGCCGCCCTCCGTAGCGGCGGCCTTCAGGCCGCCACTGGTGTCGTGAGCGATATGGCGACCTGAAGGTCGCCGCTACTGCGTGGCCCGGGGGATGCTGGCGCAGACTCTTCGTGAGGCGCTACGGGAGGAGTTTCTGGTAGATGGCGAAATCTTCCTGCAGGAAGCAGACGAAGACGACTTTTTCAATGGAAGGATGATTTTCGAGGAAAGTTCGGACCTCCCGCACCGCGATCTCCGCGGCGCGTTCCCGGGGGAAGCGGTACACGCCGGTGCTGATGCAGGGAAAGGCGATGGTTCGGAGGCCATGCGCTGCGGCGATTTCGAGCGACCGGCGATAGCAGGACGCGAGAAGGTCATCTTCGCCGCGTCGGCCGCCGCCCCAGACCGGTCCCACGGTGTGGATCACGTACTTCGCAGGGAGCCGGTAGCCCCTGGTGATCTTCGCGTCGCCCGTCGCGCAGCCGCGCAGTTTGAGGCATTCGTCGTAAAGCTCCGGCCCGGCGGCGCGATGAATCGCGCCGTCCACGCCGCCTCCGCCCAGCAGCGTCTCGTTTGCGGCGTTGACAATGGCGTCCACTGGCTGCTTGGTGATATCGCCGAGAATGACTTCGATACGGGCGGCACTCATTGCAGCAGATTCTATCACGCGCGGAATGCACTGACGTTCTGATCCTTTCCCTCCGCAAAAGCATGGTCTGATCCGGTCGGAGGGGGCGAGGAGATCGCGGGCTGCTACCCGGGCTTCTTCACCGGCACCTTGATGAGCACATAGGCGATGACGGCGAAGGCGAGGACCGTAATCGTTCCGCCCCAGTTGTGCAGGACGGCGAGTTCGTCCATGCCGGTCAGAACTTTGGTGATCGAGTGAACTCCGGCGAGGAAGATGGCGGCGAGCAGAATGCCGGTGATGGCTTCGCCCGCGATCAGACCGGAGGCGATGAGCGTGCCGCGCTCTTCCGACTTGACCTTGTCCTCGGCGGTGAGCCTGGCGCGCTCGGCCCAGCGCTCGGCGAACCATTTGAGCAGGCCGCCGGCGCAGATGGCGCCGGTGGTTTCGAGCGGGAGATACATTCCGACGGCGATCAGCATGGGCGCGGGCGCCTGAACCATGATGAAGAAGACGCCGAGCACAGCGCCCATCAGCACCAGTCCCCAGGCCATCTGTCCGCCCACGATGCCTTGCGAGAGCGTCGCCATCAGGCCGGCCTGCGGCGCCGGCAGCAGGCGGCCGCCGATGCCTCCCGTGTCGAGATTCGCTTCGTGCAGCAGGACGATGGGGAAGAAGAGAAAGAACGAAAGCACAACGACGGCGAGGATTTCCACCAGTTCCATCTTCCACGGCGTGCCGCCGAGCAGATGGCCGGCCTTCAGGTCCTGAATCATGCTGCCGCTCACGCTGCACGCCATGCACACCACGCTCGCCACGCCCAGCACCGCGGCTACGCCGCCAATGCCCTTGACGCCGATAGCGACCATGACCAGCGCCGCCAGCACCAGCGCCGAGAGCGTGAGTCCGGAGACAGGCTGATTGGAGGTGCCCATCAGTCCGACCAGGTAACCGCTCACCGCGGCCAGCAGGAATCCGCTGAAGGTCATGACGATGGCGGCGGCGATGGCCGGGATCCAGGCTTGCGCAAAGTGGTGATAGATAAGCGTGATGGGCACGGTGAGCCCGATGACGCTCGCCATGATCCACTTGATGGGTATGTCGGTGTCGAGCCGGTTGCGCTTGGCGGCTTCGTGCGCGGCGGCGGCGGTGGATTGGAACGCGCCACGCAGCGACCGCAGAATCTGGCTGCGCATCCCGTATAGCGTCTTCATGGCGGCCACCAGCATGGCGCCCACGGCGATGGGCCGCACCACGTTGTACCAGACGGTGTAAGCGAGCAGTTCGTAAGGTGCCGAGCCGCCCGAGGTCGTGCCCAGGCGCGCCGGCAAGTCAGGATCGATGAAGAGCACCAGCGGAATCAGGATGATCCAGGCTAGCACTCCGCCGGAGAAGTTGATGACCGCCAGGCGCAGCCCGATGATGTAGCCGATGCCCATCAGCGCGGGCGAAGCCGAAGGCGTTGAAAACGCGATGCCGCCGGTATAGGCGACGTCGCCGATGGGTTCCTTCTGATACCCGAAATAGCCGATGACCGACCTGGGGAATCGGATGAATCCCGCCACGCTGTCGTAAAACACTTGAATGCCTTTGCTGTCCTTGAGCAACTGGAAGAACGCGCCCAGGCCGAGCGCGCCGAAGACGTACTTGGGCGCATCGGTCGCGCCTGCCTGGCCTGCCTTCACCACTTCCGCGCTCGCCGTGCTTTCCGGAAAGGGCAGGTCGGATTCGACGCAGAGCGGGCGGCGAAGGATAATGATGAAGAAGATTCCAAGCAGCCCGCCCGCCAGCAGAATCACCGTCGATTCCCAGTAGTGCCCGCGCAGACTCACCCAGAGGCGTTCGCCCTTGACATTGACCATCATGAAGGCCGGGAGGGTGAAAACCGCGCCCGCCACCAGGGCCTCGCCCACCGACGCTGCCGTGCGCGTCAGGTTTTGCTCCAACACGCCGCCGCGAAAGAAGGGCAGCCGGAAAAGCGCGATGGCAATTACGGCGGCGGGAATCGTGGCGGCCACCGTCTGGCCCGCCTTCATGCCGAGATAGGCGTTGGCGGCGCCGAAAATCGCGGCCATCACCAGCCCCGCCACGACCGCCTTGACCGTAAACTCCGGCTCCTTCGAATCGTGCGGGACGAACGGTTTGAACTCAGGCACCGGATTCCTCCGCTGAATGGGTCAATCGGAAACGCAAGGGGGGAAAGGATACCAGAAATACGGCCTCTAGCGGCGGGGTCTCACCGCCGGTTGTCGCTGCCGGCGAGACGCCGGCGCTCCTAGGGCTGTAGCGGCGGTGTCTTACCGCCGCACCTATGGGACCACCCGCGCGCCGGTCCAGAGAATGGCATTGTGCACCAGCCGCCGGAACGCCGGATGCCGGTGCGCCGGTTCGCCATGTCCGAGCTGAATAACCACCACGCGTGAAGCCTGGAAGGGACTGATCCACGCCACGGGCCCGTCGCTGGTGGGGTGGTCAGTCTTCAGGATCAACTGGGCCTGCGGGGAGATCCACAGGCCTTTGTAAGTTTCGTCCTGCAGTTCAAACGGGCCAATTCCGGCAAGCATGGGATGCTCGCCGACCGGCTCAATCTTCAGGTCCACATCATGCAGATAAGTGGATGCGGGCTTGCCACCTTCCGGTTTCAACAGGTATCTGCCCCCGACTACGTCGCGCCACCACCATTCCCAGTCGGGATAGTCGGTAAGGGCGTGGTGCATCACCACAATGCCTTTGCCGCCCTTGGCAAATTCGGCGAGGTTCTTCTTCTCCGCCTGGCTGATTTCGCCGGAGGAATCGTAAAGCACCAGCACGTCGTAACGGGAGCGGAGGTCGGCGCGGAAGGCTTCGTGATTGGAAGCGGCATGGTCCCAGCGGAACGCTCCTGGATTCTCGAACACCGTGTAGAACGACGTGGGATAGTCGTGCCCGCCGGTCACCACCAGTACGCGGAGCTGGCCGGCAATGTCCGGTTCCGGGGCCGCTGCGACCGCCGTCGCGACCGCCAGAGTTAGCAGCGCGCTCATCAGGCGTTTCACGGTCATTGCCCCAGCAGGACCTTGGCGATGGTCTGAAGCTGCATGAACGACGTGCCTTCGTATATCTTGCCGATCTTGGCGTCGCGCAGGTATTTTTCGGCAGGGTAATCTTTCGTGTAACCGTAACCGCCGAAGATTTCGACGCATTCGGAGGCCACGCGCTCGGCGACCTGCGAGGTGAAGTATTTCGCCATGGCCGCTTCTTTCAGGAAAGGTCTTCCCGCCTCTTTCAGCCGCGCCGCGTTGTAGGTCATCAAGCGCGCCGCCTCGACGTCGGTGGCCAGTCGCGCCAGCTGGAATTGAATCGCCTGGAATTCGGCGATGCGTTTTCCAAACTGCTTTCGCTCCTTCGAGTAGCGCAGCGCCTGGTCGAGCGCACCCTGCGCCACACCGGTCATCTGTGCGGCAATGCCGATGCGGCCTTCGTTGAGCGTTTCGATGGCCAGCTTGTAACCTCTGCCGACCTCGCCCAGCACTTGCGATTTCGGGACGCGGCATTCGTCGAGCAGCAGTTCGCAAGTGGACGAAGCGCGGATGCCCAGCTTCTCTTCTTTCTTGCCCACTGAAAATCCCGGCGTACCCGCTTCGATCAGAAAGGCCGTGATGCCCTTGTAGCCGGCTTCGCGGTTCACCGTGGCGAACAGGACAAACAGCCCGGCTTCCTTGGCGTTGGTGATCCAGAGCTTGCGGCCGTTCAGAATGTAGGCGTCGCCCTCAAGGCGGGCGCGGGTTTCCAGCGCGAAGGCGTCGCTGCCGGCATTGGGCTCGGAGAGCGCATAAGCGCCGGTCGTGTTCTGCGCCAGGCGGGGGAGGTACTGCTTCTTCTGTTCCTCGGTGCCCCAGCGCAGCAGGGCATTCGCCACCAGCGTATTCTGCACGTCCACGACCACGGCGGCGGAGGCGTCCACCCGCGCGAATTCCTCAATCGCGAGGATGGACAGGAAGAAGCTGCCGCCGCTGCCACCGTAGGCTTCCGGCACTTCAATGGCCATGAATCCCTGGCGGAAGAATTTCTCCAGCAGGTCGCGCCGGAAGACCCCTTCATGGTCCATGGCGGCGGCGTGGGGACGAATTTCCTTTTCCGCAAACTCCCGCGCCATGGCCTGAAACAGGGCTTCATCTTCTGATAAAACCGTCAGGGGCAAGTGGTTCATAGCCGCTACGCACATCATAAGCCATTTTCAACGCGCAGGCACCAGGGCGCAGAGAAAAGCCCTCAGTGCCGCTGGGGTGAAAAGTGCTCATCAATGGCGCGATTGACGAGCCGGTCGGCCTGTCGGTTCTGTTCGCGCCGGATATGCGTGATGCGGAAGCCGGGAAGACGTGCAATTAGCTCTTGCGCCCGGTCGTAGAGAGGCTGGAGCCCGCTGCTCTTCACTTTGTACTGCCTTAGGATCTGCCGCACCATCAGTTCGGAATCCGAAAAGACTTGCAGGCTGCGGGCGCGATGCGAGTGCGCGTATTCGAGCGCCGCCAGCAGGGCCCGATACTCCGCCTCGTTGTTGGTGGCTTCACCGAGGAACTTCGAGAGTTCCGCTATGACCTTGCCGCCGGGGGATTGAATGACCACGCCGTAGGCGGCGGGGCCGGGATTACCGCGCGCGCCGCCGTCGGTGAAAGCGATGAGTTCTGTGTGGTGTATCCTCAAGCGTTGGGGATTGCGCTTTTCGTAGCGGCGGGCTTCAGCCCGCCACTCTCATCATCGGCCAGATGGCGACCTGAAGGTGGCCGCTACCTGAGAGCCGCTTTTCGTCGCGGCGGGCTTCAGCCCGCCACTCTCATCATCGACCGGATGGCGACCTGAAGGTCGCCGCTACGATTCCGTTACGGGCGCCTCCGCCGGCGGCTCCTGGTAGTACAGGATTCGGCCGCACTGCTCGCAAGGGATGATGGATTCGTTCGTTCGCACCTCGTTGAACAGTTGCGGGCGAAGCATGACGTTGCAGGCGGAGCACATGCCGTTGCGAACCGGAACGACCGGCTGGCCGCGTTTGCCGCGTCGCAGACGCTCATACTCGGCCAGCAGCGCCGGATCAATCGCCGCGGCGGCGGCATCACGCCGGGCCTGGAGAGCATCGCGTTTCTCCACGTCCACTTGCCGCTCAGCCTGCAGCTTCTCGACCTGCGCCGTCACGCGCGCTTTTTCCGAATCGAGTCGTGCCGCCGCCTCGCGGATATGCTGCTCGAGGTCTTCGGCCTCGACCATCTTTTCCAGGACTTGGTCCTCGAAGGCGCGCACCCTGGCTTCCTCGCCCTCGATCTCCTTCAGCATGGCCTTGTACTGCTCGTTGGTCTTGACCTCGTAGAGCTGATCTTTATGCTTGCTGATGCGGGCGCGAATGGCCTGGATTTCGGCTTCCAGATCTTTGCGCTCCTTCAGATTCCGGGCCAGGCGCTGTTGGCGCTCTTCGTGGGCGTGGATGAATTCGGTGAGCTGGGTTTCGATGGTCTGGATTTGCTTGGGCAGCAGGTCAATCTGGGCGGAGTACTCCGTGATCTCCGCGTCCAGTTGCTGAAGCTCGATGAGGGTTTTCAGACCTGGGTGCAATGTGCTCCTTCGTGGCGGCGCCGGGGCCTCCCTGCCGGCAGGCCGGTCCTCACCGGCGCTGCACGGCGATGGTCCCATCGCCGCTACAGTCAGAACTTCGGACTGGTGATGGCGCCCTCGGAGGCCGAGGAAACGCTGGCGGCGTACTTGGCAAAAACACCCGTCTTGTAACGTGGCTCGGGTTCCTTCCAGCCGGCCAGGCGCTGCCGGATTTCGGCGTCGCTGACCTCCATGTCGAGCCGGCGGGCCTTGATGTCCAGGGTGATCATGTCGCCTTCCCGGATGGCTGCGATGGGGCCGCCGCGCGCCGCTTCCGGCGAGACGTGGCCAACCATCAGGCCGCGCGTCGCGCCGCTGAAGCGCCCGTCGGTAAGCAGCGCCACGCTCTCGCCCAGCCCCTGTCCCACCAAGCTGGCCGTGATGGCCAGCATTTCGCGCATGCCCGGGCCGCCGCGCGGGCCTTCATAGCGGATCACCACCACGTCGCCGGGCACAATGCCGCCGCTCGAGACGACGCGCGTGGCCGCTTCCTCGCTGTCGAAGACGCGGGCCGGGCCGCGGTGCAACAGGCGCTCGTGCCCCGAGATCTTGACGACGCAACCTTCCGGCGCAATATTGCCTTTCAGAATGACCAGCCCGCCCGTCGGCTTCAATGGCCTGGAGACCGGGGCGATGACGTCCTGGCCCGGAGTCTCGACCGCCTGTGCCGCCTCCTCGCCCAGCGTCTTGCCGGTGACCGTTATCGCATCCTTGTGCAGGTAGGGCCCGTCGAGCAGTTTTTTGGCGATCAGCCGGATGCCGCCCGCTTGGTGCACGTCGGTCGCGACATAGCGCCCGAAGGGCTTCAGATCGCAGAGGAGCGGCGTGCGCTCGCTGATGGGGTTGAAGTCATCAATGGTCAGCGGCACGCCCGCTTCGCGCGCCATGGCCAGCAGGTGGAGGACGGAGTTGGTCGAGCCGCCCGAGGCCGCCACGCCCGCAATGGCGTTTTCAAAGGCCTGGCGCGTCAGAATGTCTCGGGGCGTGAGGCCGCGCCGAAGGGCGTCCATCACCAGCAAGCCAGTACGGTAGGCGATTGCGTCTTTTTCCGGATCAGGTGCAGGCACGCTGTTGAAGCCCATGGGCGAGAGCCCGATGAATTCCAGCACGGTCGACATGGTATTGGCCGTGAACTGGCCGCCGCAGGCGCCGGAACCGGGACAGGCGAAATCCTCCACCTTCTTGAATTGCTCGGCAGAAATCTTTCCCGCCGCGAAGGCCCCCGCCGCCTCGTAAACGTCCTGGATGGTGATGGTCTTGCCGTTCAGGTGGCCCGGGGCAATCGAGCCGCCGTACAGGATCACGCAGGGAACATTCAGACGGATGAGGGCCATGGCGGCGCCCGGCATGGTCTTGTCGCAGGAAGTGATGGCCACCATGGCATCAAACATATGGCTGCGCCCCACCAGTTCGATGGAATCCGCGATGATCTCGCGGCTGACCAGCGGACCTTTCATGCCTTCCGTGCCCATGGTCACGCCGTCCGAGACAGAGATCGTGTTGATCTCCATGGGGGTGCCACCGGCGGCGCGGATGCCCTCCTTCACTTTCGCGGCCAGTTCTCGGTGGTTGTAGGTGCAAGGCATGGTTTCTATCCACGCGTGCGCCACGCCCACGATGGGCTTGGCCAGGTCGGCGTCGGTGAAGCCAATGGCCTTCAGCATGGAGCGGGCGCCGGCGCGCGACGGACCGTCCAGAATGGTTCGGCTCTTGTGCCGTGGATCGAATGACATGATTCCTCCCCTCCGGCGGCGCGGGCGGGTGCGAGAGTTCCATCTCCGCCGGGATGATCATGATTGCAGTGAATTCGCCACCCAGCAGAGAAGAAGATGGCGGATTGCCTGCCGGGTGAAGCCAGCATTGTAGCGCAAGACGTGTTATTCAGTCTTGCGGCTTTTCAACCGACTCTGAAACAGCTGCAACTTCAAATTCCGGGAGTTGCGCTACTCCACGCGATGCACCTTGAGGAAGTTCGTCGTGCCGCGGCGGGCGAGCGGGGTGCCGGCTACGACGGCAATCAGGTCGCCTGGCGTCACCAGACCCCGCGCTCGCAGGATTCGAGCCGCACCTTCCACCATCTGTTCGGTGGACAGAACGCGCGCCATGGCGACGGGTGTCACGCCCCAAAAGAGGGCCGTGCGGCGGAGAATCGCGGCACTGCTGGAAAAGGCGAAAACCGGCACGCGCGGGCGGAATTTCGAAACCAGGCGGGCGCTCGATCCCGACTGGGTGAAGACCGCCACAGCCTTCAGATTCAGGTCGTCCGCCAGCAGGGCGGCACTGGCTGCCACCGCTTCCGGCACGCTTGCCTGGCCGTCCCGGCGGCGGCGGTCGGCCGGGCGCGGGCTGGCCTCGGCCGCGGCGATGATCCGACCCATCATGCGCACGCTCTCAACCGGATAGCGGCCCATCGCGGTCTCACCGGAAAGCATCAGTGCGTCGGCCCCGTCGAAGATGGCGTTGGCCACGTCGCTGGCTTCGGCGCGCGTCGGCCGCGCCTCCTGCGTCATGGATTCCAGCATCTGCGTGGCGACAATGACCGGCACGCGAAGCTGGTTGGCGCGCGTAATGATCCGCTTTTGAATCACCGGAACGGCTTCCGGCGGCATTTCAACTCCCAAGTCGCCGCGCGCCACCATGACCGCGTCCGCGACCGCCAGGATCTCTTCCAGACGGTCAATGGCTTCCGGTTTCTCCAGCTTGACGACCACCGGGTTGTCGCGATGCGCGCGCCGCAGCAAGCGCTTCAGGTCCAGAACATCGCTGGGCCGCCGCACGAACGAGAGGGCGATGTAGTCCACATCGTTGGCGAGGCCGAAGGCCAGATCGGCGCGATCCTTGGCGGTGAGCGCGGAGGTCTTGAGCGCCGCGCCGGGCAAGTTGATCCCCTGATGCTCGCGTAACTCGCCGCCTTCGACGACCGTGCACTCCACGTCCCGCCCGCGGACCCGATCGACCCGCAGCTCAATGCGCCCATCGGAAAGCAAAATGCGGTTCCGGGGACCGACGCTGGCGGGAAGCGGCGCGAATGTCGTGGAGATCACCTTCGCCGTGCCCTTGACCTTTTGCGTGGTGAGGGTGACTCGCTCGCCCACGCGAAGTTCCACGGGCCCGCCCCCCTGCAACTCTCCCGTGCGGATCTTCGGCCCCTGCAAGTCCTGCAAAATGGCGATGGTTTTCCCGAGCTTGGCCGCGAGCCGCCGCAGCGTCGCGAGCCGCTGCGCGTGCTCGCCGTAGCTGCCGTGTGAAAAGTTCAGGCGCGCCACGTCCATGCCCGCCTCCATCATCTTACCCAGGATGGCCGGGCTTGAAGAGGCAGGGCCCAGCGTGCACACAATCTTGGCGCGGGTTTCGAAGGTCTTCCTGGGGCTCGGCATGCCGTCGAGTATAACGGAAAACGGCAGGTCCGAGGTGATGGAGGCGGCAGCTGTTCATCCCACCGGGCGGCGGGTGCGAAGGGGAATGCCGTCAGGGGTTACCACGTCCAGAACGCCACGGCCGGATGGATATCGGCGTGATGGTGCTGGGCGCAAGTGCCTTCCTTGCAGAAGTAGACATCCTGGCACCAACGGCAGTGCACCAGTTTGGTCTTTTCCCGGACGGTGCCGCAAATCGAGCAGACCTCGAGCATTTCGGCGACCACGTGGCGTGAATACGTCCGCCAGTCTTCCAGGGTTTCATGCTCTTCGCGAATGCGGGCAAGATCCTCTTTGCTCATCATAGTCCGCCTCCTCGACTTGCCACTTCCTTAGATGCAAATCAGGGGCCAAGCGAAAGGGATACCGGTGGGGGCATCTAAGTGTTCTGGAATGAACTCGCTAAGAGTCCCCCTTCGGCTCAGGGCGTGACCCGCATTAGAGAGATTCAATGGAAAAACAGTGAAAAAAGATGCGACTTCTGGGGCATCCCTTTATTCAACCGGTTTTGGGTCTGACCGTGGTCAAAATCGGGTAGAATCGCCTTGAATAGCCATGGTCATTACGGAAATCTTCAAATCGATTCAGGGCGAGTCGTCCTATGCGGGTCTGCCCTGCGTCTTTGTCCGCCTGACAGGGTGCAACCTGCGCTGCCACTGGTGCGATACCGCCTATGCCTTCTATGGTGGCCAGAAGATGACTCAGGACGAAGTGCTAGTGCGTGTCGGTCAACTGGGCGGCAGGCTCGTGGAACTGACCGGGGGCGAACCCCTCCTTCAGAAGGAGGTCGTTCCCCTTTCAGCGGAGTTGATCGCGCGCGGATGGCGCGTCCTGATCGAAACCAGCGGTGAGCGCTTCATCGGCGATTTGCCGAAGGAAGTGGTGAAGATCATGGATGTGAAGTGTCCGGGAAGCGGTGAAGGCGGCAAATTCTGCTTTGAAAACCTGAAGGAACTCGAGCCGCAAGACCAGGTCAAGTTCGTCATTCAGGATGAAACCGATTACCAATTTGCCCGGGAGTTTATGGAGCGGCATCAGTTGAACGAGCGCGTGCGCGAGGTGATCTACTCACCCGTCTTCGGCGCGCTCCACCCGCGCCGGCTGTCGGAATGGATCCTGCGCGACGGCCTGGACGTTCGCCTGGGGATGCAGCTTCACAAATTCATCTGGGATCCCGAAACGCGGGGAGTGTGAAGCGCCGTTGGCAGTTGGCCGCGAGAAAAGAAGTCAGAAGCCAGAATGTGGAACATCGGCGAGTGCATCGAGTTTCCATTTCCTAATTTTCAGATTCTTCCGTTGTAGTTCGCCCCATGAGCGACAGCGCCCCAGCCCGGAGTCCCGAGTCCCCAGCCCCGTCGAAGCCCCTCGCCGTGGTGCTGGCCAGCGGCGGGATGGACAGTTGTGTCACGGCGGCGATTGCGAATCTGGATTACCGGCTGGCGATGTTGCACGTGGGTTACGGGCAGCGGACCGAGCAGCGGGAACTGCGTGCCTTTCACGCGCTGGCGGACTTCTACCAGGCCGAGCGCCGGCTGGTGTGCCGGCTTGACCACCTGCGCCGGATCGGCGGCTCGAGCCTCACCGATGCGGCGATTGCCGTTGAACGGGCCAACCTTGAACGCAAGGACGTCCCTTCCAGTTACGTTCCGTTTCGCAACGCGCACTTCCTCTCCATTGCCGTCTCGTGGGGAGAGGTTCTGGGTGCGAGCAAGATCTTCATCGGCGCGGTAGCCGAGGACAGCTCCGGCTATCCCGACTGCCGGCCGGAATACTACGAAGCTTTCAACTGGGTTATCGCGCTGGGAACGAAGCCCGCAACCAAGTTGGAAATCGTCACCCCGGTCATTGGGATGCGGAAGAGCGAAATCATTCGGCGTGGGATGGAACTGGGCGCGCCGTTCGAGCTGACCTGGTCGTGTTATCAATCGGAAGACGTGGCCTGCGGTGTGTGCGATAGTTGCGCGCTGCGCCTGCGGGCGTTTGAAGAGGCGGGCGTCGCCGACCCGATACCCTACGCGGTCCGGCCGTCGTATCGGCGCGCCTAGCACCGCGGTCGTAGCGGCGGCCTTCAGGCCGCCACGTGGCATTGTACCGAACGGTGGTCTGACCACGATCCAGAATAGCGATCTCAAGGTCGAGGCTGCGAGGATGGCCCATGACACATTCGAATATCAAACTTGGACTTGCGTGGGCCATACTCGCCCTGCTCGTGACAGTTCCCGTCCCGGCCAAATTTGGCATTTCCAAAACGCGGGCAGTTTTCGTGATGTACTTCCCGCCGGCGTTTCATGTGCCCCTTCGCGAACTGCGGCTGAAGTTCGTCTCCGACATCTATGGCCCGCAGGGCGACCTGGCGCGGCGGTTGGAACTTCAAGTGAGCCAGGCGCTGACCTTCGAGAGCTTCCGGCTGAGTGACACTGCGCCCACGGTGCTCCAGGCGTCGCTCGACGAGGCCTGGGCGTCGGTGGACCGCGAGCGGCGGCCGGTGAAGCTCAACCTTCGCACCGGCGAGCGCGTCGAGAAAGACAAGAACGGCAAGGAGAAGAAGGTGGAGGAATGCAAGTCGCAGCAGGTCGATGCGACGTTTCTCACCTCGCGCGGGCGAGTCCTGCTGAATGTGACGGTGGCGGATGCGGCTTCGCGCGCCGTGTCTTTCTCGCACCGTATTGAGCGGTCCTACCTGGTCGAGTCTATGGTGGATGGGCCGCGCCTGTGCAGCAACCGCACCTATTCGATTGCCCCCGATCATCTCCGCCATCGCGCGGACATCCTGGCGCTGCTGGCCGATCAAGCGGTGGCGGAGTTGATTCGTCTGGCGACGGGTTTTACGGAAAGCCGCACCGCGCTGCTGGCGGTGGACGACGAACTGAAACCCGGCAACGGGCTGGCGCTGGCGGGGAACTGGCCTCAGGCCCAGGCCGCGTGGCAGAGCGCTTTCATCGAAGCCAACGACCGCGAAACGCAGGCGGCGCGGGCGCACAATCTGGGCGTGGCGCGGGAGGTGATGGCCGTCGAGGCCATGCGCGGAGGACGGCTGGATGAGGCCGAGGTGCTGCTGGGCGAAGCCGACCGACTCTTCGCCGAGGCGATTTCGCTCGATGGCGGCGAGAGATATTTCCGCGACCCGCTCGAGCGCATCAAGGAGGCCTACAGCGTCCTCGAAAAGATGAAGCAATACCGCGATCGGGATCAGGCCGCGACCGACGAACTGATTCCCGCCGAGGTGCCCGGCGGGCCGGCGGCCAAAGAAGTTCCGGGCGGCGGGCTGCCGACGGACGAATCGCCCGCCGTTCGAGACTATCGGCTTTACGTTCGCGCTCGCTTGGAGGCTCACCTGTCGGAGCCCGACAACGAATTCCGCAGAAAACTGCTGGCGGCCGCCCCGGATTATGCGGTTGCCGCCCCCGCCGCCTCCTTGGTGGTCGAGAGTGAAGCGCAGCGGTTGCGCGGCCTGCTTCAGGCCATGGCCAAATACGAAGAGGACTACAAGGCCATGGCGGCGGATGGGATTCTTAGCAGCGCGGAGCGCGATGTGCTGCGAACCCGGCAGAAAACTCTGCGCTTGCCAGACTCACTGGCTCGGGCTGTGGAAGCCAGGTTTCCCGTTCGCCTGTAGAAACGCCTCGCCGGGGGCCCTACCTCTGGGGGCGAGAATTCAAGCAACCAATTGGGGTTGTCACGAGCTCTAAAAAGGGACTAGAATGGTCCGATATGTAATCATGGAGGAGGATTTATGTCGTTCCTAAGAATGGGCAGGATGGTTGGGCTGGCCCTCATTCTGGCGCTGGCGCTAGGGAGCGTCGCGGCCTGGGCGGACACGCAAGGTCTTCAGGGCAAGTGCAAAGGGGAGAACGGCGAGCCGCTGGTGGACCACATCATTCTCATTGAGCGCCTGGATATCAAGGGCACCTGGACCGTCAAAACGAATAAGAAGGGCGAGTACATCTATATCGGACTTCCGATGGGTGATTACAAGATCACCCTCAAGAATCCCGCCGGCCAAGACCTCTGGTTTTTCAAGAAACGGGTGAGTTTCCAGGAGATGACCCAGCTGGACTTCGACATGGCCAAGGAGCGAAAGGCCGCCGCCGAAGAACAAAAGAAGAGAATTGAACAGGACCCCGAACTCAAGCGGCAGATGGAAGAGCAGGCCAAAGAAGTCAAGCAGTACGCCAGCCTGAAGGAACTTTTTGAGCAGAGCAACAAGCTGATGGACGCCAAGATGTATGCTGACGCGATTCCATTGCTGGAACAGGCGCTGCCCATGGCCAAATCGACCAACATCCCCATCGTGCTGGCGCGTCTGGCCGAGTGCTACCACCGGACGAAAGCTTACGACAGAGCCGTCGACGCCTATCAGAAGGCGGCAATCGCCAACCCCAACGAAGCGGCTTATCACAATAACCTGGGCAACGTTTACGCCGACATGGGCAAGCTGGAGGAGGCGGCGGCTGAATTCAAGAAGGCGGCGGAAGTAAACCCTGCGCAGGCGGCGACCTACTATTACAACTACGGTGCGATTATGTACAACCAGGGCAAGATGGATGAAGCGGCGGGCGCTTTCCAGAAGGCGGTGGAGATTAACCCGGCTTACGCCGACGGGCAATTCATGCTGGGCCGCACTCTGATGGCGAAGCTGGACCTGGATCCCAAGACGGGCAAAGTCATTCCGGCGCCGGGCACCGTGGAAGCTCTCGAGGCTTACCTGAAACTGGAGCCTTCGGGCAAATACGCGGCGGAAGCGCAGTCCATGCTGCAGACGATTCAGGGCAGCGTGGAGACCACCTATAAGAAACAGAAGAAGGGGAAGACGACTTAACCCGCTGTGCCCGGCCCTCCGGGCGTCCTCACCGCATTCTGCCCCGCTCGCGGATTCGGTCTCTTCGGGCGGGGCTTCTGCTTATGACTGGTGCTCGAATTCACCTGACATCCCCCCGTCCTGTTGTCGGCTGCGCCTCTCTGCTCGCCCTCCTGACGCTGGGCGCTGGGGCGCCGCTGCGGGCCGATACCATCCTGCAAACCAATGCCCGGGGGAAGACGGTGGTCTTACATCGCGAGGCCATCGTGGTCAGGCAGGACCCCTCCTCGATTGAATACAAGCACTTTGAATTGAAGGAGCGCCGCATCGTGAAAGTGCGGTTAAGCCGTGGCGCGGCGAACATTACTGTCCGGACCACGCCGCCCGAAGACCGCCGGGCCATCGTCGATAAGTGGCGGCGCTTCGCTTACCGCGCCACGATCACTGGCACTTCAGGCAAGACCACGCGGGTGGACGGGCTCTATCTGGATTTCTATCCGCCCGGAGGCCGCGGTTCGCTGCTCGAATCCGTGCCCGCCCGCACCACCTTCCCTGTCCTCCTCGAAAGCGGCAGCGCCGACGAGATTGAGTTTTCAAAGATCCGGCGCCTGGAGTTCTCGGGCGAACGCCTCACCGTGGCGCTGGCTGACGGTCAGGTCAAACAGGCACGATTCCTGATGCCCACCAATCAGCCCGCCGAAGCGCGGCTCCTCGGCATCACAGCTCAGTACGACCCGTCCAGTCCCGACCTCTTCGATTTCGCGATTCCCCTCGAGCAGGTGAAGGAAGTGAAGTTCGAGTGAGACAGCAGACTACTTCTTCTTCTCCGCCACCCACAGGCTGTGGGAGAGCGGCCGGCCGCAAAAGGGGCAGTAGTTAATGGCGAAGTAGTTGTAGCCGCGCCCGCCCTCGGAACGGATAAAGTACTCGCTGTCGATCTCATTCAGAATCCGGCCGTCCTCAATGCGCGACTTCTCGCCGTAATAGAGCATGTTGTGCTCGGCGGCATGCAGCATTTCATCGCAGCAATACATGAGCAACCTCGTCGGTAGCGGCGCGTCCTCGCCGCCGCCGTCAACTCGCCTCGCCGAGGCGTCTTTACCCTTCCCGTACGAGTTCGAAAACGGTAATCTCCGGCGGCGCGCCCACCCGGATGGGGACAAACATGGTGCCGATGCCGGAGTTGACATAAAGCTGCGAGCCGGATTGCGCGAACCAGCCCTTGACGTAAGGCGTGATCAAACGGCTGGGCGAGATGCTGGGATGGATGTATTCGAGTGTCACCTGACCGCCATGGGTGTGACCGGCCAGGCTCAAGTCGAAGCCTAATTCGGCGGCGCGGTCGAAAGTGTTGGGGTTGTGGCTCAGCAAAATATTCGCCGTTCCGGGCTGAATGAGTTTCTCGACCCCTGCCAGATAGCGTCCCACGAAGCGCGTGCCGGGCGGGCTCTGGGTGCGGATGGATTGAAAGTCCACGCCCACGAGGTTCAGCACCTCGCCACCGGCTCGCACGAGCTGGTTCTGATGCCGCAGGATCTTCACCCCGCGCTGGGCGAAAAGATGCGTGATCGTTTGCTCCACCTCATACCACAATTCGTGATTCCCCAGGCACCCGACCACCCCGTAAGGCGCCCTGAGACCAGCCAGCGCCTCCACCACCGGTTCCTGAGTCTCCGGATCCCAGGTGATGAAATCGCCGGTCAGGGCGATCAGGTCAGGCTTGAGTTCGTTGGCCATCTCGACGTACTTACGAATTTCACTCGCCGGCATGAAGGGGCCGATGTGAATGTCGGAGAGCTGGGCGATACGGAAGCCATGAAACGCCCGGGGCAGATGCGGAAGGCGGACGCGATGCCGGGTGATCTCCAGATTCACGCGTCCGTAAAAGAGCCCGTAGGCGCTCACCGCGAAGGGCGCGGCCCCCACCGCCACCGCCGTCTGTTCCAGGAATCGGCGGCGCGAGAGGGAAGCGGGTGATTCACCAGACGGGTCAGCAGCCGGGTGGAGGATGCTCGCCAGCTTGCGGTACACCCAGAGCAGCGCGCGCACGATGCGGTCCCCCGTCCACAGGATGAGAATCACGCCGAAGCCCATGCACGAGCCGATCAACCACCAGAAGAAGGGCCCTTCCAGCAGGGCGTTGCGCAAGGTGAGTTCAACAGGGGTGCCGTGCGCGCGGCTCCAGGCCCACATGTAAGCGAAGACAAAGATGTAGAAGATCGCCGCGGCGCCACCCACGGCTCGACGATGCGCCAGATGGGGGATGAGGCGCTCGCCTAGTTCCGCCAGCCTCCGGAACCAGAAAAGCTGGCTGGCCAGAAAAAGCGTAAGAATGACCCCCATCACGCAAAAACGGACAATCTCCATAGCACCCCGCTCCATTGATTCTCGCTTGCGCGCGCCAGCGCGTCAAGCAGCCATCTACCGAGCGGCGGGCGTCTCGCCCGCTCCAGCACCGCGAGGCGAGACGTCGTCGCCTCCGTGCGGCACTCGCACCTTGCCAGTGGGTGCGATCGGCGATAGAGTGACAGGCAGAGGGGAAACGGGCATCATCGTCCGTATCCAGCGCCGAAGGGAAGAGAAGATGGCGAAGCAGGGATTCTCCGTGTTGATTCTGGCGGCGGGCAAGGCCACGCGATTCAAGTCGGAGCATTCAAAAATGTTGCACCGGCTGGCGGGGCGCCTGCTGGGCGAGTACGCCGTGGAGGCGGCGATGGCCTCGGGCCCGGAGCGTGTTTTCATGGTGATTGGCCACGAAGCGGAGGCGGTGCGCGCGGCGCTCTCCCGCCCCGGGGTGACATTCATTGAACAAACCGAACAACTGGGCACCGGCCACGCCTTGCAAATTTCGAGCCCCGAACTGGCACGCATCGAGTCGGCGAGCGTGATTGTCATGGTGGGCGACGCGCCGCTGCTGCGCGCTGAAACGCTTCGCGCCCTGGTGGAGCAGCACGAGAAGGCGCAGGCCGCGGCCACGATCCTTTCCACCAAGGTGGACGATCCGAGCGGCTACGGGCGCATTGCGCGCTCCGGCGGCCGCGTGCGAGCCATCATCGAGGAGAAGGTGGCCACGCCTGCCCAGAAGCGACTGCGCGAAGTCAGCGCCGGCATTATTTGTTTCAACCGTCAGGAACTTCTCCGGTATCTGCCGCAACTCTCCAAGCAGAATGCGCAGCAAGAATACCTGCTCACCGATCTGATCGAAATTTTCAACCGCCACAAACTGAAGGTGGCAGCTTGGGCGGTCGCGGACCCGAGCGAGGTGCTGGGCGTGAACGACCGCCGGGACCTGGCCCGGATTGAGAAGCTTCTGCGCCTGCAGAAGGCGGAAGCGCTGATGCGCGAGGGGGTCACCATTGTGGATCCCGCCTGCACCTATATTGACGCCGGCGTGGCGGTGGGCCGCGACACGGTGATCGAGCCGGGCGTCAGCCTGCTGGGCCAGACGCGCGTCGGCGAGGCATGCACGGTAAAGGCGTGGTCCACCCTGACCGATGCGGTGCTGCGCAACGGCGTCACCGTCCGCCAGGGCTCGATCGTCACCTCGTCGGAACTGGAAGCGGGGACGATCATCGGCCCTTACGCTCACCTGCGCGAGGGCGCGCTGATCGAAGAGGGCGCGCGCATCGGCAATTTCGTCGAGGTGAAGAAGTCGCGTGTGGGCCGCGGATCCAAATCCATGCACCTGACCTATTTGGGCGACGCGTCGCTGGGCGAACGGGTTAACATCGGCGCCGGAACCGTCACCTGCAATTACGACGGCGAAGCGAAGCATCCCACTTCGATCGGCGACGGCGTCTTTATTGGCAGCGGGAGCATGCTGGTGGCGCCGGTGCGCATCGGCAAGGGCGCCTATGTTGCGGCGGGTTCGACCATCACCGAAGATGTGCCCCCGGAAGCCCTGGCCCTGGGCCGCGCCCGCCAGGTGAACAAGGAAGGCTGGGCACGGACTCGCGAGACCATCAAACCCGCCGTCCAGGTCGGGGTGCGCGGCCTCGCCGACATCACCATCTTCGACCTCGCGGGCCGCCTGACCGTGGGCGAACCCATCACCCAGTTGCGCGAACATGTCAAGCCCATCATCGAAGCCGGAAGGACGAAGATCATCCTGAATCTTTCGCGGCTCACTTATGTGGACAGCGCCGGGCTCGGGGCGCTGGTGGGGCTGCTCAAGAGCGCCAAGGACGCGGGCGGACAACTGAGACTGTGTCACCTGACCGCCAAGGTTTCGGCCTTGCTGGAGACGGCGGCGCTGGGGCCGGTCTTCGAAATCTTCCCCGACGAAGCCGCGGCCCGAGAGTCGTTCCAATAGACCCTTCCCCGACAGAGCGCGGGCAGCGCGGCGGCCCCAAATTTACACGCTCTCCGTAAGCTCTACGCGGCGAACCGGGCAGATGGACCGCATCCTCTCTCCAATTGCTTGATTCTAATGGCTTGAAAAATCCAGCATGTGGCACGTCTCTTGCTCCACCAAGGGCGAACGAGTTTCCGGGGTCAGGCCCGGAAATCCAAAAGGAGAAACTCAAATGGCGATCGATGAAGTTCCCCGGCCGGAGCAGGCACCAGCTTCCGGAGCCCATTCCAACACGGGGTTGTTTGTAGCGATATTTGTTCTCTTGGCGGCGCTGACCGCGGCTCAGGTCTATACCATTTCCCGAGTGAGCGACATGCGGGCGAGGCTGGAAACGCAGCAAGCTGAATTCCAGAAGACGATGACCGCCAAGATTGAGCAGCAGGCAGCGGCGCGCCTCGAAAGCAACACCGAGGCGACGACGGAGGAGCTCGAGGCGTTGCGCAAAGAGGTGGAAGACGCGAAGAAGCGGTCGGGCGCGGCTTCGAGTGAGCTGCGTAAAGCGCGCGCCCTGGTCACCCAGCTTCAGGTCGAACAGCGCCAGTCGAGCGAAATGCTGCAATCCGAACTCGCCAAGAAGGCCAGCCAGGACGAAGTCGGGTCGCTGAGCCAGAACGTGAGCGCCGCGCGCACCGACCTCGACAACACGCGCAAACTCCTCGATACCACCCGGGCCGACCTGGGCATGGCCCGCAGTGAACTGGGCACGCTGATTGCCCGCAACAGCGACGAGATCGAAACCCTGCGTAAGCTCGGTGAGCGCGATTACTTCGAGTTCACCGCCGAAAAGGGCAAGCTGACCAAGGTGGCCAATGTCGGGCTGTTGCTGAAGAAGACCAACACCAAGCGGCATCGCTTCAACGTGAACCTGGTGGCCGACGACATGGAGGTCGAGAAGAAGGACCGCACCGTGAACGAGCCGGTCTTTTTCTACCTGAAGGGCCAAAAAAAGTTTTACGAACTGGTGATCAATAAGGTAGAATCCAATTCGGTGAAGGGGTACATCAGTACTCCGAAGGGCGCCATTGAATTGGCCTCGCGCTGAGGGGAGCGCGCCGCAAGAGGATTCAAGCCCGCCAGGGCGAGAGGGAGTCCGCCAGCCGGCGGACTCCTTCTACAACTAGAACCCGCTGGACAAAGCGCCAGGGTCCGGCCATGAGTGCATGAAGGAGGGTTTCCACACCATGGTCAAGCGTGCTTTGTTGTCTCTGCTTCTCAGCGTCGCGGTTGCCACGTCCCTCGCTGCCCAAGCGCAAACCGTGGCCGCCGGCACCAAACTCAATTGCCGGCTCACGCAGACGCTCAGTACCAAAACCAATTTCCAGAATGATCCCTTCCAGGCCCGCGTCTCCGAGCCGCTCTACGTCGGCAACAACACGGTGATTCCGGTGGGGTCGATCGTGGACGGCCGGATCGCCTGGCTGGTCAAGCCCGGCCGTATCCGCGGCGTGGGTGAAATGCGCCTGGACATCGATCAGATCACCCTGCCCGACGGCCGCAAGCTGACCCCCAACGCCGTGCTCACCAATGCCTACGGCGCTCCCGACGCCAAGGTGAAGGGCGAAGAGGGCTATGTGAAGGGCCCCTCCTCCCGCCTGCGGGACGTGCAGGAAGTGACGCTGGGGATGGGTGGCGGCGGGTTTATCGGCCTGCTGATCGGCGGCGCGCACGGCGCCGTGGTGGGTGGAGCCATCGGTGCGGGCGCGGGCATCGCCGATTCCATGCGGCGCCGTGGCGCCGATCTGACGCTGCCCACCGGTACGCAGCTCGAGTACCAGCTGACGCGGGAACTGGTCGTCGCCGCCGACGCGCCCCGCGAAACCGCGGCCAGAGCAGTGACATCCGAAGACCTGAAGTAGATCGCTGGAGGGCGGATCTGTGACTCGCGCCCTGTAGCGGCGGTGTCCCCACCGCCGCTCCAGTGGCGGAATCGTCCCACTGCCACATCCCCCGCTACTTCTCCGCCCAGACGGTGATGCTGGCGAAGCCGTAATCCGGCCCGCGCGCCGCATCGTACACCGCTTCCTTTTTGACCGTCACCTGCTTGAATCCGGCCTCCCGGATCAGATCGAGGTAGGCGTCCTTCGGCATTGCCCCCGCGATGCAGCCTGCCCAGAGTTCGACGTCGCGCCGCACCGACTCCGGCACGGGGCCGAAGGACACGATGTCGGAAACGCTCAGGATGCCCCCCGGCTTCAGCACGCGGTAAGCCTCGGCGAAGACCGGGCGCTTGTCGGGCGCGAGGTTGATGACGCAGTTCGAAATCACACGATCCACGGTGCCTGACTCGACAGGCAGCTTCTCGATCTCGCCCTTGCGGAACTCGACGTTGGAGAAGCCACCCTCCTGCGCGTTAGCGCGGGCGCGCGCCAGCATCGCATCCGTCATGTCCACCCCGATGACGCGGCCCGACGGCCCCACGCGATTCGCCGCGAGAAAGCAGTCAATCCCCGCGCCGCTGCCCAGATCCAGCACCGTCTGCCCCGGGCGCAAATCGGCGTCCGCCGTCGGATCGCCGCAGCCCAGGCCCAGGTCCGCCCCGGCGGGAATCTCGCCGACCGCGCCAGGCCGGTAGGCCGGCTTCAGCGTCTCGATGTTGACCATTGTTTTTTGCGCTTCCTCGGCCGAGCCACAACACCCCCCGACCTCGCCGCGTGCGATGGCCCCGTATTTCTCCTTCACCACATTCTTGATGGCTTCTGCATTCTGTGCATCCATGGTATCCCTCGTATCATAGATTTGGAGTTGATGTCTCTGGCGCAGTGTCCTGAATTTTGCCGGCGGCTACGGCAAGGCCCCGCCAATCCGGCTGACCATATCCCCACGCAACCAACGCCCCTAGCCCGGATTCCAATCGGCTTCGCCCACGCCGCTCGTCCCGGCGAAAGTCCTCGCGCCGGTCGCGCATCTGCCGGGGCGCCTTCAGGACCGTCGCCTGATAGAGCGGCTCGAGTCCGTCATATGCGATACACGGTATACGATGTTATGGAACCAGCTGACGGTTCGGTATATCTCAAGACTGCTGTATCTTATTCAAAATGCATAACTGACGCGGTTGTGGTGCGTCCAGCTTCGCTCCGCCAAGCGTGATCAAGCCGCGCCCCTACGCGCCAATGTATTTGGCATAGAGGCTGCGCGCCACGGCCGGGTCATGGGTGCCTTGGATAATGGCCCGGCCATCGGCAAAGACGGTTAGGCTGTGCGGCCCACTTTGGAAGCGAAGGAGGTAGTCGTTGGCGCGGATTTCTCCCAGGGGCCGGAGGCGGTCGGCGAGAGACGCGAGGTCCAACTGGCGTGATTCGGCGGGCGAAATCTGCACCGCGTCGCGCCCGCACAAAGTGGTGGTGGCCGCGGTGCGCGCGCCGAGCCGCGCGAATTCCCGCGTGCCGCACACGCGGCAATCGGGAAGGCGGCGAGGCCGGACCTGCTGGAAGTGGTTGGTCCACAGGTCGGCGGCGAGCAGTGAGCCATGCAGGTCGTCCAGTTTTCCCAGGAGAACCTTCAGCGCTTCGGCGGTCTGGAGGGCCGCCGCCCAGGCCACGGCGGGGCCGATGACGCCCAGCGTATCGCACGTATCGTGGGCGCCCTCGGGCAAAACGGGGAAGACACACGCCAGGCACGGCGTGCGTCCGGGGACAATGGTCATGGTCGCGGCGTAGCTTGCTACGACCGCCCCATAAATCCACGGGATCCCCAGCTTGACGGCCGCCTCGTTGATCAAAAACCGCGTTGAGAAGTTATCGGTCCCATCGAGAATGAGCCCGAAGCCCGCCACCAGCGATTCGATGTTGTGACCCTCCACGTCGGCGATGACGCCTTCGACGCGCACGCCGGAGTTGATGGCGCGCAGCTTGCGTTCCGCCGCCACGGCTTTCGGCAGGTTGTGGGCGGCATCCGATTCGTCGAAGAGCGACTGCCGCTGGAGGTTGCTTGCCTCGACGAAATCGCGGTCGATCATGCGGATGCGTCCCACACCAGCGCGGACCAGCGAGTTCGCCTGCGCCGTGCCCAGCGCCCCGCAGCCGAGGATCACGGCGCTCGATTGCAGCAGCTGTGCCTGCCCCTCGGCCCCGATGGGCCGAAACAGCGTTTGCCGGGAGTATCGGTCATTCTGCATGGATGAGCGATTATACCTTGCGCCGGAGCCTGGAGCGCGGATTGAGGCCCCCTGCCTCTCAGGGTGGTGAGCCGCGGGCCCCAGAGCCGCGCTCCAGATTCTTGTGCCAGCGGGCCGAATCGGCGCGATAATATGCATTCAGCAGCGGAATGGCGAAGCTCTCCGAGGTGACGAGCATGTCTCGTCCAAGCTCCGACACAACACTCTTGTTCGAGGCCGAGCGGCGGGCGATGGTCGAGAACCAGATTCGCCGGCGCGGCGTGCGCGACGAGCGCGTGCTCGCTGCGATGCTGGCGGTGCCGCGGCACGAGTTTGTGAAGCCCGAGTATCTCGAGGCTGCCTACGAAGACTGCCCTCTGCCGATTGGGCCGCACGAAACCATCTCGCAGCCGTACATCGTCGCGGCGATGACGGCGGCGGCGCGGGTTTCGCCGGGCGACAGGGTGCTCGAGGTGGGGACGGGCTCCGGCTATCAGTCGGCCATTCTGGCCCAGCTCGGCGCGGAGGTGACGACCATCGAGCGCAATGCCGCCCTCGCCGCGGCGGCGCGCCTTCGCCTGGTACGCCTGGGATACGCGCAGATTACGGTGATCGAGGGGGACGGTTCGGAGGGCTATCCCCCGGCCGCGCCTTATCAGGCGATTCTCGTGACAGCGGCCGCGCCCCAAGCCCCTCGTCCTCTTGTTGAGCAGCTGGGGGAAGGCGGCCGGCTGGTCATCCCCGTGGGCGACCAATACAGCCAGGATCTGGAACTGATCTTCAAGATGGGTGGCGAGACCTGCACGCAGTACCTGGACCCTTGCATGTTCGTGCCGCTGGTCGGCCGATACGGCTGGCCAGGAAACCTGTAGCGGCGGTGTCTGCAACGCCGCGCCCCACCGGGGGCGCTGAGGACAGCGCCCGTACCGACCATCCTTTTGACTCACGCAGGTCTGATTTCGTATAGTTGCCGGAATGACGACCGACCCCCGCCTCAGCGTGGTGATACCGGCTTACAACGAAGCGCTGCGCATCGGCAGCACACTGGAGAAGGTGCGCGCCTATCTCGAGACGCGGGGCTTTCCCTGCGAGCTCATCATCGTGGACGACGGTTCGCGCGACGGGATGCCCGAACTTCTGGCGGATTATTGCCAGCGCCATCCTGCGACGCGCGTGCTGCGCAACGAGCCGAACCGCGGCAAAGGCTATTCGGTGCGGCGCGGCGTGCTCGAGGCGCGCGGCGAGCTGGTGCTCTTCACCGACGCCGACCTGTCCGCGCCGATCGAAGAGACCAATAAACTGATGGCGGCGCTGGAAACGGAGAAGGCCGACGCGGCGGTCGGGTCGCGCGCCCTCGACCGGCGGCTGATCGGTGTGCGCCAGCCCTGGCGGAGGGAAATGGCGGGCCGGGTCTTTAACCTGCTGGTGCGCCTCTTCACCGGATTGCGCGTTCAAGACACGCAATGCGGCCTCAAACTCTTTCGCCGCTCGACCACGCGCCGCGCCTTCGAACTCCAGACGGTTTCCGGCTTCGGCTTCGACCCGGAGCTGTTGTTCCTGATCGAGCGGGGGGGTGGCAAAATCGTCGAGGTTCCCGTTCGCTGGAACGACAATCCCGCCACCAAAGTGCACTTCCTTCGCGACGCCACCCGCATGTTCCTCGACCTGCTGGTGCTGCGCTGGCGGGCCATGACAGGGAAACTGAATGCGTAGCGCCGGGCTTCGGAACCTGCGTGATCACCGCTTTTCGGAGCGGCGGACTTCAGCCCGCCAACGATAGGATCATCCAACTGGCGGCCTGAAGGTCGCCGCTACCTGCCTACGGCGGACCCAGCGCACAGCCGCCGTTACCTCCGAGGCTAGGGCTTCCAGAAATTTCTTGACTTGCCCCGGTGCCAGTTCTAGACTCGCGCCAAGCTAGAAAGGAGGTGATCCATGCCGATCGAAAGTAACCTTAGCGAGGGAACTGAGGCTTAGGCGCTCTCAAGCGCGCTGTGTGTGGGACCCCGTCCTTGCGGACGAGGAGCAGTGGCAAGGCGCACTGGAGCGCCGTAACCGCCAATTCCCATCAGTTCCCGGGCCCCTGGTCCCGTCGGACGAGACCAGGGGCCTTTCGTTTTTGGTTCAGGAATTCCGGTTCCGGAGCCGGTCGAAGTGGGCAAACGACTTCAGGGCTACGGAGGTGGCCTTGCGGGTGAGGTGGTATTTCCCCAGTTCCTCGCGCCGCACCCAGCGGGCGTCGAGGACATCGGAGGCGGGGCGGAGCCGCCCGCCTCTCAGCCGGCAGACATAATCCACAATCACAAAGTGATACTGCACACGGCGGCCCCGGCGGAAGATGCGGTCGAAGACTTCGATGATTCCGAGGGGCTCGACGTCGAGCCCGGTTTCTTCCATGAGTTCGCGGCGCAACGCAGCCTCCAGCGATTCGCCCACTTCGATCAGGCCGCCCGGAATGGACCACTCACCCTTCAAGGGTTCGCCGCCGCGGCGAATCAGCAGAGCGCGATTGCGATGAATCACCACACCACCCACCCCGACGAAAGGCCGGTCTGGAAATTCGCGGCTCATGGTTCGTTCCCCACGCGCGCCACGATTTGGTAGAGCCACCGGACTCCGCGCCGGACTTCTTCCACCGGGATGCGCTCGTTGGCGGCGTGCTGGCTGGATTCAATTTCGGGGGTGAATTCGACCGGCTCGAAGCCGTAGCAGTGGATCCCCAGTTCGCGGTACATCTGGCTCTCGGTGTACCCCCCGTTGAGAGCGGGAACCACCATGGCCCGCGGATTTCGCGCCTGGGCCGTCTCGCGAATGATGCGGAACAGTGTGGTGTCAGCGGGCGAGGAATTCGGCTGGCGGGGCGGGCTGAGAACTTCAATGCTGATCTGTTCGTCGGCCACCACCTTCTTCAAATTCTGAAGAAACTGCTCCGGGTCGCTCCCGGGCAGAAGCCGGACGTCCAGTTCCGCCGTGGCGGTGGAAGGGATGACGTTGGTCTGCGAACCGCCCTCGAGGCGGGTCAGGGACACGGTGTCGCGCAGCAGGTAGTTGTAATCCTCGTTTTCGCTGAGCCAGCGGACGAACGCCGGGTCATGCAGAGCCTTCCGAATGTTCCGGAACTGGTGCGCCCGGGGCTCGGGCTGGCGGCGAGCGATCTGGTGAAAGAACTGCTCGACGCTGGGCAGCAGCCGGATGGGCGTCTGCCAGTTGACCACTCGCGCCAGGGCGCGCGCCAGGCGGTTGGGCGCCGAGTCCGCGATGGGCATCGAACCATGCCCGCCCCGGCCTCGGGCCACCAGACGCAGCCAGAAGGGCAGCTTCTCTGCCACGCCGATTCCGTAAATTGCGTCACCGTCCGGAAGCAACCGGTTCCCGCCGCCCTCCGCCAGCATGTACTCGGCGTCGCGGAGGAGTTCCGGATGATTCTCGATCATCCAGCGGCTGCCCGTGCTGCCGACTTCTTCGTCGGCCACCGCCAGGTAGATCAGATCGCGCTTCAGCGGCAAGCGTTCGCGCGCCGCCATCAGGACGACCATGGCGTAAATGATGCCGTCCTGTTTCATGTCCACGGCGCCCCGGCCGTAGATTTCGCCGTTGAGAATTTCACCGGAGAAGGGCGGCACTTTCCACTCCGACGGCTCGGCGCGGACCACGTCCGTGTGACTCATCAGGATGAGGGGGCGCAGGCTGCCGTCACCTTTCAAGCGGGCGTAGAAGTTGGCCCGGCCGGGCGCGTACGGAAAGATTTCGTTCGGAATTCCCGCAGCGTCAAAGAGCCGTTTCAGAAACTCCGCGGCGCGGATTTCATTCCCCGGCGGATTGGAGGTATCCACGCGCAGGAACTCCTGCAGGAGCGTCACGGCCTGGTCCTGGTACTTCGCCCAGGGTATGGAGCGCAGATGCTCGTCGACGGAAGTCTGGGCATGAAGGGTGGCGGAGCTTGCCGTCAGGCAAATCAGACATGCGAGAAAACGCACGGAGCCAATTCCTTTCCCACGGAGGTTTAAGCCCGCTTCGGGCCGGATTCAATATAGCAGATTCGGGGCGGGGAAATCCTCCCAGCCGACGCACAGGGTGACGCGCATCTTGTTGATATGAGTCAAGATATCGGAATTCCAGGGCCGTGTCGTCGGGTGCTGCCGACGTGCAACCGTGCAAAGTTCTTGCCATGAATCGGCCCAAATACGTAATATGCAGGCAGCCAGGGTTCTTCGCCAGAGAAAGGCAGGGAGAATTGTCGAAATCGGTCACACCCAGCATCTTCGTTGCGCTTGCCGGGCCCACGCTTGCCACCCTTGAAGAGCATATCGGCCGCCTGAGCGGCCTGCCGGTAGGCTATGAATTCCGGCTCGATTACCTTCAGGATTTCACCGGCCTCGAGGAGCGGCTGCGCGAGTTGCTGGCCAAACTGCATTTCCCGCCCGTGATTGCCACCTGCCGGCGGACGGAGGCGGGCGGCCAGTTTTCAGGCGACGTGGAGCAGCAGATCAAAGTCCTTCAGGCGGCGGTGGCGGCGGGCTGCCGCTGGGTTGATGTGGAAATCGAATCGGTGGAAAAGGCCGGTGCGGCCATCCTGAAGCGGCTGGCTCCGGCCAGAATCATCTGTTCATACCACAACTTCGACCGGACCCCGCCCCTTGCTCCCATCTACTCCCGCTTGGCCAAACTGCCCGTCCATGTGGTAAAGATCGCTACGCACGCCCGCGAACTGGGCGATACGTTGAAGCTGCATAAACTGATCACCGCCAAGGCCCGCCGGAGTCCGCGCCTGGTCGCGTTTGGAATGGGGCCCTCGGGACTGCCGGCGCGCCTGCTGGCGGTGCGATGGGGTTGCCCCTTCACCTACGCGTCGGCGGGGAATCACCTGGCGATCGCGCCGGGCCAGCTTCCGGCGGAAACCATGCGCAACACTTACCGCGTGGACCGGCTGGATCGCCACGCCGCGCTTTACGGCGTGGTGGGTTCGCATGTCTCCATGTCACTTTCACCGGCCATGCAGAACGCCGCCTTCCAGGCCAAGCGCGTCAACGCCGTCTATCTGCCGCTTGAGACTTCGCGTTTCCGGGATTTCCTCGAATTCGCCCGCGCCATGAAGCTTCAGGGATGCAGCGTGACCATGCCTTACAAGCGCACCATCATGGCTCACCTGGACGGGCTCGATCCGCTGGCCCAGCGCATCGGCGCGTGCAACACCGTGGCCATCAAGAAAGGCAAGTGGTTCGGATGGAATACGGACGCGGCAGCGGTGGCCGAAGTCCTGGCCAAGCGCCTGCGGTTGGCGGGAAGCCGCATTCTCCTGCTGGGCGCAGGGGGAGCGGGACGCGCCGCGGCCTTCGCGCTGAAGGACCAGGGCGCGGAACTGATGATTTCCGACGGCCAGGAGGACCTGGCGCAGCGTTTGGCCAAACTGGTTTCCGCGCAGTTCCTGCCATGGGATGCCTTTGACAACCTCGACGTGGACGCGGTCATCAATGCGACTCCTGTCGGCATGCTGCCCCACCCCGAAGGCATGCCGCTTGATCTCTCCCGGCTGCGGACGCGCGTGGTATTTGACCTCGTTTATTCTCCCCTGGAAACGCGCCTGCTGGCCGACGCGCGCAGCCGCGGCCTGAGCGTGATTACCGGGCTCGAAATGCTGGTGGCGCAGGGAGCGCGCCAATTTGAAATCTGGACCGGCCAGAGCGCCCCCCGCGCCCTGATGGAACAGGCCGTGCGCCAGGCGCTCGGACACCCCTCGCCCCTGTAACGATCCATGCCGCCAGCGCTTCCCAGTTTCGCCGAATTTCGCCGCCTCGCCAGCCAGGGCAATGTCGTGCCCGTCTGGCGGCCGGTGGTTGCGGACTTATGGAGTCCCGTCTCGGCGTTTCTACGCCTGGCGCCCCAGAGCGGTTCCGGGACCCGCCCCTACAGTTTCCTGCTCGAGAGCGTGGAGGGCGGCGAGCGCGTCGGCCGCTACACCTTCTTCGGCGTGGACCCCTTCCAGGTCGTCACCTCGCGCGGCGACCGCATCACGCTTCGGCGCGGCGGGCCCCGAACGGAAGAAACCGGCAATATCTTCGACTACCTTCGCCAGCTCGCCGCGCCGTACCGCCATGTACAGCCGCAGGGGCTTCCGCCGTTTACGGCGGGAGCGGTCGGGTATCTTTCCTACGAGGCGGTGCGGACGTTGGAACGGCTGCCGCCGCGCGTTGCACCTGACGTGGATCTGGATGACGCAGCCTTCATGTATTTCTCGAGCGTGGCGGCGTTCGATCATGTGCAGCACCGTCTCTATCTGGTCGCCAATGTCCTGACCGAGGAAGGTCCGGGAAGCCTGCGCTCGAAGTACGACGCGGCGGTCCGATACCTTGACGCCGTCGAGCGGCGATTGAATCGCCCTTTCCGTCACCTGCCGCCGCGCGCTCCGCGCGGCCCGCTGCGCGTCAAGCCCAACATGACGCCACGGGAATACGAAGCGATGGTCGAGCGCGCCAAGGAATACATCCGCGCTGGTGACATCTTCCAGGGCGTGCTTTCGCAGCGGCTGGAAGTGCCGGTGCGCGTTCCGCCCTTCGAGGTGTATCGCGCGCTGCGCGTGGTGAATCCTTCGCCTTACATGTATTACCTGCGGCTGGGCGACGCCACCATTCTCGGCTCGTCGCCCGAAATGCTGGTGAAGGTGAGCGGGCGTCAGGTGGAATACCGGCCCATCGCCGGCACTCGCCCGCGAGGCAAGACGGAGGAGGAAGACCTGAGGCTGGAGCAGGAGTTGCGCGCCGACGAGAAAGAACGCGCCGAGCACATCATGCTGGTGGACCTGGGCCGTAACGACGTGGGGCGCGTTTGCGACTTTTCGACGGTGCGGCCCAAGGAAGTGATGTTCGTTGAGCGTTACAGCCACGTGATGCACCTGGTCAGCTCAATCCAGGGAACTCTGAGAAAGGACTCGGACAGCTTTGCGGCGCTGGCGGCGTGCTTCCCGGCCGGAACCCTGACCGGCGCGCCCAAGGTTCGCGCCATGGAAATTATTGATGAACTCGAACCCACCCGCCGCGGGCTCTATGGCGGCGCGGTGCTGTACGCGGATTTTTCCGGCAACCTGAATTCCTGCATCGTCATACGCACCGTCCTCATCAAAGGCCGCAAGGCCTACTTGCAGGCTGGCGCCGGCATCGTGGCCGACTCCGTCCCCGCCCGCGAACATCAGGAGTGTATGAACAAAGCCCGGGCGGTCCTCCGCGCCTTCGAGATGGCCGAAAGGGGCTTTTGAACGCTCGACCGCGTCCTACCGGTTCAATTGGCGGAGGAGATGCTCCTTCACGCCGGGCCATTCGGAATCGATAATGCTGAAGTAGACGGAATCCCGAACCCGCCCAGTATGGGTGATCATGTGGTGGCGGAAGGTTCCTTCTTCTTGGGCGCCGAGGCGCAGGATGGCGCGGCGTGAAACCTCGTTCAGCGAATCAGTTTTCAGTTCCACCCGAATGCAACCCCAGGTTTCGAAAGCGTGGCGCAGCATGAGGAACTTGGCTTCCGTGTTGGCGGCGGTGCGCTGCCAGGGGCGTCCGAGCCACGTCCAGCCGATTTCCACACGGCGGTGGGTGGTGTCGATGTTGGAGAACCGCGTGCTGCCGATCACGCGGCTGGCGGCGCGCTCTACGGTGGCGAAGGGGAGCATCGTGCCGGCGGCTTGCCCCGCCAATGCCTCGGCGATGTAGCCCTTCATCTCCTCGGGCGTGCTCACCCGAATGGGCGTCCATTGCCAGAGGGATTCATCCAACCCAACCTCGCAGAGTCCGGCGTGATGCTCATAGCCCAGGGGTTCGAGCCGGATAAACTCGCCCTCCAATACGACGGGTTCAACTTGCATAGATGCGGGGTGCGCCGAGGCGCTCACGTTGTCAGTTGCTCCCACAGGGACCGGTAGTAGCGCATCGTCCGGATGGGTTCGCTGCTTTCCGGGACTTCCATCAGCGTGTAGCGATTGTATTTGGATTCGCGCAAGAGGCGGAAGAACTCGCGAAAGGGATACGGTCTTGCGTAGCTGGGGAACCCGCGCGGCACTTCCTGCATCGGCTGGCCGGCACGGGTGCCCCAAGGGGAAGGCGTGCGCCACAGTTCATTAATGTGGCAGTTGCGCAGCCACGGCTGGAGCATGGCAAACGCTTCCGCCACCGAGCCGTCCTGGACGTCGGTATCGCTCGAATTCCAGCAAATCCCGACCGCGGGATGATTCGCAAGCTCCATCAGTCGCAGCATGTTGGGCGGCTCCTGCGTCCCCTGGCCGTGAACCTCCACCCAGAGTTCGACGCCCTGGTCGCGCGCCGCGTCGCCGCAGCGCTCCAGTGCATTGCCGATCTGTTCCAGGGTCTTTTCCTCGGGAACCTCTTTCACGAATCCGTTGGGCCGCACTTTCACGCCCAGGCAGCCCACGTCGCGGGCGAGTTCGCACCAACGCTTCGTCTCCTCAATGTTGCGGTCCACCACGGCGCGGTCGGCAGAGTGATACTCACACATCGTCCCCAGGCTGAGGAGGCGCACGGGGGAGTCGTCAAACTGCTTCCTAACTTCCCGCCGCTGCTCCTTGTTGAGTGAGATCTCCACGCCGTGCCGGTGGGTCGTACGGCATTCGACAGCTTCAAAGCCGGTGGTGATGCAATTGGCGATAATTGTGGGGATGTCCCAGTTCTTGGCGAATTCATAGGTGACGAGGCCCAGCCGGAAGGGCGGGGGAGTTCCCGCGGCGGGCGCGGCTTGCTTGCCGGGGGCGGGGGCGGCTGTTACGGCGGCTCCGGCCAGCCCTGCCACACCGCTCGTGAGAAACGCTCGCCGCTTGATTTGACCCATCACCCACCCCCTCGCGCACACTCGAGCGCTGGAGGCGAGTATACACTCGCCTGAGGGATTTCGGCAGATTGCGTCATATAATAGAAGCGCATGATTCTGGTCATCGACAATTACGATTCTTTCACTTATAACCTGGTCCAATACCTGGGTGAACTGGGGGCCGAGATGGAAGTGCGCCGCAACGACCAGGTAACGGTGGGGGAAATCGCCCGCCTGGCGCCGGAACGAATTGTCATTTCCCCGGGCCCCAAGACGCCCAGCGAGGCGGGCGTTTGCCTGGCCACGATTCGCGAATTCTCAGGAAAAATCCCGCTGCTGGGCGTCTGCCTGGGGCATCAGGCCATCGGACAGGCCTTTGGCGGCCGGGTGGTTCGCGCGCCGGAACTTATGCACGGCAAGACCAGCCCCATCTCCCATGACGGCAAGACGATCTTCTCGGGATTGCCGAATCCCTTTCCCGCCACGCGGTACCATTCGCTGATTGTCGAGCGTTCCAGCCTGCCGGATTGCCTCGAGATCAGCGCCACCTCGCCCGACGGGCTCATCATGGGCCTGCGCCACAGGGAAATGAAGGTTGAAGGCGTGCAGTTCCATCCCGAGTCGGTCCTCACCGAAGCGGGCAAGCAGTTGCTCGCCAATTTCCTGAAGCTGTAGGGGAACTGGAATCCGTAGGGCGGAGACGCCACGGAATGGTGACGGGCTATTTTCCTTTGCTATCAGCCTTCTCACTGCCCGCTGCTGAATTCGATCTTCCGCCTTCGATCAGTTCCCGAAAACTATCGTAGAAGTGCACGGCCACCCCTCCGAAGCTGGAGTGCGGGCTGAGCCATTCCACGGTGGAAGCGATCTCTTCCTCAAATGTTTCGCGGCCCAGTCCGTGGAACGTAATCTGGGGCTGCATGCGGTAGGTGCGACGAAAGCCGTGGAAACGCTGGCCATTCTGCGGATCGGTGAACTCAAAAGGTTCGAAGCCTTCCCAGTCCGGGTTTTCGTTCACGGCGGCGCGCGCCAGCTCGAGCATTTCGAAGGGGTGGTAGCGTTCCGGGTCGGCGGAGGCGCCGAACTGCGCGGCCAGCCGGGCCAGTGCGCCCTCAAACGCCACCCGTTCCGCGGGGGTCATCTGGCGCGGCGTGGAAAGGCCGAGGTGGACGTTGGCGTCATCGGCAAGCAGAGACACGCGGTAGTCCTCGAAGCGATGCACTCCCCACAGGTTGCTCCTGGCGAGGCGCGACCAGAATTCCTTGGCCGGAAGCCCCAGAACAAAGCTCACCGTGCTGTCGCGTTCTTGGAAGGTTTCAACCCCGACGACGACCTTCTTCCCGCGGCTGGCGGCGTACTGAAGCGCTGGCAGGGCGCGCGCGATGATGCCGCCCGCCCCGTCCGCCTGGTTGGTGTAGTCCATGATGGTGATGGAATCCGCGAGGTCGGTGAGGTGCTCCCCCGCTGTCTTCCCCTCCCCCTTGAAATTGACGATCAGCCCGTTCCGTTCCAGTCCGCCGGACGCATAGAACCAGGACGGCAGGTCGCAACTGAACGTCAGACCCGCAGCGTGAGACCGCTCGCGGCATTTCTCCGCCATCTCCACCAGCCCCAGCAGGATTTCTCCGCGCAAACCGGGATCGTAGTAGCCGAGAAGCGAATACGGCTCGACGTCCAGGTGAATGCCGTCGAAGCGGCCCGCGGGCTCGCTCCCGTGGTTATACCGAATGATGGCGTCCAACGCTGCAAGGGCCTGGAGATGATTGGCGCGAAGCGCCCACTCCGGCGTCCCTGCCAGGGCTTCGACCCTCAGTCCCTGCTGATGGGCACGCTCGAGGAAGGCGCGATAACCATCCGGATTGCGCATTTGGCGGTTCAGGCTGCTTTCGTCCCCCCTCCGTTCGAATTCCGCCGCCAGGTAAACGGTGCGGATGTTCTGCTCGGCGCAAAAGGCCAGGAAGCGGTTCGCCTCCTGGGGCTGGGCGGGGTCGAAGAGTGGTTTCGTGCTCCAAGCCCACATGGCGCGCGGAGCGTCCGGGGGGGCTGGCGATTTCACCCTCGCCGACCCTTTCGGGGCGGGGGGGGTGGAAGCGGTTCGCTGGAATCCGATATCATCGAGGTAAAAGCGCGAATCACCCGGACGGGTCAGTTTGAGCGTGAGGCGCAGGAGATGCCGCTTGTCGAGGCCTTGAAAATGGGCCAGCGGAATCAGAACCTGCCGCCAGGCGGTCGTCAGTCCGCCCGGCAGATAGGCCCGCAACCGTCGAAAAGGCCGCTCGTCTCTGTCGGCGTTAGCCAGATCGCTCAGTGAAATCTCAAAGTCTTCGCCGCCCTTCGTCCCCTTGGCCCAGAAGCCCAGGTAGCGCATCGCGGAGGCATCATAAGTTCGGTTCGCGGCCTGGGGATCCGAGCCAAGATCCAACCAGACACCGCCGAAGCCTTCCGCTTCCCGGTGCGCCGTGACGCGCAGCGCGTAACCCTTGCCGCCTCGGCCATGCCCGGGGTCGAGATACGTCCGCACCCAGGAGGGTGCTCGTTTGTACGTGTTGTAGCGCCCGCCCCAGCGATTCATGATGCCGCCCTCAAAATCCCAGACCATGTGTGCGGACCCCGCCGCTTCAGCGGCACACAGCGGAAGGGGCGCGACGAGGCAGAGCAAGATGATCTTCCAGCAAAGCATCAGGTTAGCAGGTCGCTTTCTGAGTGAATTCGATCAGTTGACGGAGCTTTGCTCGTGCCGCCCCGGAATCGATGACGTCGGCAGCTTGCGCGACACCCTGTTGCAAGTCGGCCGCCCGGCCCGCCACCACCAGCGCCGCCGAGGCGTTGGCCAGCACCAGGTCGCGCAACGCTCCGCGCCTGCCGTCGAATATTTCCCGCAAGAGTTGCGCGTTGGCCGCCGCGTCGCCCCCTCGCAAATCGTCCGGCCGCGCGCGCGGCAAGCCAAAATCCTCGGGGGCCACGTCCCGCCTCGTGATTGTCCCGTTCGCTGCCTCAACCAAATGGGTCGGGCCGGTCAGAGTAATCTCATCGACGCCGTCGTGCCCCGTTACGGCAAAGGCGCGCTGCGTGCCCAGCTTCTGAAGCACGCGCGCCATCATTGCCGCCTTCGCAGGGTCGTAGACGCCCACCAGTTGCACCGAAGCGCCCAGCGGATTGGTGAGCGGCCCCAGCAGATTAAACACGGTCTTGGTTTTCAAGGCCCGTCGCGCGTTCATCACGTGCTTCATGGCCAGGTGCAGCCTCGGTGCAAACAGAAAAACGAAGCCCGTTGTTTCGAGGCACTCCGGCATCCGCCGGAAAGGAATGTCAAGTCTTACACCGGATGCTTCGAGAACGTCAGCGCTGCCGCAGCGGCTCGAAATGGAACGATTGCCGTGCTTGGCCACGCGCACGCCCGCTGCGGCCGCCACCAGGGCCGTCGCGGTGGAAACGTTGAAGGTACCTTTTTCGTCGCCGCCCGTGCCGCAGGTATCGAGCAACGGGCCGCCCGCGCGGAGAGCATCCAGGTCGATTCCCGCTTCGCGCAACGTCTCTGCCGCGCGCGCTCGCATGACTTCGGCGAAGCCGAGGAGTTCGTCGGCCTGCTCGCCCTTTTCGCGCAGCGCTGCCAGCAGCGCCATGATTTCTTCATCCGGCACCGATCCCGAGAGCAGCGCCGCGAGCACGGTGCGTGCTTCGTCGCGCGTCAAGTCCCGGCGCCCCCGCAGCGTCTGAATGGCCTCCTGAATCTGCACTGATCAGCCCCGTTATGCCGTCTCGCGCCGGCCGTCGACCCGGCACGAGCGAACGATTCCGCCCTGACGGGCGGCGCGTTCGTTGCAATCTCCGGTGGGATTGCCTATACTTTCATGCTTTGCGTTTCCAAATCTGATTGTAGCGCAAAGTGCGCGATTGCCGTAATCCGATGTAGCGGCGGCCTTCAGGCCGCCAGTCAATGGCGAAAATGTCCGCCTGAAGGCGGACGCTGCCACCCATGAAGATCCACGAATACCAGGCGAAGCAGATTCTGAGCAAGTTCGGAGTGACCACACCGCGCGGCGACGTGGCCTACACGCCCGAGGAAGCGCGCGGCGTGGCGGAAAAGCTGGGCGGCGGCACGGTGGTCGTCAAGGCCCAGATCCACGCCGGTGGCCGCGGCAAGGCGGGGGGCGTCAAGATCGCCAGGGATCCCAAAGCCGCCGAGGCTCTTGCCCACGAAATGCTTGGCAAGACCCTGGTCACGCCGCAAACCGGGCCCGAGGGCCGCGTCGTCCGCCGCGTCCTGATTGAAGAAGGCCTCGACATCGCTCGCGAACTCTACCTCGGCATGGTGATTGACCGCGCCACGGCACGCCCCGTGATCATGGCCTCGAGCGAAGGCGGAGTGGAAATCGAAGTGGTCGCTGCCGAGCACCCCGAAAAGATTCTCAAGGAATACGTTGATCCCTCCATCGGCTTTCAGGCGTTTCAGGCGCGCAAGCTGGCCTTCGGCCTGGGTCTCGACGGCGGGCTCGTGAACGAAGCCACCAAATTCCTCTCGGCGCTGGACCGGGCCTTTGAGGCTTCCGATGCGTCGCTGGCGGAGATCAATCCGCTGGTGGTGACGCGCGACGGCCGCATTCTGGCGCTCGACGCCAAGATGAATTTCGATGACAACGCCCTCTATCGCCACAAGGATATTCGCGAGCTGCGCGACCTGGATGAAGAAGATCCGCTCGAGGTCAAGGCGTCGAGCTATAACCTGAATTACATCCGCCTCGACGGAAACGTCGGCTGCATGGTGAATGGCGCCGGGCTGGCCATGGCCACCATGGACCTGATTCAATATGCGGGCGGCAGCCCCGCCAACTTTCTCGATGTGGGCGGCGGCGCCAGCGAGGAGCAGGTTCGCCGCGGCTTCGAAATCATCCTGAGCGATCCGCACGTGAAGGCCGTCCTGGTGAACATCTTCGGCGGCATCATGCGCTGTGACGTGGTGGCGAGCGGCGTGGTCTCGGCGGCGCGCACCCTGGGCGTCCAGGTGCCCGTGGTGGTCCGCCTGGAAGGCACCAACGTGGAACTGGGCCAGCAAATCCTGCGCGAATCCGGCCTCAATTTCACCGTCGCCACCGGCATGAAGGACGCGGCGGAAAAGGTGGTCGCACTGGCGCGATAAATCACGATGGCTATCTTAGTTGACCAGAATACGCGTTTGCTGGTGCAGGGGATCACGGGCCGCGAGGGCACGTTCCATACGCAGCAGGCGGTGGCATACGGGACCAAGGTCGTGGCGGGGGTGACACCGGGCAAGGGCGGTACGAACGTGGACGGCATTCCCGTCTTTAACACCGTCCGCGAGGCGCGCGACCAGACCGGCGCCAACGCCTCGGTGATCTTCGTCCCTCCGGCCTTTGCCGCCGACGCGATTCTGGAATCGGCGGATGCGGCGATGCCGCTGGTGGTGGCGATTACCGAGGGCATCCCCACCCTGGATATGATTCGTGTCGCGGCCTTTCTGAAAGGCCGCGGCACGCGGCTCATCGGGCCCAACTGCCCCGGAATCATTTCCCCCGGAAAGTGCAAAATCGGCATCATGCCCGGCCGCATCCACATGCAGGGCCACGTCGGCGTGGTCTCGCGCAGCGGGACTTTGACATACGAAGCGGTGGGACAACTCACCGCGCTGGGCATCGGTCAATCCACCTGCATCGGCATTGGTGGCGATCCGATCATCGGCACCAATTTCGTGGAGGCGCTCCGGCTCTTCAATGAGGATCCGGAAACGCACGCCGTGGTCCTGATCGGGGAAATCGGCGGCACCGCGGAAGAGGAAGCCGCGGCCTTCATCCGGGCGCACATGACGAAGCCGGTCGCAGGCTTCATCGCCGGACGCACCGCGCCGCCCGGCCGCCGCATGGGTCATGCGGGCGCCATTATCTCGGGCGGGAAGGGCACCGCGAAGGATAAGATCGCCGCGCTCGAGGCGGCGGGAGTCGCCGTAGCCGAAAGCCCCGCGCTCATCGGAGAAACCCTGAAGAAAGTTTTGCATTCGTAATTCCTGACAGCGATCCCGATATCAACTGGAGAACTATGGCCATCGAACGCACGCTCACCATCATCAAGCCGGACGCGGTTGCCGCCGGCCACATCGGCGATATCATCAAGATCTTCGAGGCGAACCAGTTGAGGATCGTCGCCGCGCGCCTGGTGCATCTTTCCAAGAAAGAGGCGGAGGGCTTCTACGCGGTTCATCGTGGAAAGAGCTTTTTTGACAGTCTGACAACCTTCATGAGTTCCGGCCCGGCGATGACGATGGTGCTCGAGGGCGAAAACGCCATCGCGCGCCTGCGAGAGATCATGGGCGCGACCAATCCTGCCAATGCCGCGCCCGGCACCATTCGCAAACTCTACGCCAGGAGCATCGAGAGCAACGCCGTGCACGGCTCGGACGCGCCGGAAACCGCCGCCTTTGAAATCTCCTATTTCTTTTCGGGCGTGGACCTGGTCTGAATCCCCCCACGTGTCTGGCCGGCGGTCCCAGACGGCCGCCACAACCAGCGCCTTCCCGGTGTATCATGGTGGCGTCGAGGTGTCGCGTGGAGCCGGGCGCCCCATTGCAACTGGGAAAAGTTCTGATGATCGCCGGCGTCGTGCTGGCGCTGGCGGGCGTGCTGCTCGTCGTGGGCTCGAAATTTTCCTTCTTCGGGCTCGGCCGGCTGCCCGGCGATATCACCTACAAGGGCAAGAACGTTTCTTTCTATTTCCCGATTGTGACCTGTCTGGTGGTCAGCGTGGCGCTGACGGCGCTGCTGTGGCTGATTCAGTGGATCACCCGAAAGTAGCATCGCCTCTCATGTCGCAGGGCACCTTCACCTTCGCTCCCGAGCGCCGGATCTACTCCGTGGCCGAGCTGAGCCTGGAGATCAAAGGCCTGCTCGAGAGGCGCTTCCCCGACGTGTGGGTAACGGGCGAAGTTTCCAATTGCCGCGGCGCGGCCTCGGGACATCTCTACTTCACGCTGAAGGACGACAAGGCGCAGATTCGCGCCGTGTGTTTCCGCAACCAGGCGCGCTATCTCAAGTTCAGACCCCAGGACGGTATTTCGGTGATCGCGCGCGGCCACCTGAGCGTTTACGAAGCGCGCGGTGAATACCAGCTTTACGTCGATTACCTGGAGCCCGCGGGGATTGGCGCCCTGCAACTGGCCTTCGAGCAGTTGAAGCAGAAACTCGCCGCCGAGGGTCTATTGGATGCGGCTCGCAAGAAGCCGCTTCCCCTCCTGCCGCGCACCGTCGGTGTCGTGACGTCGCCCACGGGGGCGGCCATTCGAGACATTCTGCGCGTCCTCAAGCGCCGGTTTCCCAGCATGAATGTGCTCCTCTACCCGGTGAAGGTGCAGGGAGAGGGCGCGGCGGAGGAGATCGCCGAGGGCATCCGCTACTTCAATCAGCACGGCGCGGCCGAGGTGCTGATCGTGGGACGCGGCGGGGGCTCGCTGGAAGACCTGTGGGCGTTCAACGAAGAGGTTGTGGCGCGTGCCATCGCCGCCTCAGAAATTCCGATCATTTCCGCCGTGGGCCACGAGACCGATTTCACCATCGCCGATTTTGCCGCCGACCTGCGCGCGCCCACGCCGTCGGCGGCAGCGGAACTGGTGGTGCGCCGCAAGGAAGATCTGGTGGCTGAATTGCGGGATCGGACGCGACGCCTGACGCAGTCGGTGCGCCTGGTGATCGCCGAAGCGCGCCAGCGCCTGGCCGGCCTGCGCATGCACTACGTCTTCAAGGCCATGCTCGATCGCGTGGGCGAGCGGGCACGCCGTGTGGATGACGCCGTCGCCGAGATGACGCGCCTGATGCGGGAGAAGCTCGTCGCTTCGCGCCAGTCGCTGCTGCATGCTTCGGCGGGAATCGTCCGTTACGATTTCCGCCGCGCCCTGATGCTGGAGCGGGCCGGACTCGACGAACGGCATCTCAAGTTCCAGACGGCCTTCGCGCGGCTCGTCAGTGAACGGCGTAACCGGCTGCGACACATCGAAACCCTGCTCACCGAGCGCAGCCCGCGCACTATCCTTGACCGCGGCTACTCCATTACGCGCGACGCCCAGGGCCACATCGTCCGCGACGCATCGCAGGTTGCCGTCGGCGACGACCTCTCCATCCGCCTCGCGCGCGGAGAACTGGGCGCAACGGTGCGCGAGAACAAACTGTAGGACAATGGGCGACCTCGCCACGCGTCTTGAACCGAAGGAAGGCGCGGGCAGGGGAGGGGCAACAGCACAAGGTCTTCAACGCCAGTCTCCCCTCCCAGGCGTCCGATTTCAGCTATAATTTGTATCCAATCTTCCTCAGGAAATCCTTCCGCCACTGGATGTCGGCGTCGGTCTCGAGGCCTTTGGTTTTCACGCCATCGATGACGCCGAGGATGCCGCGCCCCTGCGCGCTTTCGGCGACGATGACTTCGACGGGGTTGGCGGTGGCGCAAAAGATCTGGCAGACCTCGGGGACGTTCTTGATGGTGTTCAAGATGTTGATGGGGAATCCGCCTTCCATGAAGATGATGAACGAATGGCCGCAGGAGAGGGCGAGGGCGTTCCGCTGCGCGATCTCGATGAGCTTCGCGTCGTTGCCGGTGGAGCGCACCAATGCCGGGCCGGACGATTCGCAAAAGGCGATGCCGAACTTCATGCTGGGGACGGTCTGCACGATGGCTTCGTGCAGGTCTTCCACGGTTTTGATGAAGTGCGACTGGCCGAGGATGAAATTCATGTCGTCGGGTTTTTCGATGGCGACGGTCTTGAGTTCCATGGCGTGCTCCGATGCGTTGGAATGGGGCGATTGTAGCACGGGGATGGGGAGGCATTGCGCTGCCCGATGATTCGAACCGGCGGTCATCGATCGCCGCTACCATCCCTCACCCCGTCCCGATCGGATCGGGACCACCCTCTCCCAGAGCGAGAGGGCAGGGAAGATCGCCGGGGCGGGTCGCGGCCTGCACCTAAAGAGAATTACATAATATAGTGACAATCAGAACAATTCGGCCTGTTTCCA
>CAZHKT010000011.1:0-44956 GCA_964533045.1 uncultured Acidobacteriota bacterium | reverse complement strand
AAGTCATCACCTCCATCAAAGCTGGAATCATACACCCGCGCCAGCACCAGCGGGCTTCGGGCCAGACATCGCGCGGGAGGCTCCGCCGCGCCATGCGCCGGCCCGCCAGCCTCTGCCCAGCACCGCGCCTGGTCGCCGGTGAAAACCCGCCCCCCGCAATCAAGAATGGCGGGCGATTGGCCACAGTAGCCAAGACAGTAAACGTCCCTGCACGGAATCCGGCCTTCGAAGAGCCGTTTGAGCTTCGTGGCCCCCGCAAGTTTGCATGACGTGCCCTGGCAGACGCGCACCGCTTGCGGATCCTCATGAAGGTCGCTGTAGAAGGAAATGGCCCCGCGCACGGCGGCGGCCGGAAGCCCCGTGTCGCGTGCCAGTTCGCGGATTTGGTCAGGGCCCGCAAGGAGCCGAGACCCGGCGCGCCTCCGCATGCGTTCAAGGGGCGCCCCGAGGACGCCATGCTCCTCACCATATCGTTTCTTCAACCTCATCGTTCGGCCCTTATCGCGAACCTGTTTCTGTGGGATGTAGCAGACAGGGACACACGGGTTCTCTACCTGTTGCCCTGCGCACAGCCCTCAGCAATTCCATGACCCGCCAGGTTGTGCTGCCCTAGAGCCGGCGAATTTGATCGAATTGATAGCGCTTTCAGTCTCCACCGACTTCGATTGGCCATGCGCGAAGATGGGTCGGATGGGGCCGATTGGTCACTTGGCCGGCGTGTGGGGCGGGCCGATGGATTGATCCTGCGCCGAGAACTCCGAATTCTGGCCGAAACTGCGCAACATCACGCAATGCGGTGTATTTCCCCCCAGCTAAACCGGCCGAAAGGGTCCAAGACTGTAACTTCGCCTCCAAACATCCACAATCGAGGCACCATTCGGGCATATTGTTGTACCATTCACACACATTTTGTTTAGACTTAGGCAGTTTGTTTGCGGATAGGGGGAGGAGTCCGTATCCGCTTATGGAGGCAAAGATGACCGATTTGACCAAACTCACCGAAGCAGTTCTCAACGGCGACGCCAAAGCCGCAGTGGCCATAACCCAGGAGGCGCTGGCCGCGAATGTAGATCCCCAGGATCTGGTCACCAAATACATGATCCCGGCCATGGATGAGGTAGGGCGGCGCTTCGAGGCAGGCGACTGCTTCGTGCCGGAGTTGCTGATTTCCGCCCGCGCCATGAAGGCCAGCTTGGAGCTCATCCGTCCCCTGCTGGCCGCCAAGGGCGCCAAGCCCATCGGACGGGTGGTGATCGGCACGGTGAAGGGCGACCTGCATGATATCGGGAAGAATCTGGTCTCCTCCATGCTCGAAGGGGCGGGCTTTGAAGTCATCGACCTGGGCGTGGACGTCCCGGCGGAAAGGATCATCAACACCATCAAGACCAATAAAGTGGACCTGATCGCGCTCTCCGCGCTGCTCACGACCACCATGCCCTCGATGAAGGTGGTGATTGAAGAATTGAAGAAGGCTGGGGTGCGCGACCAGGTGAAGGTGATCGTTGGCGGCGCTCCGGTCACGCAGCGCTATGCCAACGAGATCGGCGCCGACGGATACAGCGACAACGCCAACGGCGCGGTCGGACTGGCGCGCAGGCTGGTGGCGGCGGCCTGAGGGTGCCATCTTTCGCATAGCGATCGGCGGGGTGCCGGGGGCTGCCATGCAGTCACCGTGCAGGGGCGATAAGCCTGAACCATGAATATCGACACCACAGGGGGGGGCGTACTCCGATCCGCACTCCAGGAGGGACGGTTCGTCTGCACCGCTGAACTGGTCCTCGGGCGTGATCACAACGTGAGCGACGCCGAGTCGTTCGTGCGTGAGGCTGCCGCGACCGAGGGCGGCATTCGCATTATTAGCGTTACCGACCTTCCGGGTGGAAACCCGGCGCTGCCACCGGAAGCTTTCACGTCGTTTATTCTCGAAAACAATTTGGAACCACTCGCCCACCTGAGTGGCAAGGACGGAAATCGGGCCTTCATCGAAGCCCGCCTGCACGCCCTGGCCCGCATGGGCGTGCACAACATCCTGGCGCTCACCGGCGATGCCCAGAAGGAAGGGTTCAGTGGGCGCGGCAAGCCAGTCTACGATCTCGATTCCGTCCTCATTCTCTGGCTGCTGCAATCGCTGCGGGCCGGGCTGGAATACAACCTGGGGTCGCGCCAGACGCACACCACGCCATACGACTTCTACGCCGGCGCGGTGGTGAACCCCTACAAGGTCCGCGAGCCCGACCAGATGATGCAGTTCTTCAAGCTGGAGCTGAAGATTGCGGCGGGGGCGCGCTTCATCATTCCGCAACTGGGATTCAACCTGCGCAAACTCTACGAGCTCAAGCAATACATGACGCGCGAAGGTTTGGGTCACATACCGGTTCTCGCCAATGTCTACGTCCCCACCGCGAAGATCGCCCAGATGATGCAGTCCGGCGAACTGGCCGGCTGCGTGGTGACCGACGAATTCATCCAGCGGCTGGGATCGGAGAAGAAGCCGGAGCGGCTGGAGCGCGCCGCGCTGATGGTGGCGGCGGCGAAAGACCTGGGTTTTGCGGGGGCGCACATCGGCGGCTTTGGACTGACGCACAAAGATTTCATGGTTATCCAGGAACGTGCCGCGGCCATCGGAAACGGCTGGCGCGGCCGCCTCGATGAACTGATCTTCGAGTACCCCGGCCAGTTCTATCTCCTGCCCGAAGGCGAGAACGGCCTGAGTGCCGCCATAGGAGACTACCTGCTGACCACGCTCAAACCCAACATGACTTGGACGCAGTGGATTTCCAGCAGAGTGCACGAAATATTGATCAGGCCGGGATCCCCGGGTGAGCGCCTGCTCGCCTCGCACCTCAAACACAGCCGGGACGCGGAGGGACACGAGGTGGTGAAGCCCGACATCTGGTACAAGCTGCTGGAGCCCGCCACGATGTACCGCAAAGCCACGCTCGGCTGCGTGGCCTGCGGCGATTGCATCCAGGAACACCTGAACTACGCCGGATGCACCATGCGCTGGTGCTACAAGGAACTGCGCAACGGGCCCTGCGGCGGCTCGCGCGTGGACGGAAGCTGCGAAATCCATCCCGAACTGCCGTGCATCTGGAATGTCGTGTACCAGGCCACGCTGGCGGCGGGGGACAATCCCCGCAAGTTTGCGCATACCCTGGTGCCGCCGCGCGACTGGTGCCTGGACAAGACCAACGCGCTCGCCAACCGCTTCGCCGGGCTCGATAACTCCTGCAAGCGGCAGTACATTCAGGTGGAAGGCGACAAGAACGAGGTCAAACCCTAATGTGGATCATCGGTGAACTCATCAACTGCACGCGCAAGAAAGTAGGCGCGGCCGCCGCGGCGCGCGATACGGCGCAAATCCAGGAGATTGCGCGCAACCAGGCCGCCGCCGGTGCCGACATGCTGGACGTGAACGGCGGCTTGCCCGGCCAGGAAGTCGAAACCCTGACCTGGCTGGTGAACATCGTCCAGGAAGTGGCGGATATTCCGCTCTGCCTCGACAGCGCTGATCCGGAAGCTCTGCGCAGGGCCATGCCGCTCTGCAAGCACCGTCCCATGCTCAATTCCATTTCCGATGAGCCGGAGAAGTTCAACGCGCTGCTGCCGGTGGTGAAGGAGTATCGTCCCAAGGTGATTGCGCTTTGCATGTCACCCGCCGGACCGCCCATGGGCGTGGACGACCGCGTCGCGACCGCCAGCCGGTTGATTGACCGCCTCACGGCCGAAGGCACGGCGATCGACGATATCTACCTGGACGCCTGTGTGCTTCCCGCCAGCACCGGACCGGAACACAGCAAGGCGCTGATTGAAGCCATTGGCCATATCGCGACGCGCTATCCGGGCGTGCATCTGAGCGCCGGCGTCAGCAACGTGTCGTTCGGGCTGCCGCAGCGCAAGCTGCTGAACCAGGTCTTCGTCGCGCTGCTCATGGCGCACGGCCTCGACGCCGCCATCGTGGATCCCTGCGACCGCCAGTTAATGATGAATATCCGCGCCGCGGAAGCGCTGCTGGGCCGCGACGAGATGTGCATGAACTATCTTCGCGCCTTCCGCGAAGGGAAGCTGGAGCCGGTGGCCCGCTGATCGGGGAGCACCAGCAGGACACCCTATGAATGCCGTGATTCAAGAACTGCTGGCTCACGCGCCGGTGCTGCTGGATGGCGCGACGGGCACCGAGCTCCAGGCGCGCGGGCTGGAAAGCGGCGTTTGTCCCGACACCTGGAATCTCAGCCACGCCTCCGAGGTCGAGACCCTGGCGCGCGCCTACGTCGAGGCGGGAACCCAGATCCTGCTAACCAACACGTTTCGCAGCAACCGCATCGCCCTTGAAGGCGCCGGATTGGCGGATAAGCTTGGCGAGCTCAACCGCGCGGGCGTCGAGATTGCCCGCCGCGCCGCGCAGGGCCGCGCCAAAGTTTTTGGCTCGCTCGGTCCCTGCGGGAAGCTGGTGGTGATGGGGGAGGTGACCGCCGAAGAGGCCGCCAAGGTGTTTGCCGAGCAGGCCCAAGTTTTGGCCGAGGCCGGCGTGGACGGATTCGCCCTCGAAACCATGGCCGACGTCGAAGAAGTCAAAGCCGCCGTGCAAGCGATCCAACCGCTGGGGAAACCCGTCGTAGCCTCATTTGTTTTCGACTCGGGAAAGAATCATGACCGGACGCTGACCGGGGTGACGCCGGAGCGCGCCGCAAGAGAATTGACCGAAGCGGGGGCGGACATCATTGGCGCCAACTGCGCACTGGGAATCGAGGGTTACATCCCCATCTGCCAGCGCCTGCGCGCCTCGACCGACCGGCCCCTCTGGATCAAGCCCAACGCAGGGCTGCCAGAGCTGGTGGACGGCGCCGTAAGATACCAAGCAACGCCGCAGTCGTTCGCGGCTGGTGTTCCCGCCCTGCTTCAGGCGGGAGCCAGCTTCATCGGCGGCTGCTGCGGAACGAATCCGGATTTCATCCGCGCGATCCGGGCAGTGCTGTAGCGGCGGCCTTCAGGCCGCCAGGCTGCAGAGGTGGCCTCCAGCCGTCAGTTCGCTGGCACGACAACCAGCTTGCCGCGCGGCGGTCAGAAACCGCCGCTACAGGAAATGAAACTTAAACTCATCAGCTGTGAAATCTTCTTCCGGGAAATGCACGCGGCCATGGCGCGTTCGCCCCACGCGATCGACCTCGAGTTCCTGCCCAAGGGCCTGCACGACATGGGCAGTTCCCCGATGCTTCAGCGCGTCCAGGAGGTGGTGGACCGCGTTCAGAACGGGTACGACGCCATCCTTCTCGGTTATGGCCTGTGCAACAACGGCCTGGCAGGCCTGACGGCGCGCCACACGCAGGTGATCCTGCCCCGCGCCCACGATTGCATCACGCTTTTCATGGGCAGCCGCCAGAAGTATCTCGACTACTTCAACGCTCATCCCGGCGTCTATTTCAAAACCACCGGCTGGATCGAGCGAGCCGAAAACGACGGCGGTGAGCTGCGCCAGCTCTCCATCCCCAATCAGCTGGGCATTGATATGTCGTATGAAAAGCTGGTGGAAAAGTACGGCGAGGACAACGCTACCTACCTGTTCGAAACGCTCGGCTACACCAAGAACTACGGCCAGTTCACGTTTATCGAAATGGGCGTCGAGCCGGACGGCAGCTACGAGGAGCACACGCGCCAGCTGGCCGCGGAACGGAATTGGAAATACGAAAAGGTGCAGGGCGACCTCTCGATGATTCAGCGGCTGGTGGACGGCCAGTGGGACGAGGAGGAATTTCTGATTGTGCCGCCGGGCTGGCGGGTGGCGGCCAACTTCGGCGAGAATATCGTCTCCGCCGAGCCGGCGCCCACGGCGGGCGGGTGATGGCAAGGTCTTTCCTTTGCACGGCGGCGAAAGGAGATCTGCCGATGACCAAACGCGAAATCATCCAGCAGGTTCTGGAGGGACACGTTCCGCCCTACACGCCGTGGTCGTTCCGGTTCACCTGCGAGGCCCGGGAAAAACTGGCCGCGCACTACGGAACGCGCGACCTGATGGGAACGCTGGGCGATCACATTCTGGAGCTGGGCAGCGACATCGGATTTTTCGAGGACCTGGGCGGTGCGAGATTCCGCGACGTCTTCGGCGTGGTCTGGGACCGCACCATCGACAAAGACATCGGCAACGTCTGCGGGAAGGTCCTCCCGGAAGCCACGCTGAAGGGTTACCAATTCCCGGACCCTCTTGATCCCCGGTTCTTCGCCGATATTCCGGAGAAGATAGGGCGCTACCCCGACCGCTTCCGGCTGTTCTGCATCGGCTTTTCGCTTTACGAGCGCGCCTGGACGATGCGCGGGATGGAAACCTTGATGATGGATTTCTACGACCATCCCGGTTTCGTCCGCGAATTGTTCAACACCATCGCGGACTACAACATCGCGCAACTGCGCCAGGCGCTGAAATACGATATCGACGCCGTGTACTTCGGCGACGACTGGGGCCAGCAGCGCGGCCTCCAGATGGGCTACAAGCTCTGGCGGCAGTTCATCTACCCGGTGCTGGAGCGCATGTACCGCGCCGTGACCGATGCCGGCAAGTACGTCTTCATCCACAGCTGCGGGGACGTGGATGAACTGTTCGATGACTTGGTGGGCATCGGGCTGAAGTGCTTTAATCCCTTCCAGCCGGAAGTCATGAACGTGGATGAGTTGCTCCTCCGTTACCGCGGACGGCTGACCTTCTGGGGCGGGCTTTCCACGCAGCAGACGCTCCCCTACGGGAGCGCCGACGATGTTCGGAACGAGACGCGGCATCTGCTCGAAATGGGACGCCACGGAAGCTTCATTCTCTCGCCGGCGCATAACGTCGAGGGCGACGTATCGCTCGAAAACATGCTGGCGTTTATTGAGGAGACTCACCACCAGTTTCAACTGGCGGCGTGATTTCATATCGGCGGCCCCGCGCGGCGGGGCCGCAAAATGCGCGTTCCGTAGCGGCGGCCTTCAGGCCGCCCAATCGTTGAAGCCAGACGTGGCGGACTCCGATCTGCCGCCAGAAGGGCATCCCCGCAACCTACTCCAACTATGACCGACCGCGTCCGCGTTGAACTGCAACCCCTGGGAGAATCGTTCGAACTAGAGCGTGGCACGCCGCTCCAGGACGTGCTCTTCGCGCACGGCGTGGAATTCCCCTGCGGCGGACGCCAGCGCTGCAAGGGCTGCCGCGTCCGCGTTGTCAACGGCACCATTCCCGTCACCCCCGAGCAGGAGGCGCTGCTGGCCGCCGACGAATTGCGCGCCGGCTGGCGTCTCTCCTGCACCGCCAAGGCGGACACCGATTTGACGCTGGAACTCGGCCAGTGGGAAGCCGCCATTCTTGCCGACAACACGCGTTTTGACTTCACGCCGCGCGAGGGCCTGGGCGTCGCCGTGGATCTTGGAACCACCACGGTGGTAGCGCAATTACTCGATCTCTCCAATGCTCATGTCCTCGCCGTCCGTTCGGCGCTGAACCTTCAGGCTAGTTACGGTGCCGACGTCATGAGCCGCGTCAGCTTCGCCGCCAAGGATGACGGCCACGAGAAGCTTCGCATCATCGTGCGCCACCAGATCGGAAGATTGATCCAGGAATTATTGGAAGCGGCCAACGCCACCGAAAGGTCCCTTCGAGTGGTCACCCTTGTCGGCAACACCGTCATGCATCACTTGTTCTGCGGCATCGATATCGCGCCGCTCGCATCGTACCCCTTCGAACCGGTGCGCGACGGTCTGGAAACCTTCCGCGCCTCCGACCTCGGATGGAAGCTTATGGGCAATCCGGTGGTCTATTTCTTGCCCTGCCTGGGCGGATTTGTGGGCAGCGACATCCTGGCGGGGATCCTGGCGACACGACTCGATCAGAGCGAGGCGCTGGCGGGATTGGTAGACCTCGGGACCAACGGCGAAATCGTCATCGGCAACCGCGAGAAGCTGGTCTGCGCCTCGACCGCCGCCGGCCCGGCCTTCGAGGGCGCGCGTATTTCCATGGGCATGCGCGCTTCGACCGGCGCGATTTCAGCGGCGAGCATCCAGAATGGCAGGCTCGTGTGTCACGTTCTGGGCGAGGTCGAGCCGCGCGGCATCTGCGGCAGCGGCCTGGTGGACGTGGTGGCGTGCGCGCTCGACCTGGGAAGCATCCTCCCGAGCGGCCGCCTGCGCGATGGTTCTGCCGCCAGACTGGAACTCGCGCCGCCCGTGGCGCTCACCCAGTACGACATCCGCGAACTGCAACTCGCCAAGGGCGCCATCGCCGCCGGTATTCGCCTGCTGGTCAAGAACTGGGGCGCGGAACTGAAAGACCTCACCTGCCTCTATCTGGCGGGGGCATTCGGCAATTACATCAATCTCGAGAGCGCCCGCCGCATCGGCCTGCTGAATTCTCCCCTCGAAATCATCAAGCCCGCGGGCAATACAGCGCTGCTCGGCGCCAAACTCGCCCTCTTCAACTCCGCCGACGCCGATTTTGAGTACTCCCACATTCGCCGGAAGACCGTGCACGTCACGCTCAACACCGAGCCCGGCTTCCAGGACGTTTACGTCGAAGAGATGGGATTTCCCCTGTAGCGCCGGGCTTCAGAGTCTGTGTGATAACCCATGGAAAGACGCCGTAGCGGCGACCCTCAGGTCGCCATCATGTTGATGATGCCTGTGGCGGGCTGAAGCCCGCCGCTACGAACAGCAGTTATTACACAGTCTCTTCGGTCCGGCACATGCGAGACGCCTCGCCGAGGCGTCTTTACGGAGCGCGGGCGTCCCGCCTGCAAGTCAGCCGGCCGGAGGCCGGCGGACCCAAGGGGCACAGCACGCCGTCCCCCTCTGGAGATGGAGGATTGAGCGGTTTCAGGTCAGCGGATACCTGCCGTATTCCTTTACCGTTTCATAAAGGGCCAGGAGATTGGCCTTGGGCACGCGCGCCTGGACGTTGTGGGTGGTATTGAAGACGAACCCGCCGCCAGCGCCGAAGATGCGGATGCGCTCACGAACCTCCGCGCGGACTTCCTCGGGCGTGCCGAAGGGCAGCGTCCGCTGCGTGTCCACGCCGCCGCCCCAGAATGAAATCCGGTCGCCAAAAGTCATCTTGATCTGAACCGGGTCCATGCACGCCGCCGAGCACTGGACAGGATTGTGAATGTCAAATCCCGCTTCGATGAAATCCTGGTAGAGATTCCAGACCGACCCGCAGGAATGGATGAAAGACTTCCACTTGGTATGCTTGTGAATCCAGTTGTTGACCGCGATGTGGAATGGCTTGAAGAGGTCGCGGTAGGACTTGGGCGAAATGAATGACCCGTGCTGCGCCCCGAAATCGGTGCCGGTCACGAACACCACCGACACTCGGTCGCCCACAACTTTGTAAATCTTCTCCAGATTGGCCAGGGCGATTTCGCACTGCCGCTCGAAGACTTTGTAGATGTAGTCGCGGCGGGCCACCGTGCTCATGTACCACTCGGCCACGTCGCGAATGCCCTTGGGATGCTTCAGCCAAGGCGCGGGAACCAGCGCAATGTCGCCGAATGCCGTCCCTCCAAAGCTGCCGACGATGGCTTTGTCGGTCGTGTTCCACAACCGGTCAATTTCGCGAGCGTAATATTCCAGGTCAGCGTCCGAAATCGGGCCGAACTCCTCCAGGTTATCTTCAGGGTTGAGTTTTGACTCGTCGATGGGCGGCTGGCGGATGATGGCATCGAAATAGTATCCGTCCTTGGGGATTCGCCCGGAGGGGGGAACGGATTTGTCCCCCTCGGGGTACATCAGGATGGACCGGTCCGGTTCGGGATCCGTGTTGAAGGCTTCCGGCACCAGGACGGGCGTGCCGTCAAAAAGCTTCCATTCCTTCCAGTTCTTGTTCTCGAACCCAAAGAGGCCGCGCGGCGCAGGAAGGGGCACCACGTCAACACCCAGCACTTCCATCAAGTCGGGTTTGATCTCACCCAGGATCTGGAAGGGCTCGATCACTTTCACCGGCGTTCCCGGAGGATCCAGGCCCAGCGCCTGACGAAGGACATAGACCGAGTTTGCCTGCATTCCGGTGACAGCGGTTCCGCCCAGATCCAGGGGGACCCGGTCGGCTTCCTTATGCTCCAAGGCCAGAGCTATCCGCTCGCGAGACGTCATGGCTTCCCTCCTCGGCGGGGAGAATCAGAGGGTCCCCAAGCCCCCCTTCCGGCCAAGCCTTCGAGGCGCGACCCGTTCGGCCATTTTGCGCCTTGAGGCCTCTCAATGAGACAATTCGAGCGCGAAAACGCGCAGGAAGAAGGCCCGATTCTGTCCCCTTACGAGTTAAGATGCACGTTTTGGGCCTAAGCGCTCGCTCTGAGGATTACGGAAAGCAGTTGTACTGGACCCAATATTGCTTATTCCTCTGGGAGTCGCCATGCGCTGGCCGCCCCAGTTCCACGCGAAAGGTTGATTGCTTCCATGGAAACCATGACTTCGCTCGAACGTACCTTGGCCGTCCTTGACCATAAGATCCCCGACCGCGTGCCGGTGGCACTGCACAACTTCCTGATGGCGTGCCAGATGCACGGCGCCGACTTCGGCCAAATTCTGCGTTCCAGCGAGTGGCTGGCCGAGGCACAGCTGCTCGCCTGGCGCGAGTTCGGCCACGACGTTATCATGCACGAGAATGGCGTCTGCGCCGAAGCCGAGGCCATGGGTTGTCAGATCTCGTATCCGGCGAGGGGACCGTCGCATGTCGAAGACCCCGTCATCAAGTCGGTGGAGGACATCGACAAGCTCGAGATCCCCGACCCGGAAAGTACCTTTCCCCTCAACGAGATGCTTAAGGCTACGCGCATTCTGGCAAAGGAAACCGCAGGAAAGGTTTTCATAATCGGCAGGGCGGATCAGGGGCCGATGGCGCTGGCGGCGGCACTCTGGGGGCCGGAAAACTTTCTGCTGGCCGCCGCCGACCCCGACATGCGCCCGCACGTTCTGCAGCTCCTGGACAAATGCAGCCGCATGAACATTCTCTTTGGCGAGGCTCAGCGGCGCGCCGGCGCGCACGGGAGTTCGATCGGGTCATACGGCCACAGCCTGATTTCGACGCGCATGTTCAACGAGCTCGAATTTCCCGGCGACAAAGCCTTCTGCGACGCGATGCGCCAAGCCGGCTGCCGGAGCTTCGTCCATTCTTGCGGCGACGAAACCAAGCTCTTGCCCAACCTGGTGGCAACCGGTGCCGACTGCCTGGAGCTCGATCCGAAGACCCATCCCGAAACGTGCAAGAACGCCACCCGGAGCAAGACCACCGTGCTCGGCATGCTGGACCCGCACGGGGTGCTGCTGCGCGGAACCCCGGACGAAGTGCGCGAGCACGCGGTCGCCATCCTGCGCGTCATGGCGCCGGGCGGAGAATTCCTGATGGGTCCCGGCTGCGCCCTGCCGCCCCACACGCCGCCAGAGTCAATTCATGTGGTCATGGAATGTGCGCGGAGAGAAGGAGCGTACCACGCCGATGGATCGCTTCCCGCCTTGAACTAGCGCCGGGTATGGATCCCAGCCCCCTGTTCTTCAAACCAGGAAAGTCGGCAAGGCCCGGACAACCAGCCTTGCGCTGGTGTGGTGCGTCTAACGATCCTTTACAGTGGCGGATGTCCTTCGTGGTTTCGGCCGAGCGGGACGTCGCGTCGCCCTTCAGGGCGACACGCGGGGGTGGCGGCCTGAAGGCCGCCGCGACAAGGCACCCCGCGATGGAATAGTTTTCGGCGACGCACCACACTAGGCAAGCTCTTGGTGGAAGGTTTCGATCAGCGCGCGGAAGTTGTCGAGCGGCACGCCGGGCGCCACGGTATTGGCCGGGGCCCCGATATAGCCGCAGCCGAAAGGCCTCCCGAGGGTATTCACGGCCCGCTTCACGGCTTCACGGACTTCCTCGGGCGAGTAATCCTCGAGCCGCTGGTCGTCAATGCCACCGCTGAAGGAGATCTTGCCCCCGAATTGCCTCGCGACCTCTTCCAGGTTCATCGCCTCGGGTTGGACAGGATCGAGCACATCGAGACCGAGATCAATCAAGTCCGGAATGATCCCCGTGACGCAGCCGCAGCTGTGGAAAATGACCTGCTTGCCGGCACGGTGGATTTCGTCGAAGACGCGGCGGTAATGGGGACGGAAGAATTTCCGCCAGAGCTCGAGCGACACCAGCATGCGCGTTTGCGAGCCCCAGTCGTCGCCCATGAAAATAGCGGAAATCGGAAGCGCTACCCAGCGGCGCACGAGCGTAAGCAGATAGTCGGCCAGCGCTTCGATGAGGCGGGTCACTTCGCGCTGGCTGGTGTAGAAATCCATGAAGGTGTTTTCCATGCCGCGCAGGCAGTGCAGCCGCTCAAAGAGTGACAGGTGGATGACGCCCACCACGTACTTGGTTTCGCCGTGCGCTTCGAGGATCGGCTTGGCCCGGTCGAGCCGTCCCGGCGCGTTGGCGTCGGGCATGCGGTGCGCCAAGTAATCGTCGAGCTGCGACCAGTCCTTGATGGGTACATCGACGGGCGAGGCGCCCACGCCACCCTTCGCGTGGCCCCAGCGCGTACCCCACTCGTCGGTCCATTCGGCGGGCTCGGTCAGGACCCTGAGTTCGTCGATGCGCTGGGGACGGTCCGGCGGCTGATAGCCCACAGAGAAATCGCAGAGCTGGGCATGAATGACGTCGTCGGGATACTGCACATAGAGGTCAGCGAGCGCATCACCATAGCGAATGATGGCGTCCACCGTCAGGCGCTTTAATCTCACCGGGCACCGGCGAGCACCCTGCCGCATCAGGGCCTTTCGCACCCACTCCTTGCTGGGGGGAGCGGCGAGTTGCGCCGCGTTGACGCGTGCCTCGAACCGCTCGACGATGGCCCGGCGCTCGTCGAGCGGGACTGCCGTGATGTCCCATGGCGCGCTGGTGGACGGAACCCCCATATTCGACCCCTCCTGCGAGGAACGGTACGAGTTTACATGCGACGAAGACATTCTCCAAGCGGCGGATGGAAGCCGTCAGAGTAGCGCCGCCCTTCGGGACGGCACGGGGGAGCGCCACGACTCTGCCGAAGTCCGCGGGCAAGATGCCCGCCCTCCCGGACTTGACCGGATTTCCTTGACTCGCGCCTCGAACCCAGTATGATGAAGCTGTTTGTCACCCGAAGGCGGCTGCCTTCCCGCCCCGACCCGGGGCTCAGCCTCGCAGGTGGCCGCGTTTCCCCGCCAGGGAGAAGTTTCGATCCCTACTTCCCGGCCCGTGCTGCGCCGGGACCCGGATCACTTTGAAGGAGGAACGATGAAGCTGAATCGAAGAGATTTTGTCGGACTGGCCGGAGCGTCGCTGGCGCTGACAGCGCTGCCGGGGGCGCCTTCCGCAGCCTCGGAGGCCCATGGCGTTCTCGAAATGAATGGCTGGCGGCTCGCCGTTTCTCCAACGGGAGACATCTTGTCGCTGCGCAGCGGGGGCACCGAGCTCGTCAATCCGAAGCTCGCCGACACTCATCCTCACATCGTGATTCCCTGGAAAAAGGTCTTCGACTGCAACAACCCGGTTTCGTTCCGGCGCGAAGGACAGAAGCTCATTTATCAATACGCCTTTTCCGATCGTTACCGCTTCAAAGTGGACTACGAGATTGAGCTGCTGCCGCTCGAGGGCGGCTCGGTCGCCCTGAAGCAGAAGATCGGGCTGGAAGCCTCCACGCCGGTGGACGGCGATATCAAGCTGGTCCTTCCCCGCAATATTCTGCTCCCCTACGAACGTCGCAAGGTCTTTCTTCCCCTGAAGAACGGCGTGGGCCGGCGCCGGACGGTGGGGGCACTCGACAACGAGGACGAGTACGCGTATCAGTTCGCGGGAAGCTATGAGGGCGGCAAAGCCCAGCTGCTGGCCGTCCCCATGGTGGACGAGTTTTCGGACCAGGGGGATCTGCGCCTGACCTTCTGCTCCGACCCCTACTTCACGTCCTACTTCGCTCTGCCGTTCGGGGAAAAGCCGGGGCATTTCCACTGCATCTATCCGGAGTCGCTCGGCCTGCGCGGCCGCGAGGAGCGCACCGTCTCGACGGCGATTCATCGCGGCGACCCGCGCTCGGCCATGAAGGCCTTTTACGCCTGCGCGCTGCCCGACGTGGCGGAAGGCCCCGACTGGCTGCATGACATCGCCATGAACACTTACGATTACCTGAGCGAAAACGGGGCAGGGTGGTTTCGCGACATCGACAAGCTGACGGAAGTCGTCGCGCCTGCCGACCGGCATAAGGTTTTCCTGGCGCTGCACGGCTGGTACGACCTGATCGGGCGCTACACCTACGACCCCAAGACCCGATCGCTCGGCAAGAAGTGGACGGCTTTCCCCAGCGCGAAGTCCCCGATGGTGGCGGCGCTGGGCACGGCGCCGCGAGAATGGACGCTCAATTACTGGCCTTCCGCCTCCATCGCCGCGCTGCAACCGGTCGAAATGTCGCTGGAAGACATGCATCGCCGCATCCGCTACGCCAGGGATCGCGGCTTCCGCGTCGGACTCTATTTTGCCGACGGAACTTCGAGTTGTACCGCGGTCACGGAAAACCCCGACCCCGCCACGGTCCTGAGCTGGGGCGGTTGGGTGGGCCCCGACACGGGCGGCAAGACCTTTCAGCAGAACCCGCTCCATCCCGAAGTGCGCGACTTCTTCGAAGGCTACGCGCAGGCCTTGATGGATGAGTACGGCAAGGAACTGGATGGGCTGATCCTCGACGAAACCTACTTCATCGACCCGGGCAATCCCGGCACGGAGGCCTGCCCCGGCTACGCCGATCGCGCCATGATGACCCTGGTGAAGGAACTCTCGGCCGTGGTGGCGAAGGCCCAGCCGCAGGCCGCCTTCTTTGCCTCTGACGTGATCGGGGTCCGCCACTGGGACTACAAGGCACCCTATGCGCTGGCCGCTCATGCCACCTATCAGGACAGCAATTGCCGCCCGGAAGCGTGGTCCTACGGCCTGTTCCCTAACTTCCGCAACACGCTCTGGTCATGCAACTGGATGCCCGTGACCAATTTCCACTGGACCAAGTACGGCGTGGAGACCTTCGATACGCCGGTGGTGGTGACCAATGGCTCGGCTGGCGACGACATCGGCATCTCCGAACTGAGTCCGGATATGCTCAAGCAGGTCATGGATCTGTTCGAGGCGCGCAAGAAACGCCGCATGGAGATCAGCTGGATCGAGGAAAACGACGGGGTTCCCACCTATTTGGGAAGGCCCATCAGGTACAAGCAGAGCCTCTGGTGATCCGGTGATTCGGAGCGGAGTCCTCCTCCGGCTCATCCGGAACGGGGGCAACGAAGAATCTGCTTCGCCGTTTCGGTGAAGCAACGGCCGCTGCTTCGCGAGGCCCAGCATTACGAACCGGCGGAAGCACGCGGCGCAGGGCGCCTCGCCGGCTGCTCAGTGCTTCGGAATTGAAATCGGATACTGGCCGTACTTGTGCACGGTCCCGTAAAGCTTGAGGGCGTTTTCGACCGGCACCAGGTCGTGCACTTCGCTCGACGATCCGATGAAGATGCCCCCCTGCGGTCCGAGCTTCTCAATCAATTCCAGCGTCTCCCGCTCCACATCCTCGGGCGTGCCGTAGGGCAGCGTCACCTCGCAACAGACATTGCCGAACAGCAGCGTGTGCGGCCACTGCCGGCGCAGCTCGAAGATATCGTTGCAGCCGTTGCGTTCTATGGGATTGTAGCCGTCCGCACCCAGTTCGTTGACGATGATGGGCATCAGGCTCATCACCTTGCCGTCGGTGTGGTAGAGGAACTTGTAGCCCTTGTCCTTTACCGGCTTGGCGATGCGCTTCCAGATGGGCAGTGCCTTCCGGCGAATGAAGTCGGGATGGAAGATGGGCCCGTTCTTGCCCGCGATGTCCTCGCCCATAAAGAGCAGCGGGACGGAAGCGTTTTCCGCATAGACTTCGGCGATGTATTGCGAGAAGGTGCCGCAGACTTCCATCAGCCGGTCCACCAGTTCCGGCGCTTCATAGATCATTTCGCAAAACATGGTCATGTCGGTCAGAGTGTAGGCGTCGGTGAGGGGGCCCTCGACCGCGCCGATGAAGACCACGTCGTAAGCGTCGTACACTTCCTTGATCCGGCGAATCGTCGGCTTGTACCACTCCTCGATGTCGCTCTTGCGGGGCATTTCGGGCATGTTCTTCTCGAGGGTGTGGATGTCGTGGAAAGGCCGTTTTGAAATCCACGCCGTGCCGCCCGCCTCGCTCACTTCCCAGTCGTCAGGATTGACGTTGAAGAAGCGGATCCAGTTCTTGATCTTGGAGCCCAGCCAGTGGTGCTCGGGATCGTGAATGTAGCGCGTGGCGTCCACGCCGATGCGATGGCACATACGCGCGTTGCGCTCCAGCAGGTCGCCTTCCCCCCCGTAACGCTTGAGGATCTCCGTGTTGTCGATCAGGTCGTATGTCATCAGGCGGTCGGGAATTTCCCAGTTCAGTGTCTTCACGAAGCGTTCATAGTTGGTCATAAATGTAGTCCTTTGAGTCGTAGCGGCGGTCTCTGACCGCCGAAGGTCTCCCCCACGTCCGATTCGCGGCGGCGGTCAGCGACCGCCGCTATAACTCAGATCCGCAAGCTCGCGTAACTCGTTTCCTTCACGGTATTCACCATCGCCCAGAAGTTCTCGAGCGGCGTATCGAGTTGAACGTGGTGGGAAGGCGCGATGATGAGACCACCGCCTCTTCCCACCGTTCGGAGCCGGTGCAAGACTTCTCTTCGCACCTCCTCCGGCCTGCCAAAGGGCAGCGTGAACTGCTCGTCGATCGAGCCCCAGAAACAGAGCCGGTCGCCGAATTCGCGCTTCACCCTTTCGACGTCCACGCACGAGGGCTGGAGCGGATTCAGAATGTCCACGCCGATTTCGGCCAGCTCAGGGATGACCGGGTCAATGACTCCATCCGAGTGATAGGCCACTTTCAGGGAGGGATTGATGGCCTTGATGTCCGAGATGAACCGGGCCAGGCGCGGCTTCAGGAAGCGCCGCCAGTGGGCCGGCGAGATCATCATGGCGCGCTGCGTGCCGATGTCGTCGCCGATCCAGATCATGTCCACGCCCATTTCGGTCAGTTTCTTCGCGGCGGCAAGGTGAAATTGAAACGGAAATTCCAGCACCTGCTCCGCGCGGTCGGGATCCAGGATGAAGTCGGTGACCAGTTTTTCCAGGCCTCGCAGCCCGATGGCAGTCTCGAAAATGGTGGTCACGGTCACGCCGACAATCCAATAGTCCTGCTTGAACCGTTCGAGCGTGCGCGCGGCCTCGGTATAAAGTTCCGGCCGATTCGGGTCGGGGGGGCGATAGCGGGCGATAGCCTTGTCGTCGGCCAGCGGCCGATGCACAATTTCGGTGTAGCGGCCGGTGCCGAAGGGCGTCGTGTAGGGCACGCTCTTCCAGCCGATGCTCCACTCATCGGTATACGATTCGCCCCCGCCGTAATAGGAATTGGCCCAGCCCACGGAAGTGAGCAGTACATCCTCACCCAGCGCACGCTCGAGCTCGTAGGTGTTGCCGCCGCCGTGCGGATTGTGCTCGGCGGTGCTGGCAAGGAACATGTCGGCGCGCAGGCGCTCGGCAAACTCCGGCGTGAAGCCGATCTGCAGCGGGCAACGGTCGGGCTCTTCGCGATTCAATGCCTTCATCACACGTTCACGAGGTTTCATGATTTATCCTCGACGGGAGCGGCGATGCCCTCATCGCCGCTGTCGGCGGCGCGGACGCCGCCCCTACAGAATCGTCCCATCCCCCTTTACGCGCCGCGGGTTGTCGGACTGAACCACGGTCACGCGTAGTTCCCAGTGCAGGCAGCCGCTGGGCGGAATCACCGGCAGCCTGCCCCAGAGCCGCGCGATATCCCAGCGGTCGAAGGGCGCCGTGCAGGGCTCGAAGGCCATGTGGTAGATGTCTGCCCAGCCGCCCTCATTCACCCACATGCCGAGATACGGAACCTGCGCCACCGGCCAGGCAAAGCCCACCGTGTCGCGCGTCTTCGGGTCGTGCAGGATCGCGAAGCCTTCTTGCAAATCGTCCATGAAGAAGTATTTGAAGTACGTTTTCCGACTGGGAGGGCCGATCTCGGCCAGATCCCACGTCTTGCCGTCGGCGGTTCTCGCCAGCGGAAAATCGAAACGGTTGCCATAGGCGCCGAGCACCGAACCGGGAACGGTGTTCATGATGTTCCGCGCAGACTCGGGCAGAATAATGCGCATGCCCGCCGTGATGTTCAGGAGCGGATGCGCGGCCCACATCACCGGCAGGCCGAACGCCGAATGATTCTCCACCCGATAGCGCAGCAGCATGGTGTTCGCGTGCTCGAACTTGATGGTTCGGGTGAACGTGTACGGAAAGCGCGGGCTGGTTACTGACGTGCGCACGTCCGAGCCGCAGATGTCGAGCTTCCATGGCAGGCTCCAGACCTCGCCGTGGTCGGGCATCTTGATGCCGGCCCAAGGCTCGACGTCGCAGAAGCATTCGGTGATGGTCGGAAACATCTCGTCGAAGCCCGACATGTCGCCGTCGGGGTAAGGTCCCGCGTACTTCCCCTTCCGGAATGTTTCCCCCTGCATCTGGAAGAAGACTTCGCGGCCGGTGGGCTTGTAGATGAGCGAGGCAAGCTTAGCGCCCCAGTCCGGCAGCAGGACCAGCCGCAAGGCGTCGGTCTCCAGGATGGCCGCGTCCACGCCCTTGTAGCTTCCATGCGTCAGGCTGTGCACGGAGAATCTCCCCCGGTTACAAATTGACTTCGATCCATTCCACCAGCTCGCCGCGCTCGGTCTTTTCGCGCAGGGGGATGACCAGCCTCCCCGCCTTCACCGCGACTCGTCGCCGGCGCTGGCCGCCGCGGAAGTAGTGCTCAAGGATCTCCGCCGTCGGGCCGCCCGCTTCCCGTTTCAGCGTGACCTGACCGCTTCCAAAGGGAACGACCCCCAGCTTCCTGCTCCGGGTGATTCCTTCCTTCGTCCGGGATCCGACCACGACGGTGGTGTCGGCTGAAACCAGGTCGCGGAATTTCAGGCTGCCCTTGCCGCCGGTCAGAAGATACTGGCGCAAGGCCACCATCACGGTCTCGCCGTTCTCGGCGCGCGCCCAGGAGGAAGCGTGCCCGCCGCGAATCGCGCCGTGGTAGTACGCGTCGAGCGGCGTGGGCGAAAAGAAGTGCTCGTAGCGCGTCAGCTCAGCGAGGCCATTGAACTTCGCCACGCGCTCCGGCGTCGCCATCCGCGCGGGATCGGGTCCTGTAAATCCGCCCAACGACCCAAGCCCTCCCAGCGGAATCGTGTCAAACCAGATTTCCGGGGAAGTCACCCAGTCGTAACCGCCCGAGCCCCATATGGGCATCCCGATCTCTCCCAGCAGGCTGCCGAAGAAGAAACGGCGGTTGGCCTCGACATCGTAGTCGGGCGAGGAGAGGCCGAGGTCGTCGGGACTGTTGAGGTCAAAATAGTCAATGAACAGCGGCGAGAGCGAGTAGTAGAGAATCACGATGTCGGGATTCACCTCGCGCATCGCGTCGCCGATCACCTGAATCCCCTTGAGCAGCATGCGCTCGCCTGCCAGGCTCATGTCCCGGGGCGCGGCGACCGACAGGGGCGGAATCTCGTAGCCGAAATCGAACTTGATAAAGTCGGGCTGATAGCGCCGCACGAATTCCCTCGCCAGCTCGCGCATCACCTTTTGCACTTCGGGCTGGGTAAAATCGAAGAGGTAAAAGACGTTGCCCAGGCCGGTGGGATCGGCGCGGATGGTGAAGGGCGTGCCGTCGGGCTGGCGCATCATGTGAGCCGTGGTCAGGCCGAGGGCGGCGGGATCCTCGCATCGCATGAACGCCGCCCACAAGCCGATGTCGTAGCCGTCGGCCCGCATGCGCTCGAGCGTCGCTTCAAAGTTGGGGAATCGCTTCGGGTCGTGCTGCAAGTTGCCATACTTGCCTTCCCAGTAGCCGTCAATCACGAACATCTTGACCTTCATGCCGGAGGCCTTGAGTCCCGCATAAATGGTGTTCAGGATCTTTTCGTCGAAGCGGTCGGGAATCTTCCCCCAGAGTTCATCCGTGGGATCGATAGCGACCTGCGCGCCCCAGGTGTCGAACGACGGTTCGAGCATCATCCGCAGTTTCTTGGGCGATACTTCCTTTTTCTTAATGACGCCAGCCTTCAGCAGGCCGCGGTAGTACCGGCGGATGGCTTCGTAGTAATTGGGGCCCACGGTCCAGTAAAGCCTCGGGCCGAGGGAAAGCTTTCCGGGGCCGCGCAGGTGTCCCCACAGGTCGCCGCGGTAGCTGACCACCAGGCTATAGCGGCCGCCCGCGGTATCCACAAAAAGCTGCCCGTTGGGCAATTCCGCCAGCCCGCAGCAGAAGGCGCCCAGAACCTCGTCCCACGCCGCGCCTTTGAAATCGATCGGCGGCGACTTCTGGTAGTCGTAGGGCGAGCGGTGGAATCCGCAGATGAAGTGGGCGGGAAGTCCCCACTGCTGGAACCAACCCGGGCCGGGAAACGATCCGTGTCCGACCCAGTTGGTAAGTTGAAGGGTGCGCAGCGGCTGCTCGTCCGCGAGCAGGATGGGGCTTAGTTCGCCCGACTCGCTGGCGCCGGGGTGAGCGAGAAAATTGCTGCCCAGCGCGGGTTGCGCGGCGTCGCCCGTGCCCTCGGCAAAGAAATGGAAGCTCACCACGTCCTCGATCACAGCGCTTTCATAGACAACGGGTTCTAGCCAGAAACCGTCCGGATCGAACTTCCAAGTCAAGCTCAGCTTCCCTGCGCCATTCACACCCTCGTACCGCACTGCCAGCGTGTTGTCACACACCTCGTAGTCGGCCACCCGGCCGGCCACGCAGCGCCTGGCGCTCTTCTGCCCCATCGGTTCCACCACCACAGCGGGCTGCATCTTGCCGTTGGCTACCGATATGCCATAAGGGTCGGTGATCCGGAATTCGTCGGTGGCCTTCGACCACTGCCAGGTGAAGCCGGAAATCTCGGCGCGGACCTCGCCGGCCCGCTCCTGGACGGTGGCCGGGCGCGCCGGTCCGGGGTTTGCCTTCAGGTCCTTGACGAGTAACGGGGCGGCCGACCATTGCAGGAATTTCCGGCGGTCAATCGGGACCATGAAACAACCTCCTTTGGGTTAGATGGCTTGGCACCGCGAGAGAAGACGCAGTCGCAGTCCGCATGCGAGGGGAGCGGGCCGGGTTCACCAGCCGAGATTCCTGCATTTCCCATACCATCTCGCCAGTGAAGCTTCTTCCAGACCGTGCCTATTGAATGAAAGCGCTTTCTCAAACCCAGTTCAGAATGACCTTAGCCGCCGCCCCCGTTTCCATCACCTCAAATCCCTTGCGAAACTCTTCGTAATGGAACCGGTGCGTGATGACCGGCGTGATATCCAGACCCGATTGAAGCATGACCGTCATCTTGTACCAGGTCTCGTACATCTCGCGGCCGTAGATGCCTTTCAGGGTGAGCATGTTGAAGATCACCGTGTTCCAATCGATCGCCATTTCGCCCGAGGGAATTCCCAGCAGGGCAATCTTGGCGCCGTGGCTCATGTTGGCGAGCATGTCGCGGAAAGCTGCGGCGTTGCCTGACATCTCAAGACCCACGTCAAAACCTTCCTGCATCCCCAGTTGCTTCTGCACGTCGCGCAGGCTGCCGTTATTGACATTGTGGGCCACCGTCACGCCCATCTTCTTCGCCAATTCCAGGCGGAAGGGATTCAGGTCGGTGATGACCACAAAGCGCGCGCCGGCGTGTTTCACCACCGCCGCCGCCATCAAACCGATGGGGCCAGCCCCCGTGATCAGCACGTCTTCGCCCAGCACGGGGAAGGACAGCGCGGTGTGCACCGCATTCCCGAAGGGATCGAAGATGGCGGCGATATCCTGGTTGATCGAGGGATGATGCCGCCAGATATTGGACATGGGCAGCGCGACGTACTCGGCAAAAGCGCCGGGACGATTGACGCCTACCCCCGCTGTGTGCGCGCAGAGATGGCGACGCCCCGCCAGACAATTCCGGCAGTGGCCGCAGACCACGTGCCCTTCGCCGCTCACCAGGTCGCCGGGGAAAAAATCGTTGACGTTCGAGCCCACCTCGACGATCTCGCCCACGAATTCGTGTCCGATCACCAGCGGCACCGGAATCGTCTTCTGCGCCCAGGCGTCCCAACGGAAAATGTGCAGGTCCGTGCCACAAATCCCCGTGCGATGCACGCGGATCAGCACGTCATTGATCCCGATCTTCGGGACATCCACATCCTCCAGCCAAAGTCCCGCTTCGGCCTTGCTCTTCACCAGCGCTTTCATCGAATTCTCCTCTGCGATCGCACATTCCAATTCACGACTTGTTTTGCTGCTCGGCGAGGTCGTCGGAATCCGGCCTCCTTCATTCTAGGTGCGACTGGAAGCTTTGGCAAACCCACAGGCCGGTTCGGGCTTCCCACCAGCACGGGGTGGCGCTAGACTGGATACGCCGGAGGAATGCTGATGCAGCGATCTCGTCGTTGGACTCGAAGGGAATTCATCTCAACCGCAACCGTAGCCGCTGGAGCCGCGCTGGTTCCGCCTGCCATGCGCGCCAACGCTCCCAGCCGGCCGGGCGCGGACCCCATTCCCGCCCAGCCCTTCCCGCTGGCCGATGTTCGACTCGGCGCCGGGCCATTCCGCCAGGCGATGGAAGCGAATCTGAAATACCTTGATTTCCTGCCGGCGGATCGCATGCTGCATTCGTTTCGGGTTACGGCCGGACTGGGCTCGACGGCCGAGCCGCTGGGGGGATGGGAAAAACCCGACTGTGAATTGCGCGGCCACTTCACGGGCGGGCATATCCTGACGGCGCTGGCGCTCGCGCATGCCGCGACGGGTGAGGAAGCATTCCAGGCCAAGGGCGACTCGATGGTGGCCGAGCTCGCCAAATGTCAGAAGGCTCTGGGCGGCGGCTACCTCGGCGCCTATCCGACCGAACTCTATGACCGCCTGCGCGACGGCCGCAAGGTCTGGGCGCCCTTCTACACGCTGCACAAGATTATCGCCGGCCATCTCGACATGTACACGTATTGCGGCAACACGCAGGCCCTCGCCGTCGCGGAAAATCTGGCGCGCTGGGTGGGCGATTGGACCCGGCCGCTCACGGAAGAGCACCGGCAGCGCGTGCTGAACGTCGAGCACGGCGGAATGCTGGAGGTGCTGTGCAATCTCGCGGCGGCGACGGGCAAGCAGGAATACCTCGAAATCGCGAGCCGGTTCGAACACAAGCGCGTCATGGATCCCATGGCCGCCGGGCGCGATGAACTCAAGGGCGTGCACGCCAACACCACCATTCCCAAGGTCACCGGCATGGCGCGGCGCTACGAACTGGCGGGAGCGGCGCGCGACCGCGCCATCGCGGACTACTTCTGGAACCAGATCACCAGCCAGCGTATGTACGCGAACGGCGGGACGAGCTGCGATGAGCTCTGGCGCACCGAGCCCGGCCGGCTCACCACCGAACTCACCAAGACGACTTGCGAGTGCTGCTGCGCCTACAATATGCTCAAGCTGACACGCCACCTCTACAGCTGGAGCCCGGAGCCCCGCTACTTCGATTACTACGAGCGCGCGCTGTTTAACCATCGCCTGGGGACCATCCATCCCGAAGACGGCGCGACGATGTACTTCATGCCGCTCGCCGCGGGGTTCTGGAAGTTCTACAACTCGCCGCTCAACTCGTTCTGGTGCTGCACCGGCACGGGCGTCGAGGAGTATTCCAAGCTCGCCGACAGCATCTACTGGCACCATGCCGGCGGAATCCTCGTCAATCTCTTCATCGCTTCCGAGGTTCGTTGGAAGGAGAAGGGCATTCGCCTGAAGCAGGAAACGAACTTTCCCGAAGAAGAAGGAACCACGCTGACCGTTGAGAGCGAGAAGCCCGCCGACTTCGCGCTGCGCATCCGCGTGCCCTACTGGGCCACCCGCGGCGTCACGGTGAAGGTAAACGGCAAGCCGGAAACAGTGGCGGCGAAGCCCGCGAGCTACGTGGAACTCAACCGAACGTGGAAGAACGGCGACAGGGTGGAAGTCACGATGCCTATGGCATTGCACATTCACCCCATGCCGGACGATGCCATGGTGCAGGCCATGATGTACGGCCCGGTGCTGCTCCACGGCCGCCTGGGCGCGGAAGGTTTAACCAAAGAAATGATGTATGGCGGCTACGACACGACGCTGGTCGGCGCGCCGGTAGAGGCGCCGGAAATCGCGAGCGATAGGAATCACCCGACCGCCTGGGTCGAGAAAGTGAGGGACGCGCCGCTCAGTTTCCGCGCCGTCGGCCAGTCGCAACCTATCGCTCTCGCGCCTTATTACAAGATCTGGGGCGAGCGCTACGCGACGTACTGGCAGGTGAAGGGCTGCGCACCGTAGCGGCGGGCTTTAGCCCGCCATCGGGGTTAGGAGAATTGGCGACCTGAAGGTCGCCGCTACGTCCTTGACGGCTTGATGAGCGCGCCGAGCGACGGATTGACTGTAGCGGCGGGCTTCAGCCCGCCACCGGGGTTAGGAGAATTGGCGACCTGAAGGTCGCCGCTACGTCTTTGATGGCTTGATGAGCGCGCCGAGCGACGGATTGACTGTAGCGGCGGGCTTCAGCCCGCCACCGGGGTTAGGAGAATTGGCGACCTGAAGGTCGCCGCTACGTCTTTGACGGCTTGATGAGCGCGTAGAGGGGCAATCCCAACAGCACGATGACGAACCCCGGCCAGGTGGTGGAGGGCTTGTAGACGGCGAGGGAAATCAGAATCGCCGTGGCACCCACGATATAGAGCGCCGGGATGATGGGGTGGCCGAAGGCGCGATAGGGGCGCGGGGCATCGGGGCGAAGCTTGCGCAGCCGGAAGACTCCGGCGATGGTAAGGATGTAGAAGATCAGCGCCGACGAAATGATGTAGTCGAGAAGATTGCTGTAGAGATTGCCGTATTTCCCCGTCGCCGTATCGAAAGTTCGGGGCAGAACCAGCACCGAAGCCCAGATGCCCTGCGCCAGCAGCGACCTTCCCGGCACGTGCGCCGCGTTGAGCGTTCCCACCGACTTGAAGAAGAGCTTGTCGCGCGCCATGGCGTAGTAGGCGCGCGCCCCCGCCAGGATGAGCGTGTTATTGCATCCGAACGTCGAAACCATGATGGCGAGCGCCATGAGAATGGCGCCCGACCCGGGGAAGATGGCTTCGAGCGTGGCGGTGGCAACGCGATCCGAGGGCGCCTGCTGAATGGCTTCGAGCGGCAGCGTCACGAAGTAGGCGACTTGGGCGAGAAAGTAAAGCACGACCACCAGGGCCGTGCCGATGCCCAACGCCAGCGGCAAGGACCGCTCGGGGTTCCTCACCTCGTCGGCCACGAAGGTGACGTCGTGCCAGGAATCGGCCGCAAAGAGCGACCCGGTCTGCGAAACGCAAATCGCTATCAGCAATCCGATGAACGTGGCAACGTCCACCCCCGAAATCGAGGTGACGCCGCGCGGCGTCCAGCCGTCGCCGAAGTTGGCGGAAAGCGCGGCGGCGTTGCGGCCCACGAGAATCCCCAAAACAATCAGCGCGGCGAGCGCACCGATCTTGGCCGTTGTGAAGACGGTCTGGACCATCTTGCCGTACTGGAGGCCGCGCGCGTTGGTCCAGCTCAGCAGGACGATGCTGGCGATGGCAAGCAGTTGCGCGGTGGAGAGCGAAACCGCGTATCCGGAGGAAAGGTGGACCGGCGAAATCAGGTAATGGTCTTCCGCAAACCACGGAATCAGCACCCCGGTGAATCGCGCGAAGGCCACGGCGACGGCGGCGATCGTCCCGCCTTGAATCACCGCGAAGAACGTCCAGCCGTAAAGGAATCCCACCAGCGGCGAAAAAGCTTCGCGGAGGTAGATGTACATGCCGCCGGCGTGGGGCATCATGGCGGCGAGCTCGCCGTAGGAAAGCGCCGCGGCGACGGTGAGGACGCCCGCCAGAATCCAGGCTACCAGGACACCCGAGGCGCTGCCGATAGTGCGTGACATGTCGGCGGCGACGATGAAGACGCCGGAACCGATCATCGCTCCGGCTACGGCCAGCACTGCGTCAAACAGCCCGAGGCCTCGAACGAAGCCGGATCCATTGCTCGTATTGGATGGCGCCTGCCCGGGCGTGGATGCGTCCGACATGGAACCGGGGAATATTAGAAGAGGTTGCGCACCACGTGCAAGGCATTTGCGGGACGCTCCGCCAGCCGGCGCATGAACCACGGAAACCAGTAGTCCCCATAGGCGATCAGCACCAGCGATTTCCAGCCCTGCTCGGCCAGCTCCAGTTGCAGATGCCGCTGGATGCCATAGAGCATCTCGAACTCGAAGTGGCCGTTCTTCGGAATCCGGTTCGACTCCGCCCACTGCTGGATGCGGCGGATGAGGCGCGGGTCGTGGGTACCGAAGGCGGCGCGCATGCCGGCCTTGCGAGCATCTTCACTCATCATGCGCTGGGCCAAACGGAAGTAGTTCTCATCAATCTCCGGCTTGCGCTGGATAGCCACCTGGGGCGGCTCGCGGTAGGCGCCCTTCACCAGCCGCACAGCGGCCCCCATGGCGACCAGTTTCTCCAGGTCGTGCGCGGTGCGATGCAGGTAAGCCTGAACGCAGATCCCGGCGTTGGGATAGGCCGCGCGCGCGCGATAGAAGAGGTTGAGCGTGGCGTCCACGTAGGGGCTCGACTCCATGTCAATCCAGACGACGCTGTTCGGCCCGGCGCGCTCCGCCAGTCGCGCGAAATTGGAGTACGCGAGGTCGTGCGAGAGATCGAGCCCCAGATGCGTCAATTTGATGGAGATTTCCGTGGGCAGCCCGGCCTCACGAATGCGGTCGAGAACCATAAGGTAATGTTCCTTGACCGCCGTGGCCTCGTCGGGCGATGTGACGTTTTCGCCCAGGCAGGTGAAAATGGTGTTGATTTTCTGCTCGCGAAGTTGCGCGGCGGCACGCAGAGCATCGTCCAGCTTCTCGCCGGGCATGAAGCGCGAAACGCTGCGGCGCACGAACCAGAAGCGCGGCGCCTGGCGGCGCAGCCAGGCGCTGTCCGCCCCGGCCAGTAACACACTTCGCATCACACTCATCGTTCTCGCGAACCTCGTTTCTGAAATGGAATGATTCCCCGCGCGCCCAGACCCGGCACGCCATCTCAACCGCAGTTTGTTAGCACCAAGGCGCCCTTGAAGACAACCTTTACGCGGCCTGAACCGCCACGGGGAGCGCGGGCATCCTGCCCCTCGGCAGCCAGAACGACAACGCTCCCAGGCGCCGCCCTGAAGGGCGGCGACCCGTCAAAACGCGACCTGCTCCGTGCGCGCGATGATTTCGTTTTGCAGCGCCACAGTGAGGTCGCAGAAATAGTCGCTGTATCCCGCCACCCGCACAATCAGGTCCCGGTATTTTTCGGGCTCGGCCTGCGCCGCCCGCAGCGTCTCGGCGGTCACCACGTTGAACTGGATGTGATGGCCGTCCATTTTGAAATAGGCGCGCACCAGGTGTGCCAGGTTCTCGAGACCCTGCTCGCTGGCCAGAACCGACGGCGTGAATTTCTGATTGAGCAGCGTGCCGCCGGTGCGCGCGTGGTCCATGCGCGCCGCCGATTTGAGCACCGCCGTGGGACCGTGCCGGTCGGCGCCCTGCACGGGCGAAATGCCGTCGGAAAGCGGCTCGCTGGCGCGGCGGCCGTCCGGCGTCGGGCCCGTCATGGCGCCGAAATAGACGTGGCAGGTGGTCGAAAGATAATTCACCCGGTAGGTTCCGCCCTTGGTGTTCTGGCGGCCGTTGATCGCGTCGTAAAAGGCGTCGAAGACGTCGCGCAGGATGCCATCGGCGTAAGCATCGTCGTTGCCGTATTTCGGCGTCTTGTTCCACAGGAGAAGGCGCGTGCGCTCGTGGCCCTCGAAGTTCGCCGCGAGCGCGTCGAGCAGTTCGGGCATCGTCAGATGCTTCTGATCAAAGACGTGATAGCGAATCGCCGAGAGGCTGTCGGTGGTGGTGCCCGGTCCCACGCCCATGATATAAGTGGTGTTATACCGTGGGCCGCCGTCGTTATAATCGCGGCCCTTGGCGATGCAATCGTCCACCAGCACGGAGAGGAACGGCGCGGGCATGTGGCGCGCGTAGAGCCGTTCAATGACGTTGTTGCCGCGGATCTTGATGTCAATGAAGTGGCGCAGTTGGCGGCGGAAAGCGTCAAATACTTGCTCGTAACTCGTGAACCCCCTCGGGTCGCCGGTCTCGATGCCGATGCGTTTGCCGGTGCGCGGGTCCACGCCGTTGTTCAGCGCGATCTCGAGCACCTTGGTCAGATTGAAGTAGCCGGTCAGGATGTACGCCTCTTTGCCGAAGGCGCCTGTTTCGACGCAGCCGGAGGTCCCGCCCCAGCGCGCGTCCTCAATCGTTTTGCCCTGCCGCAGCAGCTCCTCCACCACCATGTCGGCGTTGAAGACCGACGGCTGGCCCCAGCCTTTGCGAATGATTTCGGCGGCGCGCTTCAGGAAGCGGTCCGGATTCTTCTTGCTGAGCTGAATGTTGGACGAGGGCTGGAGGAGCCGCATTTCGTCAATCACGTCGAGCATCAAATAGCTCAGCTCGTTGACCCCATCCGAGCCGTCGGGCTTCATGCCCCCGATGTTGATGTTGGCAAAATCGGTGTAGGTCCCGCTCTCCGCCGCCGTGACTCCCACCTTGGGCGGGGCGGGTTGATTGTTGAACTTGATCCACAGACACTCAAGCAACTCGCGGGCCTGGGCTTCGGTCAGCGTTCCGTCCTCCAGACCCCGTTTGTAGAAAGGATAGAGATGCTGGTCGAACCGTCCCGGGCAGAACGAATCCCAGGTGTTCAGTTCCGTCACCACGCCCAGATGGATAAACCAGTAAGATTGCAGCGCCTCCCAGAAATTGCGCGGCGCGTGCGCCGGAACGTGCTCGCAGACTTCAGCAATCGTTTCGAGTTCGAGCCGGCGCTGCTCGTCCTTCTCCACCGCCGCCAGTTCGCGCGCTTTCTCGGCGTGGCGCTGCGCAAATCGAATCACCGCGTCGCAGGCGATGGACATTGCCTGAAGTTCTTCCTGCTTGGCCAGCGCCTCGGGGTCATCGAAGAAGTCGAGCCTGGCGAGACTGGCCGCGATGTCCGCTTTCAGATCCAGCAGGCCCTTACGATAGGTCACGTCGCCCAGCACCGTGTGGCCGGGTGCGCGCTGCTCCATGAATTCCGTGTAAATGCCCGCCGCGTAGGCCTCCTTCCATTCCGGGGTCATCTCGGCGAAGATCAGGTCGCGCATGGAGCGGCCTTCCCAGTACGGGATGACCTTTTCCGATTGCACCTCGATAGCTTCCGGGGGGACGCAGTAGGAAATCTTCTCGCGCGTGTGAAGAATCTCGAAATCACGCAGGCTGTGGCAGCAGAGTTCGGGGAAGGTGGGTGTGCCCTTGGGGCGCGGGCCGCGCTCGCCGACGATCAGCTCGCCCTCGCCGATATAAATCGTCTTGTGCTCCATTACGTACTCCAAGGCGCGCGCGCGTAGAATCGGCGTGGAAGCGATGCGGGCGCGCGCGTAGAAATCGGTGAGCAGCGCGGCGCGCTCGATGGAAAGCCACGGCTTGGTATTGAGGCTTTGGGCGCGCAGTCTGGCGACTCGGTCGGTCATCTTACCCTCCCACCCGGACGGCAATGCCCATCTGTTCGAATTCGTGCGCGATTTCCCAGAGGCGCTCGGCGCTGGGCGGCTGCAACGCGCCGAGTTGGTACTTCATTCCCATCCGCGCGTACTTGTCGCGGGCCATGGCGTGATAGGGAAGCAGATCGAGATGCGTCAGGCCGTGCGCGCAGAGGAACGAAATCATGCGATGGAGGTTGTCCATCCCGTCGTTGATGCCGGGGATCACGGGAAAGCGAACGATCACGGGACTGCCTTGTTTTGCGAGGGCTGCGAGATTGTTCAAAATCAGTTCGTTCGAAACGCCCGTGTACCTCTTGTGGGCGTCGGGGTCGAGCATCTTCAAATCGAACAGGAAAAGGTCGGTCTTTTCACTGATGCGAAGGAAGATTTCGGGATCGGCATGACCGCAGGTATCCACCACCGTGTGGAGGCCGCGGGCGCGGCAGGCGTCGAGCATGGCTTCCAGGAAGCAGGGTTGAGAGAGCGGCTCGCCGCCGGTAAAGGTCACGCCGCCGCCCGATTCGTCAAAGAAGACACGATCCGGCTCGATCTGGCGCAGGACCTCGGCCACCGTGACACGCCGCCCGGCCAGCGCGCGCGCCTCCGCCACGCAGTGGTCGAGGCAGGTGCCGCAGGCTTGGCAAAGCTGCGGGGAGGTGCGAATTGCGCCGTCCTGCCGCGATATCGCCCCGTGCGGGCAGGCTTTGAGACACTCACCGCACTGGATGCAACGCTCCGGATAAAGCATCAGGTTGGGGCGGGAAAATCGCCCTTCCGGGTTGTGGCACCACCAGCAAGCGAGCGGACAGCCCTTCAGGAACACCGCCGTCCGAATCCCCGGCCCGTCGTGCACCGAAAAGCGCCGGATGTCAAACACCAGACCGGCGTGATCTTCCGCCGGCGGCGGCGGATTTCCTGCAACCTCGGGTTGGACCGGTACCGATTCCATGTTCCTTCGACCGTTCTACCAGCTGCCGCGTTCCCCGATCCGGTCGATAACTTCGCAGAGGCGCTCCCAGCCTTGTTGCCAGTTCATCACCACGCCGCGCTCGGCCAAGTCGGGATCTCCCGCCTCGATGCCCCGGATGATCTGGGCATGCTCGTCGGCGGACCGGTCCACGTGCATCTGTACGTGCGAGTAAACCCGCCAGTAGCGCTCGGTTTGCGGCTTGATGCCGTTGTAAATGGCCAGGAGGCGCGGGCCGGCGCTCGCCTCGACCATGCGGCGGTGAAACTCCATGTCCAGCGCCAGCGTCTGCTGCGGATCGCGGACGGCGGCGGCAGCGATGGCGCGCAGGCCGTCATTTAATTCCCGCAATTGGTGGGCGAGCTCGGTGCGCCTTTCGGCCGGAAGCTGCGCCGAGAGCCGTGCCGCCCAGCCTTCCAGACGACCCACAATCCCGTACACTTCCTCGGCGTCTTCCTTGGTCAGCGGCGCCACGATCAGGCGAGCCTTGAAAGACCCCGGCGAGCTTGCCGCCACAAAGCCTTCCTGCTGGAGCAGCCGCAGCGCGTCGCGGACCGGCGTCCGGCTCACGCCTAGGCGATTCGCCAAGTCCACTTCCACAATCCTGGTTCCGGGCGCCAGGCGTCCGTGAATGATGAGCTCTCGTAACTGGCTGTACGCCTTACTGACCTGGCTAACGTGCCCTTGCTTCGCGGGTTCTTCGTCGTGGACCGCCTTCTCCACCGGCGCTTGCTGCGGGACCCCTCCCATGTGCGCTCCTTATCAGGAGTATTGTTCCTCATCAGGGAACATCATCGCATACAAAATAGCATGCTAGAGCAAAATGTCAAGGACTGAGTTGCGGTGGCCTTCCGCCCTCGCAAGCCTTGCGGCGCGTCACCGTCGCCCCAGCCTTCCAAAATGGCTGATAACCTTAGAAGATTGAGCGGGTTAGTCCGCCATCCACGGGAATGGTAATGCCCGTTAGATAGGAAGCGGCGTTGGACAGGAGGAATACCGCCACGCGGGCAAATTCCGTCGGCTCGCCGTAACGGCCAAGCGGGATACTGGAGATCACGCGGCTGCGTTGCTCCTCGACCGAGATGCCAGCCTTGCTACTGTTGATCGCGTCGAGTTCTTTCAGGCGGTCCGTGGCAATGCGGCCGGGGAGGATCTGATTGACACGGATCTTCCTGGCCGCCAATTCATTGGCGAGCGACTTGGCCAGCGCCGCAGTCGCTGGCCGGATGACGTTGGAGAGAATCAAGTTGGGAACGGGCTCTTTGACCGCGACCGACGTCAGCATCAGGATGCTGCCGCCTCCGCGCGCTTCCATAGAAGGGATGACGAGGCGCACCAGACGGACGGCGCTGAGCACCAGCAACTCAAATGCGTTTAGCCAGGCGGCGTCATCAAAATCTTCGAACATGCCGGCCGGAGGACCGCCGGAGTTCGTCACCAGCAGATCGATGCCGCCGAATCTCTCAACCGTGGCGTGCTGCCACGCCTGAATGGCCTCGCGCGAGCGCACATCGCAGGCCGCGCCCAAGACCTCCGCGCCGGTTTGCTGTCGGATATATCCCGCGGCCGCCTCGACGGCCGCCAGGTCACGCGAGGCGAGCGAAACCTTCGCGCCTTCGCGGGCCAGCTCTTGCGCAATGGCAAAGCCCAGGCCGCGACTCGCGCCCGCCACCAGAGCGACTTTATCCTTCAGGCCGAGATTCATTTCGGTCTTATCGTAGCGGCGACCTTCAGGTCGCCATCTGAGTGTCGGCCTGAAGGCCGATGCGATCTTACACGATCCACTGTCCGCCGCCGTGCGCCTTGTCCCAGGCGAGTCCCTTCGTAGCGGCGACCTTCAGGTCGCCATCTGAGTGTCGGCCTGAAGGCCGACGCGACCTTACACGATCCACCGTCCGCCGCCGTGCGCCTTGATCCAAGCCAGTTGCCGGTCGAGCGCTTCCGTCGTCGAGCGGTCCATCACCGCGCCGGGCGCGCGGATGGCCGCCGACTTGATCGCCCCGCGCCGGCGCAGCACCTCCTTGCGAATCGCCATGCCGATGCCTTCCTGAAACTCGAAGCGCATCAGGCTGACAAAGGGGTAGAATGCATCTGCCGCTTTGTCCACCTCTCCCGCCTTGAAGGCGCGCACGACCTCGACCAGGATCTCGGGATAGGCGAATCCGGTCATCACACCTGCCGCGCCCGCGAGCAGCTCGTCCAGCAGAAAGACGCCGCCCAGCCCGCCGAGGATATTCACTTCCATCCCCTTGGCCTGCTCCAGAATGCGCACGGTCTTGAGCGGCGTCGGCGGGTCTTCCAGCTTGATGGTGCGCGCCGAAGGAACCTCGCGCGCGATGCGCGCCAGCAGCGAAGCCTCCATCGTGAAGCCGGAGATGGGGGGATAGTCCTGAATCACGATGGGAATATCCACGGCGGCGGCCAGCTTAACGAAGTGATTGACCACCGCCTCGGAGTTCAGCTTGGGCAGGCGCGGCGGGCTTACCATCACGCCGGTGGCGCCCAGTGCGCGCGCTTCGCGGGTGTACTCGATGCACTTGTGCAGGCCGTCGGCACTCGTCCCGGCGATCACCGCGCCGCGGCCGTTCAACTGCTGAACGATGGTCTCCAGGACCACCTTGCGCTCATGCTCGTTGAGCCGCGCCACTTCGCCGGTCACGCCCAGGGCGGTTACGCCGTTGATCCCCGCGGACAGATACAGGTCAACCACCTTCCGCAAACTTTCGAGGTCGAGCGAGCCGTCATCATGGAACGGTGTCGGCAGTACAGAGTAAACTCCTTGAAATCTCAAATTGCCTCCTTGATTTATCTCGGCGTAGCGGCGACCTTTAGGTCGCCAGCTCCGGTGTCGGCCTGAAGGCCGACGCTACGGCCGGCTGGACGGCGGCGGTCCCGGGGAATCACTACGGCGCGGCATCCACCCACACGATCATTTTGCCCTGGCCGCGATTGCCCCAGATGGCGTAGGGAACGGCCTTAATCTGGGTGGGCTTGGTTTTGAGTGTGGGCGCGGGTTGATACAGTTTGTTTGCCCAGGCGCTGGGATCAACGGCGACGCCGTCGCCGCGCACCTGCATGGCGCCGCCGAACAGGGCGTGCTCGTACACGGCGCGCAGCGCGGCGCCCTTGGGAATCGCGATGCGATCGAGCGGCGCTTCCTGGTCGGTCTCTTCCAGCGCGTAGATGATCGCGCCGCGCCGCAGCGCCACTTTGCCGCGGTTATAAACCACCTTGGGATTCGATTCCAGCCGATCAACCGTCATGGGCAGCGAGACTTCGACCGTGTCGCCCGTGGCCCACTTGCGGTCAAGGGTGGCGTAACCCTTGGTCACGGGGGGCGTGATCGCCGCCCCGTTCACCCTGAAGGCCGGGTTGGCCCACCAGTGGGGCACGCGCAGGCGGAGCTTGAAGTCGCGGGGTTGGTCGGCCGTCACCGTGAATTTCACTTCGCCTTCCCAGGGGAAATCGCTGGTTTGCTTGACCGAAATCTTTCCCTCCCCGATTTTCGCCGTGGCTTTGGACGGAATGTACAGATTCACCCACAGCCCATCGGGCGACTGGCTGTAGATGTAGCGCCCCACCGAGGGGACGAAACGCACGACGGTGGTGGGACAGCAGGGCACGCCGAACCAGCCGGAGCGCTTGAACTTGCCGTCGCTCGCGAGCGGCGTAACGTAGCAGAACGCGGTGCCGTCCATGGAGACGCCCGCCGCCATGGCGTTGTAGAGCGAGAGTTCCATCACGTCGGCGTATTTGCTGTTGCCTGTCAGTTTGAGCAGGCGATGGTTCCACAGCACCATGCCCGACGAGGCGCAGGTTTCCTGGTAGGCATTATCATTCGGCAAATCGTAATCCGACGTAAAGCCCTCGTTGTGCGCCGAGGGCCCGATGCCGCCGGTCACGTACATGCGCCGCAGCGTCACGCTGTCGTGCAGGCGCTGCGAGGCGGCGAAGAGTCCCTCATCGTTGTTTTCGTAGGCGAGGTCGGCCATGGCGCAATAGAGGAACATGGCGCGCACGGCGTGGCCTTCGGCGTCCGACTGCTCGCGCACCGGCAAGTGATCCTGGTTGTAGCGCGTGTCGAGCTTGCCGTCGCGCTCGTGCAGCAGCAGCCGGTACCAGTGATCAATGTCCATGGGGCGGCCGAGGAAGTCGAGCTGGCGGCCGTGCGGCAATTCCGCGAATTGCATTTCGAAGATGGAGGGTTTCTGCCCGCGGCCGTTCACCATGAACTCGGCGAGCTTGAGATAACGCTTCTCGCCCGTGGCGCGGTAGAGACGAATCAGCGCCAGCTCAATGCCTTCGTGGCCGGAGATATATTCGCGCTTGCCCGGGCCGAACGTGGTGTCGAACAGGTCGGCGAACCGGGTCGCGACCTTGAGCAGCGTTTTCTTGCCGGTGGATTCATAATGTCCCACCGCCGCCTCAAACAGGTGCCCGGCGCAGAAATCCTCGTGGAAGAAGGCGAAGTTCCGGAAGCGCAGGTCGGGCTGTGCCAGTTGAATGAAGGTGTCGATATAGCCGTCGGGCTGCTGCGCGGCCGCGATCTTGGCAATGGTTTCGTCCACACGCGCCTCGAGCTTCGGGTCAGGATGGAAGGCGAGCGAGTACGATGCGCCCTCGATCCACTTGTAAACGTCCGAATCCGCCCAGAAGGGCCCGCCGAATTTGCCCTGCGCCGTGCCGGCGGCGATGTCGAAATTCCTGATGCAGCCTGTGGCCTCCAGTTGCGCGTAAACGTGATCGAGCGACTTGGTGCGGTTGATCTCGAAGCGCGGCGACCAGAAGTTGTCATCAATCTGGACGGCGGTCAGCGGCAGATCAGTGAGATGGGGAAGATCCTTGACGGCTACGTCGGCGGGTTGAGCTTCGGTCTTGGTGGGCCTTGTTCCCAAGAAAATCAGGTACGCTGCGGCCAGAAGCCCGCACGCGCACCCCTGGACACCGATTCTGTTTCGCGAAAACATACTTACCCTCCTGCGGCAGCAGTCAGTGACCGCCGCCTACCGGTGAAGGCCCGTAGCGGCGACCTTTAGGTCGCCATGCCAAGTAGCGGCGACCTTCAGATCGCCACCCCAAGTGTCGGCCTGAAGGCCGACGCTACATCTCATTTCATTAGCCGGAGTGTCGGCCTGAAGGCCGACGCTACGGCCCTGGGAGCGCAGGCGTCTCGCCTGTCTGCGGGCAAGACGCCCGCGGCTCCGGGGTTTACGCACCCCACTGGATCACGGTGTAGGACCGCGCCGGCAACTGCACGGTGACGCGCGCGCCGGACTTGGGCACCTCAAACGCCTGGCCTGTCACGTTGTTGGGCTTCTCGAAACTGTTGAAAGCCTTCAGGTCCGGCCCGGTCAGCACCTGGGACATCTGCACCTTGCCGGGAGGCGTTTCCCGGAAGACCAGCTCAACTTCGCGTGCTTTGGCGATATCCCGATTCAGGACGAAGAGGCTGAGCTTCTTGCCCGCCTCATCCAGGGTGGCGACGGCGTCCAGGAAGGGGACCTGGGTCGCGGCCGGACGGCCGAACCGGCCGCCCCGCGACGGCTGTCCCAGCCCCTTGACTTCGTAGGTGGGTGCGTCGGTGGCGATGTCGAGCACGTCGCCCCTGGCCGCCTGCAGCGCCCACAGGTACGGATAGTAGATGGTGTGACGGAAGAATCCGTCTTTATTGGTGGTGATGGGCGCAATCACATTCACCAGCTGCGCCAGGCAGGCAACCTTCACGCGGTCGGCGTGGCGCAGCAGCGAATTGATCAGGCCGCCCACCAGCAGGCCGTCCTGCAGGTCATAGACCTCTTCCAGCAGATGGGGCGCGAACTGACGCTGGCCGTCCCCGTTGCGGGCGCGATACCACACATTCCATTCGTCAAAGGAGAGCCAGAGCGACTTGGGCGATCGCATCCGCCCGCGCACGTAGTCACACACGCCGATGATTTCCTCAATCTGGCGGTCCATCAGCAGATTGAACGCCAGGTACTTCGACGTGTCGCCCGCCGCGCCGAACTCGGCCTCGTCATTCCGGTAATAGGCATGGAGCGAAATCGCGTCCACCAGGTCGTAGCACTCTTCCAGAACCTCGCGGTCCCATTCGAGGTACGTCGGCATAAGGATGCCGCTCGAGCCGCAGGCAATCAGTTCCAGCGACTCGTCCACCATGCGCATCTGGTTGGCGGCGTCGCGCGCCTTGCGGCCGTATTCGCGCGCCGTCATGTGGCCGATCTGCCAGGGGCCATCCATCTCGTTGCCGATGCACCAGGATTTCACCTTGTAGGGCTGCTCGATGCCGTGCGAGCGCCGCAGGTCGCTCCATTTGGTGCCCTTGGCCTGATTGCAGTATTCCACCAGCGCGGCGCACATCTCGGGCGAGCCCGTGCCCAGGTTCATGCCCATCAGCGGCTCGGTGCCGACCAGCTTGCACCACGCCATGAATTCGTTGGTCCCGAATTGATTGCTCTCCAGCGTGTTCCACGCCTTGTCGAGCACCGTGGGACGCTTGTCCTTGGGGCCGACGCCGTCCAGCCAGTTGTAGCCGGAGACGAAGTTTCCGCCCGGATAGCGCACCATGGGCACACCCATCATCTTAATTTCCTCGGCCACGTCCTTGCGAAAGCCGTTGGCGTCGGCGTGCTTGGAGCCGGGATCGTAGATGCCTTCATAGATGGCGCGACCCAGGTGTTCGAGAAACGAGCCCAGCACTCGCCGGTCGAGCGGCGCGATCTTCTGCGCCGGGTCAATGTAAATGCGCGCCGGTCCCGCTTGCGCAAACACCGCCGGCGCCAGCCAACGGCTGGCGGCCAACGCCGCGCCTGCCGTCCCCGCCTGTTTCAGAAACGTCCTGCGTGATTTCCTGGCCATGAGTTCCCCCTCCTTTGCTCGCTGAAAGCGGTTACACTTTGCAGAAGTGCGATTGTTAAACAAACTCTGACGAAGGTCAACCGGAATCGGCAGCGGTAGCGGCGGTGCCTGCGGGCAGGCGCCTCGCCTGCAACCCTGGGACCGCAGGCGTCCCGCCTGCAATGACTTCACAAACCTGCCGGCAAGATGCCGACGGACGCAGGTGTAGCGCCGCCTTTCAGGCGGTATCGAGAAAAAACAACAAGCATGCAGGCGGGACGCCTGCGGTCCCGGGAGTGCTACGCGTACTCGACCAGCGCCATGGACAAAACCTCAAACGGCGGAACGAGGAATTGAATGTCAGGCGCGGACTTCTTGAAGACGACGGCTTCCTGTTCGGGCAGAGGCACGACCCGCGTGGCCGTTCGCCCGGCGGAGAACACGGGTGTATACTGGAATCCTGCTCAGCTTGCAGAAGGCGAATCGGACCCCGTGATCCTGGACCGCCCAATCCGGCCGACGATTGCACAGCGACTCCATCAACGCTTCATTGCGGCTGGGCTGCTCGCCCTGCTGACCGCGATTCCCCTTGCGCCTCTCGCCTTTTCCCCGGCGCCGGCTGGTGCCTGCCATTGCGGCTGCGCCAGCTCCACGGCGGACTGCTGTTGCAAGAAGAGTCATGCCGCGGGCACGCGTTGGTCCGTCGGCCGCAATTGCGGAAGTGACTGCCGCAGCGCGACGGGGCTGCCACTGCATTCTGTGGCGCTGGCCATCTCTCGCTTCGCGGCATGGAACACGGCGCCGAAAGCATCCACTGTGCTTTTCACGCCGGCCGTTCGTTCTTATCATTTATCCGGCCACCTGGCCTATCTCTTCCAGAGACCTCCTCCTGCTTCATAACTCTCACACCAGCTAAATTCGAACCCCTGCGGCTCGCAGGCATCCACTCGCGCCGCGGAGGGAGGAGACGCGATGGGCAAGGTGGTGGTGTGGTGCACCTTAGTGGTGTGTGCCACGGTGTCCCAATCTATGGCGGCAACGCTCGCCGGGAAGGTTCTGGATCCCTCGGACGCCGTCGTGCCGCGCGCGGTGGTGCGCTTGACCGAGGTCACGACCGGCAAAGCTTTCTCCGCACAAAGCGATCACCAGGGCATATTCAGCTTCACCGCCATTCCGGAAGGAACGTACGACCTTTCCGCCGAGGCGCCGGGATTCGAGCCGTTCCTTCGCGACCGCATCGAGTTGCACGACGCAGAACGCCGGGCGCTCCATATCCGGCTTCGGATTCCCGCCCTGGCCGAGCAGGTTCAGATCACCGGCAAGGCACCGACCTTCGACGAAATCCTCACGGCCCGCGAGGTTCGCGAGGGCGCTGCGCGCGACGTGGGCGAGGCGCTGGGCGAAGTCGACGGCGTGTGGAAGATTCGCAAGGGCGGCATCGCCAATGATGTCGTGCTGCGCGGTTTCCAGTCGAGCAACCTCAACGTGCTGGTGGATGGCGCGCGCCTCTTCGGCGCCTGCCCGAACCGCATGGATCCTCCGGCCTTTCACGTGGATTTCTCCGAGATTCAAGAGGTCGTCATCACCAAGGGAGCCTTCGACGTGGAGAATCACGGCAGCCTAGGCGGCCTGGTCCAAATCGTCAGCAAGCGCCCGGCAGAGGGCTTCCGCTTTGTCCCCAATGTCGCGGCGGGATCATTTGGCTACGTGAACCCATCCTTGAACGGGTCTTACTCGAACGGGAAGATTTCGGGGTTGTTGGGCTACTCCTTCCGTACATCCAATCCCTATCGTGACGGCAACGGCCAGCCTTTCACCGCTTACGCCAACTATCGCGACAGCGCGCGCCACCTGAACGCATTCGACGTTCAGACCGGCTGGGGAAAGTTCGGCTTCGCGCCCGGTGAAAACCAGCGCTTGGAGGTGGGATACACGCGGCAGGCGGGCGGGCGCGTGCTCTATCCCTATCTCCTGATGGACGCTCTCTACGACAACGCCGACCGGGCGAATGCTTCCTACGATTTCAGCCACCTGCCTCCCTCCTTCAAACTTCTTCGGTTTCAAGGTTACTTCACCCAGGTCCAGCACTGGATGACTGACGAGTATCGAACGAGTTCAGTACGCGCAGCGCGGCCCTATTCGATGGGCGCCATGGCGAAGACGCAGGCGGCAGGTGGCAAGGTCATCGCGGAGATTTCGGACCTGACGATGGGCGTTGAGATGTTTCACCGCCACTGGGATGTCCTGCACACCATGCGCACCGCAGGCGGTTACGCCGACCAAAGCTCGATCCCCGACGTGAGCATGTGGGTGGCGGGGGCTTACGCCAATTATCGAAAGAATCTTGCCGGAGGGCTGCGCCTCCAGGCGGGCGGCCGGCTGGACACGGCGCAAAGCGAAGCGCGCAGCCCGATGCTCACGACCGATCTTTACTGGGCGTACAAGGGCACCCGGCAGACTTCGCACCGCGATACCGATCCGGCCGGCTACGCGCAACTCGCCTATGCCCTCGGTCGCCGCGTCGAAATCTTCGGCGGCCTGGGTCGAACCGTCCGCCTCCCCGACCCGCAGGAACGCTATATGAGCCTGAAGCGCATGGGCACCGACTGGGTGGGAAATCCCAATCTGAAGCCCACCGCCAACACCGAAGCCGACCTGGGTATCAATCTCTCCGCCGGGCGATTCCAGTTGCGCCCGACGCTCTTCTACAGTTGGCTCGCCAACTACGTGGCGGTTCACAACCAGCCGCGCGTGAACAGCGTGCCCGGCGTGATGAACCCTGCCGCGCGGTCGTTTGAGAATGTGGACGCCAGGCTCTACGGCGGGGAAGTTTCTTACAACCTTCGGCTCTCACGGTCGCTGCTGTTCCGGGGAGGAACTTCTTACACGGTGGGAAAGAAGAGCGCCAGGCCCGAAGCCATGATCTTCAACATCAACCTGGCGGAGATGCCGCCGCTCAAATCGCGCGCCGTGCTGCGCTACGGAACCCGCGTCTTCTTTGCCGAGGTCGAAGGCCTGGCGGTCAACGCGCAGAAGCGCGTGGATGCCGACTTGAAAGAATCGCCCACGCCGGGCTACGGCACGCTGGGATTCAAAATCGGCGTGCAGACCGCCAAACTCAACCTCGCCGCCGGCGTGGATAACGTGTTCGACCGCTTCTATTACGAACACCTGTCGTTCCAGCGCGATCCGTTCCGCCTGGGCATCAAGGTCCCTGAACCCGGCCGCAGCTTCTTTTTCACCTGCGCTTATACCTTCTGAGGCGTGCGCCTCGCATCCCAGGGCCGGTCTTGGAGCGCAGGGCTCGCCCTTCAACCCTGTGGATCATTCATCCGGGAAAGAAAAGCCGCAGCGCCAGAGAACGGCTGTCGGAGGCTACTTCTCCCCCTCGCGCAGCAGGCGGAGGATCTGCACGTTCATGTAGCGGTCGCGGTCTTCTTCCTTGTACTTCTCGAACATGGCCTGGTACTCGGCGGCTTTCTCCTTGTTGCCCTTGCGGCGGTAGGCGGTGGCGAGCTGATAGGCGGGCGAAAGGTTGTCGGGGTTGAGCTGGATGGCGCGTTCCAGGTGGACGATGGCTTCGTCCACTTCACCACGGCGGAGCAGCATGCGGCCCAGCGCCACGCGCGACGGCGCCAGGTTGGGCTGGAGCTCGATGGAGCGTTTCAGGGCGCTGACGGCCTCGATTTCGAGATCGGTGCCGGGCGGCGCTCCGACGCGGTCCTGCATTTCGCCGAGGGCGTAGAGCAGCAGGTAATTGTCAGGACTCCGGCCCAGCCGCTCCTTGAGCACCTTGCGGGCGCGCTCGGCCTGATCGGTCTGCATCAGGGCCATCACCATGCCGTAGAACGGCAGATCCTTGTCCGGATCGATTCGGACGGCCTCTTCGAAGTCGGCCAAGGCGCGCGACATCTGGCCTTGCAGGGCGAGGACGGTGCCGTGTGCCAATCGCAGGCGGTAGGAGCCCGGGATGTTCTTCAGGCCAATCTCAATGATGTCAAAGGAAAGGTCGTAATTCCGGTGGTCGATGCCGAGGGCCACCAGGTCGAGGTAGTTGTCTTCATTTTGCGGTTCGAGCTGGGTGGCGATGCGCAGCGCATTGTAAGCGTCCACGGTGCGCCGGTTGTGCTCATAGGCGTTGGCCAGCAGGTTGTAGAGCTCCGCTTTCTGGAAGCCCTTGGCGATCAGGTCTTCGGCAACCCGGATGGCGTCGTCGTATTTCTGGCCGCGGGAATAGGCCAGCGTCAGGTTGTAGCCGACCTCGTAGGGATCGGGGTAGTCCTTGCGTGCCAACTCGAACTCGCGCGCCGCTGCGTCGAATTTCTCGAGCTGGGCCAGCAGAATGCCCGCCTGAAAATGAGCGAGGCCGTCAGCCGCGGCGGGCATCAGTTCCAGCGCTCCGGCGGCTTTCTGACCCTGGCCGGAAGCGAAGCAGCTCCGGGCGAAGCTGAGAATGGTGACGGGGTTGCGGAGGAACATTCCCTGACTGGCAACGTAGTTTTCAACGGCCTTGGCGTGCTCGCCTTTCTGGGTGTAGATCTCGGCCAGGGCCAGATGGGCGGCGCCGTCGCCGGGTGCAGCTTCCACGAACTGCTCGAGGTGCATCCGGGCGTCCTCCACGCGCTGCAGCTTCAGTTCGTTCAGGCCGAGATTTTTCAGGGCGGGGAAGAACTTGGGATTGAGCTTCCACGCCCGGCTGAAGGAGGCGTTGGCCTCTTCCAGCCGGTTGGCCGCAGACAGGGCGATCCCCATCAGGTTGTGGGCGCGAACATCCTGAGGCGACTGGCGCAGCGCCGCCTGCAGAACCGCGATGGCCGCCGTCGGGTTTCCTTCCTGAATCAGTTGAGCGGCCCGAGCAAGGCCGGGGGGTACCGTCGGCTGCTGTGCTGAGACCGGACCCACCGGCGTGACCAAAGCAATCCACAGTCCCGCGATGATCAGGGCGCGCGGCTGGATAGCAGCATTTCGTTCACGGACTCGCATAAGTCTTGCTGCTTTTAGAATGCCGACGCCTCCCGAAAATTTCAAGTGGCCTCGTTGAACCTCAGGTGGGTTTGCGGCGTGGGAACAGGGTTTGGCTCGCCCGGAGCGGTTTCCGCGCCCTAATAGATTTGCATTATCGGGGCCCCAAAAAACACTTGACAGACTTCGTTCGAGAGAGTAGATTTCTGGCTGTCATTGAATGCCGGATTGTATACGAATTGAGCAGACTCGCCGGAGAGCGAGAAGCGCTTTCATCCAGCAGTAGTCTAATTCTCTTTGGGTTTTCTCTCCTGTTTCCTGCGTCGGTAAGTCTTGGGATACGAAAACTCTTTCGGCGAAATCCTCGTTGAGGATTTCACTTGGGCGGGTATTTGACTGGCAGCATGATGCAAGCGATTGCAGCCAGGCCGCCAGAAGTAGAAAGAGGGAGCTTTCCCATAAATCATGAAAGAGAGGCGTTCCATGTCGAATTGGAGAAAAGTCACGGGCACCGTCAGCCTGTTTGCGCTGATCTTGGTTCTCGCCACTTCCCCCGCATGGGCCCAGTTTCGAAGCGGCATCGAAGGAGTTGTGACCGACCCTTCCGGCGCCGTGGTGCCCAATGCGACGGTAACCGTCAAGGACACCGCCACCAACGTGTCGCGCACCACCACCACGACGGCGGCGGGCGTTTACCGGATTGACACCCTGCCGGCCTCCACCTATGAACTCACGGTGTCGGCCCAGGGATTCAAGACGATCGTTCAAAAGAATATCGTGCTCGAGACCAACCAGGTCCGGGCGGTCAACGTCACCCTGGAACTCGGCACGACGACGACGGAGGTGACCATCACCGCCGCGCCGCCACCGATCGAGACTTCCGAAGCGCGCGTCTCCACCCAGATTGCTGAGACCCGCGTGAAGAACCTGCCCCTGCAGGGCCGCAACTTCTACTCGCTGGTCGTGCTGACGGCGGGCGTGACGGGCCTGCCTTCGGGCGCGGGCGGCGGCCAGGCGTATGCCCAGGCCTCGGCCGACATCTTCAACACCGAGTTCGGTGTGACCCAGAACGCCAACGGGCAGCGCGGTGAATCGAACAGCTACCTGATCGATTCCGGCAGCGTCAACGCCAGCCCGCGCGGCGGCGTCACCAACCTCACGCCGAATTCCGACTCCGTGCAGGAATTGCGCGTCTCGGTGAACAACTTCTCGGCCGAGTACGGCCGCAACTCCTCGCTGCTGGTGAACGTGGCCACCAAGTCCGGCACCAACGATTTCCACGGCACGGCGGGCTGGTTCCACACCAACAACCACCTGATTTCGCGCAACCAGTTCCAGAAGGCGTTCAATCCCAACGGGACCTGCACCATCGCCCGTCATGACGGGTCGTGCGACGCCCTGCCGGTGCTGCGCCGCAACGAGTACAACCTCAGCTTTGGCGGACCGATCCGCAAGGACAAGACATTCTTCTTCGGATCCATCGACTACCTGCGCTCCGGCGTCGGAACCACCTTCGTCACCACGGTTCCCACCGTGGAGTTCCAGAACTTCATGAAGACGCTCACGCCGGCCAGCACGGGCGATCCCAATTTCAAGGGCATTTCGTCCTATGTGGCGAACACCTTCCAACCCGCCGGCAGCCGGGGCACGACCACGCTGACGGTGGCCCAGGAAGTTGCCCGCATCGGCGCCGGGGCCTGCCCCGCCGGCGGAACGTTCAACTACACGACGCGTCTGGGACGCACGGGAGCTTTCCCCTGCGATCTGCCCTTGGCGCAGAACTTTACGTACAACAGCACGGTGGCCCGCGACGGCGATCAGCAGAACGTCCGCGTGGACCACAACTGGAACGAGGCGAAGCAGCGCTTGTACTTCAACTTCTATCACACGGCGCGCCGCTCGGTGAACTTTGCCTCGCCCAACGTCTATCCGGGCTTCGATGGCCAGGAACCCGAGTACACCTATTACTTCAACACCAACTACACGCACACGTTCTCGCCCACGGTGCTCTATGAGACTTCGATCACGGTCACCCGGGTGCGCGGAGATGTCGGTATCGGCAACGGTCAGATTCCCAACATCAACGTGCCGGGCATCGCGTCCTACGGCATGGGCTTCACTGGCCCCACCTTCCTGCAAACCAACGGCGAATGGCGGAACGTGCTCTCCTGGAATCGCGGCTCGCACGCCTTCAAGGGCGGATTTACGTGGGCCATCGAGGACGGCTGGAAGTCCGGCGCTCAGTTCGGCGCGGAATGGACGCGTTACTTCTTCGATTTCAACAACCAGTTCGACTTCGCTCTGGACGATCCCTTCCAGGAACGCAACTACGGTATCGACCCGAAGACGGGCGCCCAGTTCGGCCCCAGCTTCCTGCCGGCGTTCCCGCGCATGGGATTGTTCTTCAACGACGACTGGAAAGTCCGGCCGAACCTGACGCTCCAGTTCGGAGTGCGCTGGGAGTATTACCCTATCCCGTATGAGCAATCTCCGCAGAACAACTTCTCCGGCATCGTCTTCAACAGCGGCA
>CAZHKT010000010.1:0-47143 GCA_964533045.1 uncultured Acidobacteriota bacterium | reverse complement strand
AAAAAAGTCCTATCGAGAAGAGTTCGCGAAGAATCCCGAACTTGAGTCATCCTTCCGCTCTGCCGTGGACCCCCAGGGCCATAACGACTTTCTGGGCCGCGTGGGAACGATGGTGAATAAGTAGTATGACGAATGGTGAATTCTGAAGAGCGAATTTCACGGGCTGGCGCAGACCCCTGCCCTTGGGGGTCTGCGGCGCCTCGAAGGAAGAGAACCGCAACGCGCTGCATCCACCCCGCCGCGTGTTGCGTCCTCACCCCGATCGGCTTCGCGAAATAACAAACCGCATCCAACCAGGGCCTGGCGCGGTCATGCCTCACGGCGCGCTGTGGCCGTCGCAGTGCAAGACGCCCAGATAGGCGCTCCACGGACCCACCGCTTCCCGGTATGGGCGGGCCATGACGCGTGAGACTTGGTGCAGATGCGTCAAGTCGTGAACGGCCCAGGTGGCGAGGAGCTGGGACAGAGTGACGACTCCGAATGCAGGATGACGTCCGCGGCGCGCGAGGTCGGCAGGCTGAAGATTCATTGCCCGCAACGCAGCCAGATTTTCGGCCCTCAGGCGCGCAAGTTCATCCAACAACTGATCCAAGGATTTACCTGCGCACTCCTTCAAATATCCCCGGCGATCAAACGGCTCAAAGGTTCGAGTGTCCCCGTATTCGAGAATCATCCGCGCCCGCGGCATCCAGTCGGTGCGCTCGCCGTCGATCAAATGGCCAACGATATCGAACGCGCTCCAGGTGTTTCCGCCTTCGTTGCGATGCGTCCACTCCTCCGGCAGGCCGCGGAGGAGCGCGTCGAGAGCAGCCGGTGTGTGAGCCAGCAGCGAAATCGTAGGTTGAAGATGATGCCCCATGCTGCCCTCGGCTGTCAGGAATCCGAAATGCTCCTAGTTGTCTTCCACGGAAACGGGGACTTGGACGAGGTCTTCGACCGGGACGAAGGCCGGTTTGGTTTGGGGATCGCGCCAGTTATCGAGCATGGCGACCTGCTGCACGCAACTGACGGTGCAACGCGGCGCGCAGGTCTTCTGGGTATCGTATTCGTGGCGGCGATGCTCGGCGGTGTATTTTTCAAGCGGAATGCCCGGGAAGCCGCGTTGCTGCGAGCAGTAGTGGACCAAGCCGTTCTCGCAAACGTAGAGGTAACGGCTTCCGGCGCGGCAGCGCCAGTCGTTGGAAACGCCCTTCGCGATGTTGTGCTGAAACTGGTTGAAGCGCGCGTAGGAGCGCTTGCCCAGCGTCATGATCTCCTCGAAGATCTGCTGCTGGCGTTCGTTCAAGGGCTGAAGCTGACCATCGTGGTCGTGCAGGATGCCGACGGTCGAGGTGAAGCCCAGCTCGATGGCGCGATGCGCCACGGTAAGCGCATCCTCAGGATTGCGCACGCTGCTGCCCAGCACCGAGTTGATGTTCACCTGAAAGATGGCGTGCTCGGCCAGCATCTGCAGCTTGCGGTCAAGGACTTTCAGACTTTTCTTTGAAACGTCGTCCGGGTTGACGTTGTCGATCGAAATCTGCAAGTGGTCGAGCCCGGCGCGGTTCAGCCATTCGATGCGCTGCGGCGTGAGCAGGTAACCGTTGGTAATCATTCCGGCCAGAATGCCGTGGCTGCGGATGCGCGCGATGATGGTTTCGAGCTCGGGGTGGAGCAGCGGTTCGCCGCCGCTGATGGTGATGATCGTCGTTCCCAGCGAGGCGAGGTAATCCACCCGCTGGAGCATCACCTCCACCGGAACCGGCTTGGAGAAGTCGTCGAACTCGTTGCAGTAGGTGCAGGCGAGGTTGCACCGCCGCATTGGAATCAGGTGAACCAGGACGGGGTGGTTGCGGAAGAGCAAGCCCTTGGCGATCATGCGCCACTCGCGCAGGCGGGTGTTCACGAACCGCAGGGCGCGGCGGATTCTGATTTTGGCCGGCTTGTTTTCTGACGCCACGCGAATTTCTTCCGCTTCTCCTGGTGCTCCGGGCAGGTCTTCGCGCCCAGCGCAAAATATTTTCATAGTTGCTGGCGTTTGCCCTAGCGCCCTCTAAACAAAAAACTTAGCTTACCCGGAAGAAGCCAAAAACTGAACTGGAAAGCTCCGAACGGCGAAATGAACGGCCCGAAAGGTCGTTTTTGGCGGCTGAGCGTTCCCGGGCATTGGCCTGGTGCCAAGGGCGACTCTCCCGGGCGAGGCAGGCGGGACTTGCACCGCGCTGGTCAGGGGGGTATTCTGAAAACCCCTCGCAGCGCGGCGAGCCGCGTCATCGAAGGTAGGGTTTTGCCTTCCCGATGCCAGCGCGCCGCCCGGACCCTTGCAAGGAGCCGTTGTGCCTTCTATACCACTTGTTCGTGCTGCCAGGATGATCGCCCGCGGTACCTGGAGCTTCTGCACCGACCGTCCGCTGGTGGTGTCGTTCGAGCTCACCCACTCCTGCACGGCTGACTGCAAGCATTGCGACAAGGGAGGCATCAAGCCCGGGCCGCTGGGCACTCTCACCGCTTCGGACTACGCCCGCCTGCGCACCCATTTCAAGCCGCTGGCCGTGCAACTCTCCGGCGGCGAGCCGCTTCTGCGCAAGGACCTCTTTGAGATCGTAAGGGCTGTCAAGGAACCGAGCGGACTTCCCTACCTCATTCTGGTCAGCAACGCCCGGCTGATGACGGAGGAGAAGTACCTGCATCTGCGGGCCCTGGGCGTCAATCAGTTCTCCATCTCCATGGACTTCCCCGACGAGCGGCACGACGAGTTCCGGCGCTCGCCCGGGCTGTTCCGGCACCTTTCGGATATCATCCCCAAGATGGCCCGCCACGGCTTCGGTGATATCGTGCTCAATACCGCCATCACGCGCGACAACCTGCCCACCCTGCGCGCCGGTTACGAGAAGGCCCGGCAGTGGGGGGTGCAGATTTCCTACAGTTGTTACACGCCGCTGCGCACCGGCAGCATGGACCATTACATCAGTTCGGCAGAGGATCTGGAACTTCTCAAGCGCACCATGGAGGAACTGTTGGAACTGCAATCCACGAACGGCCGCATCACCAATTCGCCCTGGACGTTGTCGGGCATTTACGACTTCTTCCGCGACGGCACGGTGCCCGGCTGCCAGGCCGGCCGCCGTTTCCTAGTGGTAACGCCCACCGGCGGCCTGCGCCCCTGTTCGATGTTCGACCCGACCTATCCTTCGCAGCAGGACATTCTGGAGAAGTTCGTCGCCCACAACCAGTGCGGCGGGTGCTACGTCTCCATCCGGGCGTATCTCGACGCCTCGTTCTGGACGCTGCTGAAGGATAACGTCCGAACTCGCGTCCTCCATCGCAACCAACACGCCAGCCAGTGCTGACCTGCAGATGGACCAGGTGGCTGTAACGCAACGCCCGCTTCCCAGTGCGGCGGATTTTCCTCACCGAACCGAAAGCCGCAGCCGTGCGCTACCACCCCCCGAGGGCGCAGGCGTCTCCCCTGCCAGTTCATTGCCGGTGGTCACGGGTCACGCCGGCCGGAGCCGGCGCTCCATGGAAGGAACTTAACGCGCGCGGCGCTTATTCTTGAGGCGCGTCTGGCGCAGCTTGCGCGCCTGGCGCTTGGGCTTGGAGATGGCGAAGGTAGTGGTGCCCACGCGCTTTACAGTCCAGTCGTGGGGCTTGGCGGTGCCTGAAGCGGGGTCCATTATTCCTCCCAGGGTTACCAGAAAACCAAACTGACATTATAGCGGAATGATTCGACATTGAGGAGTAGCACCGGCCCCGCCAGGCGGGGTCGGCGCCAGGAACGGACACAAAAGCGCCCGACGCTCGGACGCGCCCGCAGGGCTACAGCCGACACCGGACCGTGGATTCAAGGGGAGACGGCCCCCAGGGCCGCCTCTCCACCCGAAGCTACTTCGCTTCATCGACCGACTTCACCTTGATATTGGTGCCGTCGCAGTCGCCGGTGACCTTCACGGCCTTGCCAGCAAAATCCGCGACCTTGTCCTGGGCATCCAGGTTGTAGACCTTGCCCTCGGAAACCAGCACGTACTTGGCGCCGCCTTTGACACAACCTTTCACGCAGTCGGCCGCGCCGGGAGCGGAGTGCTTGGCGCCGCAATGGCTGTCGCTGATCACGCCCGACAGCGTCACGTCACTGGCCCAACTGAACGTGCCCAGTGCCAGAACGAATGCCACCAGCAAGACTAGCTTCTTCATGGATCCTCCTCGATGTCAGGTCCCGAACAGCGCGGCTCCGGTCAGTCCAACCGCTTGCCCCGCTTCATCGGGCCAACGGAGGGGCCGGATCGGGAAAACCGCGGGGTCTCCCTTCCGACCAGCCTCATCAAGATTTGAAATCCAGCCCTGACGCATAGATTCTACAGAGGCGGGGAGCCTTTTTCAAGCCCGGAGCAGAGTTGCAACCTGCCGGACGGTCGGTGGGTCCAGCCGGACCTTTAATCCTTGGCGATGGCCATCGCGGGCTCGGAGCGAATGCCTTGCCAGGACATGAAGGCGGAGGCCAGCCACGCCTCCATAAAGGCAACGTCTCGCGCCCGCTCGGCCAGGGGGCGGTCGCGAAACTCATTCTTGGAGCTTACCTGGAGCGCCAGCACGCCAAAGCCTCGGCGGTAGTTCCAGAGCAGTTTCCCCTGGCGGTCGAAGAGGCGCAGGACAATTGTCGCGACCGGCACCCGCCCTTCCACCTTGCGCAGCGTCATGGCCATGGTGATGCGCCCGCTGGTGCTTCCGAACTTCTCGCGCTGGCCGTCCCATTCCGCCGTGTGCGAACGGACCGGCAGCACGGAGTATTCAACGCGGGTTTCCAGGACGGCGTCGGCGCGCGCCGCGTCCGCAACCTTCCGAATCAGCTCGGGCGAAGCAGATTCGATCGGCGCCGGGCTATAGGGATTGGCGGGGGCCGTCAGCGCCGCATTGACGCCGCGAGCTTTCTGGTCGCGGCGGCGGACCTCCTCGGACAGCAACCGGCTCGCCACCACCCAGTGCCGGTCTGCTTCCAGTCTCCTCTCGATGGCGGCGAAGATTTCGCCCGCGTCGCCGGCGTTGGAAGCGGGCAGAAGAATGACACGCTTGATCGGCGGCAGGAATTCTTCGGGGCGCGCGGCCAGATACTCGAGCGGATACTCGATGCGGTCCAGCTTTTCCGCGCCGCCGATCTGGCGGTACCAGACGGTCACGTTCTGGCCGGGGAAGACTCGCTCCGTGTAGCTCTGGCTGGTAACGATCTCCCGGGAGCGCCCGTCGGCAGCTTCGAGCCTGATCGTCCGGGCGGTCACAGCGGTTACCCGGCCGCGCGTATGCGGGACCGAGTCCGCCCCCGCCACGCAAACGAGCCCTGCCGCGATTACAGTGAAGATCGCGCTGATGATGGCGGGGAATATCTGAGAGCGGCAGGTCACGGAAGTTGATCGTGAATCCGCCGGAAGCGCACGAGGGGCGGACGAGCCGCCGCCCCTCGGCCTTCAGGCATGTTACTTCAAATCAAAGGCATATCGCCCCAGATACAGCTTATTGTCCTTTACCTGGAGCGGGCTGGGCTTCGACAGGCTGGCATCCTTCTTCCCGGTCGCCTCGGCGACCTTGTTTCCCGCCTGATCGTAGATCGTTAACCTCATATCCTCGTCGCTGGTGGCTGCGGGCTTGGTGTGGCCGAACCCAAAGCTTCCCACACCGATCTTCTGGCCGCCAATGGTGAAATGGGTCTCGCTGATGAGCATCCCTTCGTATTTCTGCTGGATTTGGGAACTGTAGCCGGTGGTGTCGATCAATCCGATCACGATGCGGCCTCCCATCGGGCAATTCACCAGCACGGCATTCCGCTTCTGAACCGGAATCCGGTTTCCCTCCAGGTAGAAATCATTGGGGATGGCGTTGTCGGCGGGTTTGCCGGTGACAACCTTAAACCCGTCGTCTGCCCAAGCCGGGCGGGAAAGAGCGGTCAGGCCGATCATCAAGACGGCCGCGGTCAGCAATAACGATTTCTTCATAATCATGCCTCCTGTGCCTGAGATGCGCCTCGCAAGTTCGGGTGCAAACTCAAAGCTTATCACGAAGGCGGCGGCACAATACAGCCCTCTGCCCCGCCGGCGCCCGCCCCAGCCCCAGCCTGGCGAATGACTCCATCGGCGAGAGGCGTCTGTTGTAGAATTCCATGCGTGTCTGGCGGCGATGGAAGGAAAGGTGTCGTGAAACGTCTTTGGATCGCGGCGCGAACCCTCGTGTAAATGACGTGCTTCCTCGGACTGTGGGGATGGCTCGCGATGTTCACGCGCCGACTGGATGCTGCACTGGGGCTCGTGCTGCCCGAAGCGCTCCGCCCCGTGGGAATCGTCCTGATGGTCCTCGGAGCGACACTGGGGCTGATGGGCGTGGGAACCTTCGTCACGCTGGGCCGGGGAACCCCCGCGCCCTTCGATCCGCCGCGCCAATTGGTGGTCCGAGGCGTCTATCGGTGGGTGCGGAACCCGGTCTACCTGGGAGGGATCCTGTTGTTACTGGGCCTGGCCCTGGCGGAAAGATCGGGGGCGATGGCCTGTTTCGCCCTGCTGCTTTCCCTGCTGGTGCATCTCGGCGTCATTTACCTTGAAGAGCCGGACCTTGAAAAGAGGTTCGGCGCGAGTTTCCAGCAGTACAAGCGTAGCGTGAATCGGTGGATTCCGGGTCGGCGAGGAACGCCTTGCCGTTAGCGGCCGGTTTGCCTCGCCATGGGGCGGCGCAACGCCGCCGCTACAGGAAACATAGAAGGTCCGGTAGAATGGCAGGAAATCTCATGAAGAGGTTCGCTATGACAAAACGGTTCGTGCTCGCCGCTGCTTTCCTGCTGGTTTCGCTTCCGGCTTCGGCCGGGGACAAAGGCTGGAAACAACTCTTCAACGGAAAGGATTTGACGGGCTGGCAGCAGGTCGGCCCCGGCAGCTTCGTGGTCGAAGACGGCCTGCTCAAGCCGCGAGGCGGTATGGGCCTGCTTTACTGGAAAGAGGGGCCGATCGGCAATGCCGTGCTTCGCATCGTCTATAAGGTGTCGCGCCCCGACGACAATTCCGGCGTCTTCATTCGCATTCCCATCGAGCCCCGCGAAGAATGGATGCCCGTTTATTACGGCTACGAAGCGCAGATTTACGACGCGGGCGACGACAGTCACGTCACCGGTGTGCTCTACTCGCTCAACAAGGCGCTGGCGCGACCCGCCAAACCCGCCGGCGAATGGAACACGATGGAAATCACCCTGGACGGACCGCGCACCGTCGTGACCCTGAACGGTCAGAAGGTCACCGACTACACCGAGGGCCAGCCCACCGAGGAACGCAAACACACCTGGGAACCGTTCCGCGGGCCGCGCCCGAACGCCGGCTACATCGGGCTGCAAAACCACCCGCGCGAAGACAAGAGCGATTCGGGTGTGCTGTTCAAGGAAATCTCGGTGAAAAGGTTACGGTGATTTCCAACGCCATCGCCCGCGGGCACGTTGAAGGTTTGCCTCGCCAGGGGGCACATCCCCCGGGACGCAAGCCGCCAGGGGATGCGGCGGCGGGGCGCGGCCTCAGACCTTGCGGGCGGGGCCGGTGGATTCGCGGATGACCAGGTCGGGCTCGATCAGAAATTGGCGCACGGGTTCCGTGCCGTCGCCATTGGTGGTTTCTTCCGGAACGAGGGCGGAAAAGGCATTGCGGCCGATCTCTTCGCGCGGGATGTTCACCGTGGTCAGGGGCGGCATGGCGAATTCCGACAGGCTGATATTGTCATAGCCGGTCACCGACACGTCGCGCGGCACGGTGAGCCCGTGCTCGCGCAGTTCCTTAAGCACCCCCAGCGCCATGAAGTCGTTCACGCAGATGATGGCCGTCGGTTTGAAGCCGCTGGCGAGCAGCGTGCGCGCCGCCTGCTGGCCGCCCGCCGGGCTGTCGCGGTCCGTGACCACAGTGTGGGCCACCTCGCCCGCGTAGCGCTTCATGGTGTTGAGGAAGGCGCGCTTGCGCTCCTGCAAAGAATCGAGTTCCGCGTGGTGCCCCACGAAGGCCATGCGGCGGTGACCCATGGAATGCAAATACTCGACAACGCGCTCCAGGCAGCGATCGTAGCGGACCCGGATGTTGCGGATGTGGCGTCCGGCGGCGGGAACGTCAAATACCACCACCGGCAGCGAGCCTTCCATCAGCTCCTGCAGCTGGGTCGGCTCCATCTCCGACACGATCACCGCCAGTCCCGCCAGCCGCCGCCCCCGCATCAATTGCAGGGCCGCCGCCAGCCGCCGCGGGTTGTAGTCCGTGTTTGCCACCAGCACGTCGAACCCACGGCGGTTGGCTTCGTTTTCGAGCGACCGGAAAATATCCAGGAAGAACGGGTTCGCCAGATTGGAAACGATCATGCCCACGGTATTGCTTTTGACCCCCGCCAAGTGTCGCGCGTGCATATTGGGGTAATACTTCAGTTCCTGGATCGCCTTCAGGACGCGCGTGCGCGTGGCGCTCTTGATCGGCCCCACGTTATTCACCACGCGGGACACCGTGGCAATCGACACCTTGGCGCGTTTTGCAACGTCTTCCAGTTTCATCGCGAGTCGCTCCCACCCTGAATGTGACTGAAAGGAAGATGTAAATTTGCAGTCCTGGGTACGATAGCACAAATCCGCCGGGATGCAACCGGAATCACTTTTCAGGGCGCTTCAGGCGGGGGGATCGGGCAGGGTCGGGTCGAGTTCGCGCGCCTGGCGAAAGGCTTCCTCGGCCTCGGCGACGCGTCGCAGGCGGCGCAGCGCGCGCCCGAGGTCGTAGCGGGCCACCGCGTCCTGGGGGCGGGCTTTCACCACGGCTTCGAGTTCGGTCAGGGCCGCCGCCGCGTCACCCGAAGCCAGCAAGGCGCGGCCGCACTGATGCCGCGCGCCCCAGTCGGGCGGATCGGCTTCCAGCGCCTTCTTCCACTCCGCGCACACCTCGGGGGCGGAAGCAGCGGGCCAATCCGGGGAAGGCGGGGGCTCTGGCGAGGCCGGGTGCCCGGCAGGCGCCGGCGAGGAGGGGAGCACCGCCAGCAGCTGCTTGATTTCCGGCCAGTCCGGCTGCAAACGGAGCGCGGCCATGTAAAACTCCCGGGCTCCCGCGAAATCCTTCCGGCGCTCCAGGGCGCGGCCCATGTTGGCGTAGGCGGGCGCAAACCGCGGCCCGAGTGCGATGGCGATGCGGAAGTTGGTCACGGCCTTGTCCACTTCGCCCTCGGCCAGGTTCAGTTCGCCGAGCGAATTGTAAACGGGCACGGCCTTGCGCGTGTACTGGAGCGCACGGTAGAACTCGCGCCGGGCGGTTTTCAGGTCGCCGCGCTGCAGGGCGGCCACGCCGCGCTGGTGATGCTCGGCCGCCTCGGGGCGCATCACGCCGTCCCACTCGCCGGTACCCTGCGGCGGCGCCGGGCGCGCCAGCAGGCAGAATCCGCCCGCGAGCAGCGCCGCCGTTATGGCGCGGCGCGCAAACCATCCCCACCCTGGAGCCCGCCTTTTCATTCCGTTTTCATTTCCGCCTGCGGCTCGAATTCCGCCACCACGTCTTCCGGCGGTTTCCAGCCCGGCGATTGCACGGCCACTCGCCGGAATCGCCGGCCGGGCCGCGCCTCGTAGAGGACGGCGGAAACCGTCGTCAGTGTTTTCATCAGTTCCCCGCCCTTCTCCGCCTTCAGGACGAAGAGCGCGGTCGAGAGCGCATCGCCATCCACCCCCTCGGGCGCGAGCACCGCCGTCATCAACATATCTTCCACCGGCCGCCCGCTGCGGGCATCGAGAATGTGGCAAAAGGTCTTTCCCTGCAGTGAAAAAGACTTTTCATAGCTGCCGGAAACGGAAAGCGAGAAGTTCTTGAGCCAGACCCGTTCGCCCGACGGGCGTTTCCCGTAAGGATGGCGCAGCCGGATGCGCCAGGCGCGCTCACCCGGCGGAGCGCCCACGGCCACGATGCTGCTCGCGCCGCCCGAGACCAGCGCCGCCTCCACGCCGTGGCGCCGCAGAATCTCCGCCGCACGGTCCACCGCGTATCCCTTGGCGATGCCGCCCAGATCGATTTCGAGGCCCTCCACATCGAACCGGATTTCGCGCCGCTCCGCGTTCAGATGGATGTGCCGGTATCCGACGCGCTTCCTCACGCCGGCCAGTTCGGAGGGCGTGGGGATTTTTCCCTCGCCACGGAAGAAGCCCCACGCTTTCATGAGCGGGCCGACGGTGATGTCGAAGGCCCCGCCGCTCGTTTCACTGGCTCGAATCGATTTCACAATCAGGCTGAACAGACGCGGCTCGACGGTCACCGCTTCGCGCGCTGCCACCCGATTGATGCGCGAGAGTTCGCTCTCCGGCTGGTAGTGGCTCATCTGGGCATCGAGCCGGTCGATTTCGTCGAAAGCCTGGTTGGCCACCTCCGCCAGATAGCGCGCATCGCGCCCGTAGGCCACGATGGTGAACACGGTCCCCATCGCGTCGTGCGACGCCTCAAAGCGGACGGTCTCCGGCTCGGTCGCAGCGCCGGGCAGGCCGCAAACAGCGAACCACAGCAGGATGGAAAGCTGAGAGCGGAGGGAATAACGGACGGCGCTCAAATGTTCTCCCCCGGGCCGCGCTACGATCTTCTTTCCGGCCAGCGCACCTTCTGGCCGCTTTCGATGGCGCGGTTGGCGTAGATGACGGCTCGCGAATCGGCTTCGCCCACGTCCAGGTTGGCGGCCACGGGCCGGCCCTCACGGATGCTCGAAAAGAAATCTTTCATCTCGCTCCACAAGGGATCGTGGAGCTCCGGTGGCGCCTCGATTCCCATGGAGGCGAGCCAGTGATGATCCAGGCTGCCCTCTTCGGGAAGAATCGAGAAGCCCTTTTCCACCGCCCGGGCCCGCACCGTGGCCCCCGCCCACCATTCACCCTGAGCACCGGCCGGCGCGGTGCTGGCCACGCTCTCGCGGTAGTAGGTCCCCTTGCCGATGGTGATGACGATCGAGCCCTGGTCGCCCAGAATCTCTTCGCCGTACCCGACGTGGGCGTTGGAGAGAATCGAAGTGAAAACCAGTTTCTGCCCGCCCGGGTATTCAAATATGGCCTGGACGTTGTCGTAGGTTTCGCGGCCGTCCTTCCAGTAATCGATGCCGCCCGAGGCCACCACGGCGACCGGCTCGGCGCCGATCGCCCAGTTCGCGACGTCGATCTGGTGCGAGCCCAGCTCGGCCATCAGTCCGCCGGAATATTCGCGGTACATGCGCCAATTGATCAGCCGCTCGTAGCGCGGATCGGGGACGGGGCGGCGCCAGTCGCTGTGGCGATGCCAGTGGGCGCGCACAAAGGTCACCTTCCCGATGGCGCCGCGCCGGATGAGCTCCATCGCCACCTTGTACAGCACGCTCGAGCGCCGCTGCAATCCCACCTGAAGCACCTGCCGGGGATGCGCGGCGGCGGCGCGGCGGATCGCCGTCCCTTCGTCTTCCTTGAAGAACATGCTCTTCTCAACAAACACGTGCTTGCCGGCGTCGAGGGCGTCCAGCACCATGCGCGCGTGCAAATAGAGCGGCGTGGCGATCAGGACGGCCTCCACGTCCGGACGGTCGAGCACCCGGCGATAATCTTCGCAGGTCGCCGGATGCCCGCCGATGGCCTCCACGCCGGCTTTCAGGTTGGGCGGGTAGATGTCGCAGTTGACCAGGCAGCGGCCCTCCGGGATGGTGGCCAGGTGCCGGAGCAGTTCACAGCCCTGCGTGCCGGTGCCAATGATGCCGTAGCCGACCGATGCGGCGGGCGCGGCGTGGGCGCTCGAGCCGGGCAGGACGAGCGCGGCGGCCGCCGCGCGGCTCAATAACTCCCGGCGCGAAAGGTTGGGGACTTTCACCATGGCAGAAACTCCTGGCGAGGCTTCGGGCGCTGCTCCCCGCCAATGTATCACATTCGCCGCGGCCCGCGCAGACCACCGCCGCCGCGGCGGCATCATCTAAGCTATACTGAATGGGATCACTGGATGCGCCGCCCGCATGTTCCGACGAGGGACAATCCGCCTGGCTCTGCTGGCCGTCTCGATGCTGACGGCCGCGCCTCTCCTCGGCCAGGACGCCGCTCCCGACGACGAGGTTACGCGCGAGGTGCTCCATTTCACGCGCGTCTTCGCCGCCGTCCAGGAAAACTCCATGGAGCCGCTCGATGCCGAGCGGGCGATCTATGACGGCGCCATCCGCGGGGCGCTCGCCTCGCTCGACCCCTTTTCCAACTTCTTCGATCCCGATCAGCTCGAGCAACTCCGCCAATTCACGGCAGGCAAGGCCAAGGGCTTCGGCTCGGTGCTCTACGTCACGCCCGGCAAGGTCCTGATTCTGCAAACAGCGGAAGGCTCGCCCACGCGCCGCGCCGGACTGGGGCCGGGCGATGAAATCGTCTCCGTCAACGGGACGCGCATCGACCGGCTGGACATGCCCTCGCTGGTGGATTTGCTCCAGCGCTCGCGCTCGCAAACGGTGCGCCTGGGAGTGATCCGCCCGGGCAAGGTCATTGCCGAAGATTTCGAGCTCCACCCCGCCGAACTGCCCAGCCCGTCGGTGGATCGGACGTTTGTGCTGTCGCCCGGCATCGGATACCTGCACCTGAGTGCGTTCGACCTGAAAACCCCGCAGGAGCTTTCTCAAGCCGTCGAGAAGCTGGGCGGGGCGTCGCTGAAAGGGCTGGTGCTCGACCTGCGCGACAATCGCGGCGGGGTGCTCGACGCCGCCGTGGCCGCCGCCAGCCTGTTTCTTCCCCCCGACCGGCTGGTGCTGACCCAGCGCGGCCGCGCCATGCCTGAAAAGAGCTTTCGGACGTTTGCAGCGCCCGCCCGCTACAATGTTCCGCTCATCCTGCTGGTCAACGGCGCGACGGCGAGCGCCGCCGAGGTTTTCACCGCCGCCTTGCAGGAGCACGATCGCGCCCTGGTGGCAGGCGAGCCCACCTTCGGCAAGGGCGTGGTCGAATCGGTGGTCGAACTCGGCCACGGCACGGGCCTGGCGCTCACCACCGCGCGATATTTCACGCCCAGCGGCCGTTCCATCCAGCGGCCGCTGCCGGGCACCGCCCTCGCCGATCCAGAGGCCGGCCTGCGGGCGGAAAATGAAAAGATTTTTCAGACCGCTGCCGGACGCCCGCTCACCCACGCCGGCGGCATCCAGCCCGACGTCGAAATCGCCCGCCCGGCGGGCGACCCTTGGACGCAGTTCCTGAACCAGCGCGGCCTGTTTACCAGCTTCGCCTCGGAGTATCTCACCACCCGCGGGCGCATCCACGAGCAGTTTGCGCCCGATGAAAATACCCTGCAGCTTTTCAGAGCCTTTCTGACTCGCCAGCGCATCCAGTCGCCCGATGAATTCTGGAATGGAAACCAGGACTACCTGAAACTGCGGATTCGCGCTGAACTCTTTAACCTGGTCTTCGGCCTGGAGCGCGGCGATGAGATCGAAACACGCGGCGACCCCCAGGTCAAACGCGCCGTCGAACTCTTCCCCCAGATAAACGCCCTGCTGAAATCGAAAGCCGCCCCTGCCCTCGCCATCGCCCCCAAGTAACCCTGGCCCGGCCGGCCTCACCGCCGTCGCGTTCCGGCTGTAGCGGCGGTCTCTGACCGCCGCCGCACCGCGCTACGGCGATCGGCGGCGTCGAGCACGCCGCCGGTGGTGCCGGCCCGAGGCCGGCGCACCCCGGGACCAGGAATGCCGCTTGACAAGGCGCATAGCCTATGCTAGGCTACGTATGGCGCCCGCGCCGGGAGGCGGTACCCCCGCCCTGTCCCCGGCCCAATCCCGCGCCCCGAGGCGACCCGCCATGGCACTCACGCAATCCCCCGAAATGACCGAACGCAAGCTGGCCGCGCAGCGCTCGAACGCCCGCCGCTCGACCGGGCCGCGCACCGAGGCAGGCAAGTCACGCAGCCGCTGGAACGCCTTCCGCCATGGGGGCTGGGCGGGAGGCCGGGCTTGGAGCGACGAGGCCTTGCGCGCCGTAGGGGAAGACCCGGAGGACTTCCTCCGGCTCCGCCGGAGTCTCCAGCAGGCCTGGGGGCCGGGCGAGGACCGGCTCGGGGACGCGCTGATCGAGGACTTGGCCCGTCTCTACTGGCGGCGGGCCCGGCTGGAGCACGCGTGGCAAATGGTGGTGCTCAACCAGCGGGTGCTCTCGCCCTACCGCCAGGCGCTGGCCTCCGTTTCGACCGACGGACTGCCCTTGTTGAAACAGATCGAAGCTCTGGACCGGGCCGTGGACCGCAAAGTCCGCCTGCTGCTGCGGCTGCGCGAGGCCGAAGACCGCCGGAAGGGGTCGGGGAGTCGGGCCTCGAGCCGCCATCCCGGCGAGGCCGCCCCCGAGATTTTGAATGTGGAGGAACGAAGCCACGATGTTGTTGAAAAGAAGGGGCCGGAGGCCAACAACCCGGAGCCCGAGGCGCGCCCTCCGGCGTCCCCAGCGCCTTCCGCAGGTGAGGAAAGGGCGTCCGAGGAAATGGCCGAAGTCTTTCAGGTGCGGAATTTCAAATCTGAACCCGGTTGACCGAAGGCTTCAGGCCACGGCTTCGGCTTCGATCTCTACCAGCATATCGGGATGGACGAGTTGGCTGACTCCGACCAGTGTCGTGGCGGGGTGGATACCGCCGAAGCGCTCGGCGTGGGCGCGCGCTACCTCTTCCCAGAGATCCATCCGGGTGACGTAAATGCGCGTGCGAACCACGTGCTCGAGGCTGAGCCCCAGGCGCTTCAGGGCGTTCTCGATATTCTCGATGGTCTGCTTGGTCTGCGCGTAGGCGTCGCCGACCCCCATCAGATTCCCGGCCGGATCGGTGGCCGTGGTGCCGGAAACGTGCACCACGTCGCCCACCATGACGGCGCGCGAGTAACCCACCTTGGGTTCCCAGGGCGTGCCGGAAAAGATCTTGGTGCGTTTGGCCTTCATGCGAGCCTCCTCGGTGGGGATGGGTATATCACAAGTCACGACACGGTAGAAGCCCCAGCGGGGGCGGGGCCGATTCCCTCAGGGCTCTTCGTCAAAGTAGCGGCGGTGGGCGCCGACCGCGAACTGGAGGCGGTTGCGGCGGCGCCGCAGCGCTTCACGATGGCGGCGGCGTTCTTCCGCCGTCTTCAGGATCAGGGGCGGCACCGGGACCGGCTTGCCGTCGTCGTCGAGCGCCACGTAGGTCAGGAACGCGGCGCTGGTCTGGCGCAGGTCGCCGGTTTTGAAATCCTCGCGGAAAACGCGGACCTCGACCTCCATCGAGGTGCGGAAGGCGCGCGTGACGAAAGCCTGGAGGCGGATGAGCTGGCCGACGCGAATGGGGTGGACGAAATCCAGGTAATCGACCGAGGCGGTCACCACCACGCGGCGCGAGTGGCGCTTGGCGGCGATGGCGCCAGCCACATCGATCAGATGCATGACGCGGCCGCCCAGGATGTTGCCGAGCGGATTCGCGTCGTTCGGCAGCACCAGTTCGACCATCTCCACCATGGAATGCGCCACGGTGCGCGCGTTGCCAGAAGGCATGGGTTTTGCCCGGGGCGAAGTCTCGCCCGCAAAACGCCTCGGCTCGGCGAGGACGTTTTCAAATTCCAGCCAACAAAAACAGGCGCCACCACCCGCGGGAAGCAGGCGGTGGCGGGTGGACCGTTGACAACGGCCGGTTATTTCGGCTTAGCGGGCGGCGCGGCCGGCTTCGCCGCCGGAGCAGCGGCCGGAGCCGCAGCAGGGGCGGCGGCGGGCGCAGGCGCGGCACCTTCCACCGGGTAAGCCGCGTCGTAGCGCTTCACGATTTCATCCGTGACCACCGAGTCGCGGGTGATGTAGTAAACCTGGAGCTGTTCGCCTTCCAGGATCATGGAGAAGCCGTTCTGCTGCGCGTAATCATTGAGGATACGGACCATTTTGGTGCCCAGGCGGCGAATGGTGTCCTGGCTCTCGGCGTTGAAGTCCGCGTTGGCGTCCTCCTGCGCGCGCTTGAAGAGCTTGCTCTTGTCTTCCAGCTCGCGGCTCAGGCGGATGCGCTCCTCGTCGCTGAGCGTGGCCTGCTGCTTTTGAATCTGGTCCTGCAGCGCCTGAATTTCCTGCTGCTGCCGCTGCAAGTCGGCGGTGCGCGGCTGATACTTCTTTTGCAGGTCGTTGAAGGCCTTCTTGCCTTCAGCGGTCAGGGAAATCGCTTCTTGAAGATTGATGACGCCCACCTTGCCCTGGCCCCAGGAAAGGACCGGGAAAGCCAGCACGGCGGCCAGCACGGCGGCGCCCACGATTGGTTGTCTCATTCGATACTCCTTCAGAATGTGAAAGTCCAAGTCAAACCGCAATATCTTACACCAAATCCCGTGTTTTCAGAAGGTCCGCGTCACGGTAAAGCCCACACGCGACTTGCGATCGGCCAGGCCGAGGGGGCGGAATCCCTGCCGCACGGCGGCATCGTAGGTGGCCTGGTTGGGGAATAAGGCCGGGTCCGGAAGGATCTGCGGCGGCACCAGCACGTCGCTGACGCGCAGAATGTTGTAACCGTAAAAGATGCGCACCGGCATGTTGACCATGGGCAGCACGATCTGAAACTCGATGCCGGTCGAGGCGCGCAGCCGCCGGTTGGTTTCCCTGATCGGCACCAGGAATTCCGGAATGGGGTAACCGGGGAACTGCGCCGCGAAGTTGGCGAGGGCGGATTTCTGAACCTTGAGCTGGCTCTGACGCCAGACGAAGGTCGTGCCGATATCGGTGAAGTATGCCACGGTCACGGGCCCGGCAATGGGAATCCGGTATTCGATGTTGCCCACCAGGTAGGTGTCGCCGCCGGGATAGATGACGGTACTGACGGGGTAGCGGGTGTAGGAGCCGCAGGTATTCAGGCTCTCGCCGTTGGGCCCCAGGGCCGGGATGTCGTTGCCCAGCGCGTCCTTGTTGCAGACTTGCGCCACCGTCGGGTACCAGGCAATGGGGCTGATGCTGCGGATGTAGTACCCGCGGATATCTTCTTCCCCGCCGATATAGAAGCGCGAAAACGGCGGGGGGACCCGCCCGCCGTAGCCGGTTACCATCGAACCCACAAAGCGCATGGCCAGGACGTGCGGCCGGTCGGCCTTCTTGCGCGCCACCGGCGTGTAGAAGCGCGTCTCGATCACCGGCCGGATGGAGTTCACGTTGCCGCCCAACACGCTGCCGGAGAATCCCAGCGAGGCATAGATGTACTTGCCGCGCGTCGGATCGTACGGATGGTTCGTGGAGTTGTAGGTATAGGTGGGCATCACCGTGCTCTGGGTGATGCCGGAGAGCTGGTTGGGACCCTCAATGCCGCGGAAACTCAGCGCCCGGAAGAAATTATCGGACGCGTCGCTGAAGGCTTCCAGACTGCTGATCGTATAGCTGTAGGTCAGGCCGACGCGGCCGAAGCTGCGGCGCAGCGGGTAGCTGGCGAAGACCGTGAAACCGGAAGAATTCTGCGAGAAGTTCTGGAAGGCGTTGCCGCCGGTGAGCGAGCGGAGCGTGTTGGGCGCCAGCCCGGAGAAATAAGCCGCTTGCCGCAACTGATCGTAGCGGAAGTCGCTCTTGAAAATGGTGAAGCCGGTGGTGATGGGACGGTCGAACAGGTACGGTTCGGTGAATCCGAATTGGTAGAGCTTCTCGTAGGTGCCCCACTGAAACTGCACGCTGAGCGTCTCGCCCAGGCCGAGGAAGTTGTTGGTGGCGTAATTGAAGCCCACAAAGTTGCCCGCCAGGCCGCTCACCCCGCCCGAGAAGCCGATCGAGTTCCGCCCCTTCTCCTTCACCTTCACGATGACGTCCACCGTGGCGTCTTTCTTGTTCTGGCGGATCTCGTAATCTTCCTTCTTGATGGGGTCGAAGAAGCCCAGCTGGTTGACGCGCAGCGTGCTCAGCTCCCAGAGCTCCGAGCTGAAGATGTTGCCTTCATCCACCAGCAGTTCGCGGCGAATCACCTTGTCGCGCGTCTTGGTGTTGCCGTCGAACTCGATGCGGTGCACCAGGTATTGCTTCTCTTCCTCAAAGTCGAGCGCCAGGTTGATGACCTTTTTCTTGGTGTCGGGCTCGATATCGGGCTCGGCGGTGAAGTTGATGTACCCGTAGGCGCCGTAGAGTTTCTGGAAATTCTCGATACTCTTGCGCACCTTGCCCAGGTTGAAGACGTCGCCGGTCTTCAATTGCAGTACCGGCTCCAGCTGCTCCTGCTTGAAGAGCTTGTTGCCGCGGATCACGAAGCGGCCCAGCCGGTAGCGGTCGCCTTCCTCCACCGGGATGGTGACGTCCACCTTCTTGCCGCGGCCCCAGGCATAAAAGAAGAACGGCCAGCGGTGCTTGGTGTCGAACATCTTGGTCTGCGGCTCTTTCAGCACCACGTAGAAATAGCCGTTGTCCTGGTACATGGTGCGGACGTGGAGTTCCATGTCCGCCAGGATCTTGTTCTTGTCGTAGGTCTTGTGAAACCAGTAGAACCAGGGCGGCGCGCCGGACGGGCGCGAGTACTTCATGGCGCGCACCAGGGTCTTATCCGAGAAGACGGTGTTGCCGTCGAAGCGGATCTCCCCGATCTTGACCTTGGGGCCTTCGGAAACGATGAAGGTCAGCGCCACCGAGTTAGGCGGGATATTGCGGGTCCGGGCGCGGACCCGCGCGAACTGCCGCCCGTGAATGGCCAGCATCTCCTCCAGCACCACCTGGGCGCGCTTGACCACCACCGGGTCAAACTGCGACTGAATGGAGAGCCCCACCTTCTTCTTCTTGAATTCGTCCAGCACGTCGGACTGCTGCACGGTGCTCAAGCCTTTGTACTCGATGCTGCGCACCAGCTTTTTTTCGCGGACGTAGAAGGTGACGATCTTGCCCTTTTCCCCGTCGATGACCTCGCAGCGGATGTCGTCGAGGAAGCCGGTGTTCCACAGCGCCATGAAGTCGCGCTCGAGCGCGTTCTCGTCGTACAGATTGCCCTTGTGGGAGAAGACGCGGGCGCGCAGTGTGGCGGCGGGGATGCGGCGGTTGCCGCGGAAAATGATGTCCTCAATGACGTCCGGCTGGGTTTGTTCGGGAGCGGCAGGAGCCTTCTCGGCCTGGCGCCCGGGCGCCGCCGGCGCTCCGGGAAGTTCCCGAAACTGCGGCAGCGGCTCGGCCTTGGGCGTCTCGAGCTGGAGCTGAAGGGGCTCGTCTTTCTTTTCCTCGGGAGGGGGGGCCGCGGGCTTGTCCTGCGGCGGAGGCGCGGCCTGGCCCCAGGCGAGGGGGGCCGAAAGCGCCAGCATCAACGCCGCCGCGGCTGCGGGCGCGCGCAGCAGCGACAGGCAAATTCCCTGCTTCAGTCCAGACGGCACGAAAAAAAGATCTCCCAGACGAACGAAAACTTGGATACTCAGCTTCGATGCGCAAGCCCTGCGCCGAGTTGGCCCGCCGCATTCCGGGCACTTTCGCCTGCCGACCTATTCCGGCGCGCGCTTCCACCCGCGCCCTCGCCCTCGCCGGGAATTGCATCTCCCGCGGGCCGGCGGCGGGCCGGCATGCCTCGTCAGGTCGCGGCGCTATTGAGAAAGCGGCGTGGCGCCCACCAGCTTGTCGTTGACCGAGCGGTAGTAGAGCGTCTCGTTCTCGACAATCACTTCCAGGATGGCCGGGGTCTGAATCTCACCCTGGATCATTGCTTCCGAGAGGGGATCTTCCACATACTTCTGCAGCGCCCTGCGCAGCGGCCGGGCCCCGTAGGAGCGGTCAGCGCAGGTCTTTTCCAGAATCCATCGCCCAGCCTCGGGAGCCAGCGTGATGGAAATATTGCGCGGCGCCAGGTTTTGATTAATCCCGCCCACCAGCAGATCAATAATCTGAAGCAGATCGTTGTCCGTCAAGGCGTTGAAGACGATAATCTCGTCCAGCCGGTTCAGAAATTCGGGATTGAACAGGCGCTTCACTTCCGACAGCACCAGGTCCTCCGCCTTTTTTTCCGAGGCCGCGTCGCTGGCCGACTGGAAGCCCAGATGGCTGCGCTTCTCCAGGTAGCGCGCCCCGATGTTCGAGGTCATGATCACGATGGTGTTCTTGAAGTCCACCGTATTGCCCAGGCCGTCGGTGAGCTGACCGTCCTCGAACACCTGCAGCAGGATGTTGAAAACGTCGGGATGCGCCTTCTCGATCTCGTCGAGCAGGATGACGGAGTAGGGGGAGCGCCGCACGCGCTCGGTGAGCTGGCCGCCCTCCTCGTAGCCCACGTAGCCGGGCGGCGAACCGATCAGCTTCGAGACCGAGTGCTTCTCCATGAATTCCGACATGTCGAAGCGGATGAGCGCCCGCTCGCTGCCGAACAGGAAGGCAGCCAGCGACCGTGCCATTTCCGTCTTGCCCACGCCCGTCGGGCCCAGGAAGAGGAACGAACCCACCGGCCGTCCCGGCGCCTTCAGCCCGGCGCGCGAGCGCCGAATGGCCCGCGCCAGCGCCGATATGGCCTTATCCTGGCTGATGATGCGCTTGTGCAGTTCCTCCTCGATGCGCAGCAGCTTGGCCATCTCCTCTTCCTTGATGGAGGTGACCGGGATGCCTGTCCAGCGCGCCACCACTTCCTCGATGTCCTCGCGGCTCACCACGCCCATGGCCGTGTCGTCCACGTTGTACTTCTCGCGCAGCAGGCGCAGGTTCTCGCGTTCCTTGCGCTCCTCGTCGGAGTAGAAGCGCGCCTTGTCGAACTCGTGATGGGCGATGGCGTTCTCCATGCGGTGCACCACGAACTTGATGCGCTTCTGCACGTCAATCATCTCTTCCGGCAGGCTGCTTTGGCGCAGCTTGACGCGCGCCCCGGCCTCGTCCACCAGGTCCACCGCCTTGTCCGGCAGGTAGCGGTCCGCGATGTAGCGGTTGGAGAGATACACCGCCTGGTTCAGCGCCTCGTCGGTGTAGGTGACGGCGTGGAACTTCTCGTAGCGGTCCTTGATGCCGAACAGGATCTTGATGGCCTCGGCTTCGGTGGGCGGGGGCACCTTCACCGCCTGGAAGCGCCGCTCGAGCGAGCGGTCCTTCTCCACCGACTTGCGATATTCACCCGGCGTGGTCGCGCCGATGCACTGAATCTCGCCGCGCGAGAGCGCCGGCTTCAGGATGTTGGCCGCGTCGAGCGACCCCTCGGCCGAGCCCGCCCCCACCAGCGTGTGCAGCTCGTCAATGAAGATGATGGCGTTCTGCGACTCCATCAGTTCCTTCATGATCGTCTTGAGCCGCTCTTCGAACTGGCCGCGGTACTTGGTGCCCGCCACGATCAGCGACAGATCGAGCGCCAGGATGCGCTTGTCGGCCAGGAAAGATGGCACGTCGCCGTCGGCGATGCGCTGTGCCAGGCCTTCGGCGATGGCCGTTTTGCCCACCCCCGGCTCGCCGATCAGCACGGGGTTGTTCTTCGTGCGCCGGCAGAGAATCTGGATGACGCGCTCCAGCTCGGCTTCGCGCCCGATGAGCGGATCGAGCTGGTTTTCCGCCGCCGCCTGCGTCAGGTCGCGGCTGAACTCGGCGAGCAGCGACGTCTCCTTGTTGCGGTTGGGCGTCGTCTTCTCGGTCTGGGTGCGGCTCAGTTCCTCGCGGATCAGGCTCAGCCGCAAGCCGCGGTCGTGCAGAATCTCCGCCGCGAAGCTCTTGTCCTCGCGCAGCAGGCCGAGCAGCAGGTGCTCCGTCCCGATGTGCTTGTGCTGAAGCTTCTCGGCCTCCTCCGCCGCGTAGGCCAGCACGCGCTTGCACTCCTGCGAAAGCGGCAGGTCGGCCGAGGTCGAGCCCTTCTCGCGAATCGTGGTGCGGCCTTCGATCTGCTTGCGGATGGATTCGATGGAAGCGTGCGAGCGCAGGAAGCGGTTGGTGAGCGCCTTGTCCTCGCGCAGCAAGCCCAGCAGCAGGTGCTCGGTCTCGATGTAAGGGCTGCCAAACTGGCTGGCTTCGTAGCGCGCGAAGAAGATGACTCGGCGGGCCTTTTCCGTGTATCGTTCGAACATAGCTCCTCGGGTTGGAGTTGGAACCTTCGCGCCCCGGCTCTCGGGTCCCGAGCGCGTCGGTTAGTGAACCTCGGGCACCACCATGTCTTCCAGTTGGCCGTCGGAAAGTCGCAGCGTGCGATGGGCGCGCCGCGCCAGTTCCAGGTTGTGCGTCGCCAGCACCGAGGTCAGACCGTGCTCCCGATGCAACCGCTCGATCAATTCCATCATGGCGAGCGCAGTGCGATGGTCCAGGCTTCCTGTAGGCTCGTCGGCCAGCAGCAGCGCGGGGCCGTTCGCCAGCGCGCGAGCCAGCGCCACCCGCTGTTGCTCGCCGCCGGAAAGCTCCCCCACCCGGCGCCCGGTCAGTTTGCCCAGCCCTACTTCCCCCAAGACTTCGCGGGCCCGGATCCGGGCTTGCGAAAACTCCCTGCCCCCCACCAGCTGGGGCATCATGACGTTTTCCAGAGCGCTGAATTCCGGCAGCAGGTAGTGCAATTGCCAGACGAAACCCACCTTCTGATTGCGGTAGGCGGCCCGCTCCTGCTCGCTGAAAGCGCTCAGCTTCTGCCCTTCGAAGTATACCTCACCGCTTGTCGGGGTGTCCAGCGCGCCCAGCAGGTGCAGCAGCGTGGATTTGCCCGCTCCCGATTCGCCCACCAGCGCCACCAGTTCGCCGCGGCGAATCTCCGCCACCAACCCCTCAAACACCCGCACTTCCTCGCCCCCCGTGCGGTACGTCTTGCCGAGTTGTTCCAGCCGAATCATCGCCGCCCGTCAGAACCGAAACTCGAATCTCTGCGGAGGTTTCGCGCCGCCCTCCCGCCTTCCGGAACTTGCAGGTCTCTTGTCGGCAACCCTCGGCGCCGGCACGGCGCGTCGGGCGAGCTGGGAGCTTCCAGTTCCGCGTTTCCCCATGTCTCACTCATACCGGAGGATCTCCACCGGGTCGAGGCGCGCCGCGGCGCGCGCCGGGTAAATCGTCGCGATGAAGCTGATGGCCATTGCCGCCAGCGCGATCCAGAGGCCGTCGAGGGCGTGGGCGCGGAACGGGACGGCTGCCAGGCCATATACCTGCGCGTCCAGAGGTATCAACTGATAATAATCTCCCAGCCCCGCCAGCAGGTAGCCCAGCCCCAGGCCCGCCGCCGTCCCCAACGCGCCGATCAGCAGGCCATGCAGCATGAAGACGCGCCGCACCTGCGCTGCCCGCGCCCCCATGGACATCAGCACGGCGATGTCGCGGTGCTTCTCCATCACCATCATGGTCAGGGTAATGAAGATGTTGAGCGCGGCCACCAGCTCGATCAGGCCGATGGTCAGCACCGTCACCAGCCGCTCCAGCCGCAGCGCGTTGAACAGCGAGCGGTTCTGCTCCATCCAGGTCGAGGTCTCATAGCCCTGCCCGGCCGCCTGGCGGATCAACGACGCCACTTCCTCGGCCTCATAAATATTGCTGATCTTGAATTGAATCACCGAGACCACGTTGCCGAGATCGAAGAGCCGCTGCGCCGCGGCAAGATTGGTAAAGGCCCAGGTGGCGTCGAAATCGTAGAAGCCGGACTCAAAGACCCCTACCACGCGAAAGTGCTTGAACTTGGGCACGATGTCGAGCGGCGTCAGGTACCCCTGCGGGCTGGTCACCAGCACGGTGTCACCGACAAAGAGGCCGAGCGCTTTGGCCAGCTTCGCGCCCACGATGAGCGGATCGGCGTCCGGGAATTTTCTTTCCAGTCCGTCGAGCGAGCCCTCTTTCAATTTCGTCAGGAGATTTCCGACGCGAATCTCGCGCCGCGCGTCCACGCCCTTGATCACCACGCCCTGGGCGCGCGACTGGCTGGAGATCAGCACCTGCTCGTAAAGGCCGGGCGACGTGGCGACCACGCCGGGAAGGCTTCCCAACTTTTCAGCCAGCGCGTCGTAATCGGCAATGCCGTCGTTCGAGGCGCGCAGCAAGGTGATATCGGCGCTGGCGCCGAGCAGGCGCTGTTCCATCTCCGTGCGGAAGCCGTTGTTGATGGCCAGGGCCACCACCAGCGCCGCCACACCGGCCATCACGCCCAGCACGGAAATCAGCGTGATCACCGACACCGCCGCCTGCCGCCGCTTGGCGCTCAGGTATCGAAGCGCGACGAAGAACTCAAACTTCATGCGGGGTTTACATTAGCAGCAATCGCGCGGCGCGGGAAGTGGCGGTCAGGCCGTCTCGCCAACGGGCGGCTCAAAGCCTCCGCTACAATTCGGGCGGCTCGGCCTGCTTCTCGGGGCGCAGCAGCGGGAAGAGAATGACGTCACGGATGGAGCGCGAGTTGGTGAGCAGCATGGTGAGGCGGTCGATGCCGATGCCCTCGCCGCCGGTGGGTGGGAGGCCGTAGCTGAGGGCGCGGATGTAATCCTCGTCAATGGCGTGGGCGGTCAGGTCGCCCTTGTCGCGCAGCAGTTGCTGATAGACGAAGCGGTTGCGCTGCTCCTTGGGATCGTTGAGTTCGCTGAAGGCGTTGGCCAGTTCCATGCCGGCCACGTAGAGCTCGAAACGCTCGACGTAGTTGGGGTCGTCGGGCTGCTGTTTGGCGAGTGGCGAAACCTCCAGCGGAAACTCGTAGATAAAGGTGGGCTGCACCAGGTGCTTCTCCGCCACGCGCTCAAACAGGATTTGCAGCGCTTCGCCCGCCGCCGTGCCTTCGGGCACGTCGGCGGGTTCGAGGGCGCCGCCGGAATTGGCGGCCGCGGCGTTGTAGGTCTCAATCCACGGGAAGATGGCGCGGGGCTCCTTCAGGTCTTCCAGCTTGGGCCCGCCCGCCCCCGGCCAGAACTTCACCAGCGCCTCGCGCATGGTGTAGCGCCGGAACTCGGCCAGCGAAATGCAGTGGTCGCCGTAATCGAATTCCAGCGAGCCGAGCACCTCCAGCGCCACGTGCTGCAAGAGGCGCTCGCTGAGCGCCATCATGTTGCGCATGTCGGCGTAGGCCTGGTAGAACTCGAGCATGGTGAACTCGGGATTGTGCTGCGTGGAGATGCCCTCGTTGCGAAAGTTACGGTTGATCTCATAAACGCGATCGAGGCCGCCGACCGTGAGGCGTTTCAGGTAAAGTTCGGGCGCGATGCGCAGGTAAAGGTCGATGTCAAGCGCATTGTGGTGGGTAACAAACGGCCGCGCCATGGCGCCGCCCGCCAGCGGCTGCATCATGGGCGTTTCCACTTCCAGGTAGCCTTCGGCGTCAAGGAACTGCCGGATGGCGCGCACAATCTTGCTGCGGCGCTCGAAAACGGCGCGCACTTCCGGGTTCACCATCAAATCCAGATAGCGCTGCCGGTAGCGCAACTCGACGTCGGTCAGGCCGTGCCACTTCTCGGGCAGCGGCAGCAGCGCCTTGGCGAGGAAGGACAGGCGCTCGGCGTGCACCGTCAGCTCGCCGGTGCGGGTGCGGAACAAATAGCCTTCCACGCCGATGATGTCGCCCAGGTCGAGCAGCTTGAAGAGCTGAAAATCGCGCTCGCCCACCGCGTCCAGCCGGACGTAAACCTGGAGGCGCACGCCGCCGCCCGCCAGGTGCGCGAAACCCGCCTTGCCGTGCGGGCGCACGGTCATCATCCGTCCCGCTACGCGCACCGGAACGCGGTGCGCTTCCAGTTCTTCCGCCGACCGATGGTGATACTCCGCCAGGATCTGGGGCAGGGTGTGCGTGAACTCGAACTTGCGCGGGTAAGGTTCGAAGCCCAGCGCAGCGATCTCTTCCAGTTTTTTCCGTCGCTGCTGATACAAGCTATCGGTTTCGTCGATGGTCAAAGTGTCTCCCGGGGCGGATGCATTCCGGAAATCATGAGTGCATGCGAGAAGCCACATTATAAGGGCCGCCGAAAAACAGCGTCAAGAAAGAGCACATCCTTCGGCCGGGGCTGCCGCAGCATTGCCGGGGCTCAAGAATATTTGTGTGGAAACTTTTCCGTGCTATGATGGATGCACTGTCTGATTTTTCATGGACGAGAGGGGCGTCCACGAAAAAGAAATCAGGACAAATCGTCGCCAGGGCGCGCGCCGCCAGGAGCGCAGGTGCGACCTTGAAGAAAGAACTCGAGACACGCAAGTATCCCCGCATCCCTTCCCATTTCCCGGTCATCTTTAAATTGGGTGAGACGACCTCGAAGATTCATTCCCTCAACGTCGGGGGCGGAGGCCTGCGCCTGGAGACCACGGCGCTGCCTTGCGGTGCGGAACTCATCGTGCGTTTCCGCACCGCCCGGCACCACGCCTTCGTGGAAGCCAAAGCGCGGGTCGTCTATACCCTCCCCGACACGGGCAGCGGCATCGAATTCACCGAAATCGACCCGAAGCATCTCCAGGTCATCCTGAAAGCCATCCACGCCAAGACGGGCAATCGGCGCAAGACGCCGCGGGTGCCGCTGGCCACCCAGATCCACATCGGCGATTCGATGGCCGTCGCCATCTCGCGCGACCTGAGCATCGGCGGCCTCTTTGTCGAAACCAAGGAGCCGTGCGAGATCGGGACGAAACTCGACCTCCGCTTTCATCTGGAGGAACACGATCCGATCATTATGGCCAAAGGACAGGTTCGCTACGTTGTTCCCCGTCTGGGCATGGGCGTGCAGTTTTCGGAAATCTCAAATGAGGACCGAAAGCGCATCGCCGCTTTCGTGGCGCAAAACGCCTCCGCCATCTTGCCCGAAACGCTGCCCGGCACCGGCAGCGCCTGAGGCGCCGGGCGCCGTCAAACCCCTTCCAAGAGTTCAGAGGGATCCGCCGGCGGGCATGAGGTGGATCTCTTCCACCGTCCCATGCGGCGGCTGGAGAAGCGCGCTCACCACGGCCCGGGCCACGTCGTCGGGCTGGAGGAGCCGGGCGCGGTTGACAGGAAAATCAAATTCATCCGCCATGCGTGTGTTGGTAGAGCCGGGCAGCACGGCGCTGACGCGGATACCGAGGGGGCGAAGTTCCTTGCGCAGAACGCGCGTCAGCCCCAAGGCGCCGAACTTGGAGGCCGTGTAGGCCGCGCAGCCTTCGAACGCCACGCGGCTCGAGACTGAAAGAATGTTCACGATCTGAGCGTCGCGCCCGCGGCGCAGCAGCGGCAGCGCGGCCTGCGTGACCAGAAAGAGCGAAGTGAGGTTCCCCGCCAGCATCCGGTCCCAGTCCCGGCGCGTCGTCCGGGCAAAGGGCTTGACCCCAAACACGCCGGCATTGTTGACGAGCGCGTCCAAGGCGCGGGTCTTTCTTTTCAAATCCACAAACGCGCGCCGGACGCTGGCCGCCTGCGTCACGTCAATTTGAATCGCGAGGGGATCGCCGCCCATTTCGCAGGCCGCCCTCTGCAAGGCGCGAAGGTCGCGGCCCATCAGGACCACGCGGGCGCCCTCGCGCGCCACGGCTTCCGCGATGGCGCGGCCGATGCCGCGATTGGCGCCGGTCACGGCCACCAACCGGCCAGCGAGCCGTCCGCTTGACGAACCGGATTGGGGATCCGGGGTTCGGGGTTCGGGCATCACGCCGTCTTCCTTTCCGGGAGATTGCAGCGGTGCACTGGACACACTGCCATCACTTCAAGACTCGTTCCCATCCATGGATCTTCCCGAAACCCGCATTCCGAATCCCGGCCCGCGGGCGATTACTCCCAGGGTCGCTTGCGCACCAGTGAGAGGAACTCCTCGCGGGTTTCCATCTTCTTGCGGAAGATGCCCAGCATGGAGGAGGTCACCGCCACCGAGTTCTGTTTCTCCACGCCGCGCATGATCATGCAAAGGTGCTTGGCCTCGATCACGACGCCGACGCCGTACGGGTTGATCACGTCCATGATGGTCTGCGCAATCTGGCTGGTGAGGCGCTCCTGCACCTGGAGCCGCCGCGCGAAGACATCCACCAGCCGCGGAATCTTGGAAAGCCCGATGACCTTCTTGGTGGGGATATAGGCCACGTGGCAGCGGCCGAAAAACGGCAGCAGGTGATGCTCGCACAGGCTGAAGATCTCGATGTCCTTGACGATCACCATCTCGTCGTAGGCCACGTCAAACAGCGCCCCGTTCAGCACCTTCAGAGGGTCCTGGTGGTAACCGCTGGTGAGATACCGCAGGGAGGCGGCCACGCGCCCGGGCGTGCGCTGCAATCCGTCGCGGCGCGGGTCCTCGCCCATTTCGCGAATCAGGCGGCGCACCGCGTTTTCCATCGGATCGACTTTTCCCTGCGGCCTGCGCATCTTCATTTCTTCGGGGCTCATAATCTCCTTCTTCCGGCCACTTCGGGGTGATGCTCTCTGAAATACTCCACCGCGTTGGACGCCGTTTCTTCCAGTCGGACACGGCTCAGATGAACATCCTTGCCGGGGCCCGCACCCTCCAGATGCGGCGCGAGCAGGCGACAAATCTCCAGGCAGATATTTTCCGAGGTCGGCACGCGCTCCCGGAAGCTTTCCGTGTCCAGATTGAGGTGAGTTTCGTCGAAGCGCTCGAGAACCTCCCGCTGCACGAGCGCGTCGAGAAAACCCAGATCGCACACCATGCCCGTTTCCGGGTCCACCCGCCCGCCCACCGTCACTTCCACGGTGTAGTTGTGCCCGTGGCCCAGCGGATTGTTGCACTTGCCGTAAAGGCGCGCGTTCTCCTCCTCGCTGAAGCGCGCGGTGTGCAGCCGGTGCGCGGCGGAAAAACGGTAACGGCGCGTCAGGTAAACCATCACTCTCCGTAGTAATCCACGAACAGGTCGGGCGTTTCGTAAAGACGGACGCGGTGCAAATGGCCCGCCTGGAGCCGCGGCGCGATCCGCTTCCAGATTTCGGTGGCAATGTTCTCGGTCGTGGGGATGGTGGTCGCGAAGGGCGCGACTTCCTGATTCAGGAAGCGGTGGTCCATCACCTCGAGCACTTCCTTTTCCAACAGCTTCTTGAGTTCTTTCAGGTCCATCACCATGCCGGTTGAGGGATCCACTTCCCCGCCTACCGTCACTTCCAGCACGTAGTTGTGCCCGTGGCCGTGTGGATTATTGCACTTGCCGAAGATGCGCCGGTTCTCTTCGGCGCTGAATTTCGGATTGTGGTAGAAGTGCGAGGCGGCAAATTCCGCCCGGCGTGTCACGTAAATCATGGTTCCCTCCGCGTCGCGTAACCCCGGCCTTTCCAGTCCACGCTTCCCGACCATCGGTGGGCGCGCGCGGAATTAAGCAGCAGCAGCGCCAGCAATCCCGCGCCCGCAAAGAAATAGGGCGCCAGCCGGGGGTCATATCCCAGTTGCTTCAGGGAGCGCGCGTAGCGCCCCTCGCGAATCAGGACGAGCAGGAAACAACCCGCCAGCACCAGGCCGGTCTTGGCACCGCCGAAGCCGGCGGCGAAGGCAATCGCCAGCGTCACGAAGGCCGCGACCGGCAACACATCGGCGGCCAGCAGCGCCGCCACCTCGCCCAGCACGCGGCGGACGCTGCCCTCGTAAAGCAGGAAGAGATTCTTGGTCCAGCCGCGCCACATCTCGCCAAAGGTGCGGTACATCCGCGTGCGCACCCACTCCGCGCCGGGCAGGAAGAGTAGCCTTCCGCCGCCGCGCTTCACGCGCTCGGCCAGCGCCACGTCTTCCAGAAGCTCGCTCCGCACCGCCGCGTGACCGCCGGCGCGTTCGTAAACGTCGCGGCGGATCAGGATGTACTGCCCGTTGGCCGCTGCCATGGGCGAATCCGGATTCGAGACGTCCTCGAAGCGGAAGCGGCGCGCCAGTTCCACATAGACGCGCGGAATCACCGCCTTCTCCCACCAGGTCGGCGTCTCCTGGCCGGGCGAGACCGAGAGCAGATCGATACCCTCGCTCCTGGCGCGCCGCAGGAGCGCCGCCAGGCTTCCCGGCAGGTGCTCGGTGTCGGCGTCGGTCAGCAGCAGCCAGTCGCCGTGCGCCTGGCGCGCCCCCGTCGCCACGGCGTGCGCCTTCCCCGTCCATCCCTCGGGCAGCGGCCCGGCGTTGAGAATGCGCAAGGGCGGCACCTCACTCCGCAGGCGCTCCAGGATTTCCGCCGTCCGGTCGCGCGACTGATCGTTGACGACCAGGATTTCCGCGATGTCCGGCTGCGCGGCCACAGTGCGAACCACACGCTCGATGTTGGCTTCCTCATCGCGCGCGGGAATGATTGCCGACACTCGGGTGCCCGTCGAATCGTCTGGAGTTATCGCCACCGGAACAACCTTCCATTATATATAATGGCTGAACCGCGATGAGCAAAATCCGGCTGGTGCAAGTGCTGATTCTGGTTTCGATTGTGGCCGCAACGGTGGCACTAGTCGTGCTTTCGCGCCCCCGGCAGGCGGCGCGGGTGGGCGGCGCGGCGCCCGACTTCACTCTGCCCGACCTGAAGGGCGGCCAAGTTTCTCTGAAGGATTTCCGCGGGCGCGTGGTGGTGCTGAACTTCTGGGCGACCTGGTGCCCGCCCTGCGTCGAGGAGATGCCGAGCCTGGTCCGCTTCGCCCGCCAGATGGAACCGGAAGGCGTCACCGTCGTAGGCGTCAGCGTGGACTACGACGAAAATGCGCTCCGCCAGTTCATGGAAAAATACGGCGTCCCGTTCCCGGTGGCGCTCGATACGCAGCAACGCGTACCGGCGCGGTACGGCACTTTCAAGTATCCCGAAACCTACATTATCGACAAGGAAGGCAGGATTGCGGAGAAGCTGATTGGTGCGGTTGACTGGCAGGATCCGCGCGCCATTTCCCGCGTCCGCAACGCGGCAGCCGGCCGGTAACCGCGCCCCGCCCGCTCAACCTTGCTTCAAGCGCGCTTCCACAACCCGGTAGAGCCGGATGACGTCATCCACCACTTCGTCTTCCGAAATATTCAGTTTGGCGGCACGGTTCTCCAGCTTGGCGCGATAGACCACGCCCGCCAGCTCCGCCGCCACGATGGGCGTCATGTCGCCCGCCTGCTCCACCGTCTTCTTTGCCGCCGTCTGCTTGGCCATCGTCGCCTCTCCGGATGAATTCCGCCCGATTCTAGCACAGGTGTACCCCTGGGCGCGCCGGCGTCCCGCCGGCTGAGTATTGAAACCATGCCTGCAGGACGCCGGCGCACTCAGGGGCAGCGTCTTGTTGAATCGCCCCAGGCAAGGTACGATCCCAATAGAACAGCTATGGCCAGGGATCCGGTTTGCGGCATGGCGGTGGACCCCGCACGCGCGGCGGGCACTTACCGGTACAAAGAACAGGACTATTACTTCTGCGCGAAGTCGTGCCTGGAGAAATTCCGCGCCGAACCGGAGCGCTATCTCGCACCCAGGCCTCAGCTCGTTTCCATTGGCATCGGCCCTGCCGTGTCCCGTCCGGCCCACAGCCCCGCCGCGCCTCAGCCGGCGCCGCCCTCTGCCAAGGCAGCTGCCACCGTCCACACCTGTCCGATGCACCCGGAGGTGCGGCAGCAGGGACCCGGCGATTGTCCCGATTGCGGCATGGCGCTGGAACCGGAAGTCGTGGCGCCGCCGCAGACGAAGACCGAATACACCTGCCCCATGCATCCGGAAGTGTTGCAACCGGAACCCGGCGCGTGTCCCCTTTGCGGCATGGCGCTTGAGCCGCGCACCATCACGATCGAAGAGAAGAATCCGGAACTGGAGGATATGACGCGGCGGTTCTGGGTAAGCGCCGCGCTGACGCTGCCGGTTTTTCTTCTGGCCATGTCGGAGATGATTGCCGGCCAGCCGGTGCAGCACGCCCTGCCCGCCTGGCTTTCGTCTGGAATCCAGCTCCTATTCGCGGCGCCGGTGGTGCTGTGGGGCGGGAAGGTCTTCTTCGAACGGGGCTGGCGCTCCATCGTGAATCGCCGCCTGAACATGTTTACCTTGATTGCGATGGGCACCGGCACGGCGTTCGCCTACAGCGTCGCGGCGACGTTCTTCCCCTCTCTGTTCCCGGATTCCTTCCGCATGCACGGGCAGGTCGCGGTGTACTTTGAAGCCGCAGCCGTCATCACCACGCTGGTCTTGCTTGGCCAGGTGCTGGAGCTGCGCGCGCGCAGCCGGACTTCCGGCGCGATCAAAGCGCTGCTGGGACTCGCGCCCAAGACGGCGCGGCGAATCGAGCCGGACGGCAGCGAGCGCGACGTGTCTCTGGACCAGGTTCATCCCGGCGACCGCCTGCGCGTCCGCCCGGGAGAAAAGGTGCCGGTGGACGGCGTCGTGCTCGAAGGCGCAAGTTCGGTGGACGAATCCATGGTGACGGGAGAGCCGATTCCCGCCGAGAAGGCTGCGGGCGACCGCGTCACCGGCGGTACCGTCAACGGCACGGGAAGCTTCGTCATGCGCGCCGAGCGCGTAGGCTCGGACACGCTGCTGGCCCACATCGTGCGCCTGGTGAGCGAGGCGCAGCGCAGTCGCGCCCCCATCCAGCGCCTCGCCGACTCGGTTTCAGCTTACTTTGTTCCCGCCGTGGGCGCGGTGTCGGTGGTGACCTTCATCGTGTGGGCTCGCTTCGGCCCTGAGCCGCGCCTGGCGCACGCCATCGTCAGCGCCGTCGCGGTGCTCATCATCGCCTGCCCCTGCGCGCTGGGGCTCGCCACGCCCATGTCCATCATGGTCGGCACGGGACGCGGCGCGCAGGCCGGCGTGCTGATCCGCAACGGCGAGACTCTGGAAACGCTGGAGAAGGTGGACGTGCTGGTCGTGGACAAAACCGGCACGCTGACCGAAGGCAAGCCGCATCTGGTGGGGATTCACGCCGCCTCCGGATGGAGCGAGACCGACGTCCTGCGGCTTGCCGCCAGCCTCGAACGCGCCAGCGAACATCCTCTGGCCGCCGCCATCACACGGGCGGCGAAGGAAAAGGGGCTTTCGCCCGCCGGCGTTTCTGACTTCAAATCGTTCCCGGGCGAAGGCGTTACGGGAAGCGTGGAGGGCCGGCCCGTGGCACTCGGCAACGCCCGGCTCTTCGACCGTCTCCAAGTTCCCCTGGGTGAACTGGGCGGACATGCTGACACTCACCGGCGCCAGGGCCGCACCGTGGTCTGCCTGGCCGTAGACGGAAAGCCGGTGGGACTGCTCGCCGTAGCAGACACGATCAAGCGCTCCACGCCGGAAGCCATTCGCCTGCTGCATCAGGAAGGCGTGCGCATCGTGATGCTAACGGGCGACAGCCGGACCGCCGCCGAGTCGGTGGGGCGCGAGCTGGGCATTGACGACGCGCGCGGCGAGGTGCCGCCGGCCCAGAAGAGTGAAATTGTCCGCCAGCTTCAGGCGGAAGGCCGCACGGTGGCGATGGCAGGCGACGGAATCAACGACGCGCCGGCGCTGGCCCAGGCGCACGTCGGCATCGCCATGGGCACGGGCACAGACGTAGCCATGGAGAGCGCTGGGGTGACGCTGGTGAAGGGTGACCTGCGCGGCATCGCGCGCGCCCGCCGCCTGAGCCGCGCGACCATGCGGAATATCCGCCAGAACCTCTTCTTAGCGCTGGTTTATAACCTGGTGGGCGTGCCCATTGCCGCCGGAGTGCTGTATCCTTTTCTCGGACTGCTCCTCAGCCCCATGATTGCCGCAGCGGCCATGACCTTCAGCTCGGTTTCGGTGATTTCGAACGCGCTGCGTCTGCGCAAGGTGGCGTTGTAGCGGCGGGCTTCAGCCCGCCATTTCCATGGGCAGGTGGCGACCTGAAGGTCGCCGCTACGAAGGACGGATTCATGACGTTTCTTACCGCACGATATTCACTCCTCCGCCCGCTGAGCGCCAGGCATCTGGAGCGCCTGCGCGGTCTTTCGGCCCACTATGGAATTCGCGGCGTCTCGGTCGAAGGCGACAAGCTGGAGGTGGAATACGACGCTTCCCGGATGAGTGCGGCGGAAGCTCTGGCCTGCATACGCAGCGCGGGAATTAATGTGAAACCGGAAAAGGAAATTCCCTTTGGCGCGACGGATCACGCGGGCGAATTCAAGGATTTCGCCTGGCCCACCGCGGGCCTCAGCCCCGCCAATCAGAATCCGAGATAGGCAGCGCGAGGGGGACTATTTGACGATTTTCGCGGCCGCTTCGGGATCGGACACACCGAGGATGGCGTTGGCGCGGTCGGCGCCCTTCAGGATGGTGGCGTAGGCGAATCGGACGTCAATCCCCGCGTCCGCCAGCCGGCGGGTGACCTTGCCCATCGCGCCGGGCCGGTCCGAGAGCCGGACGTTGAGCACCGGTTCCTCGTGGTAACGCAGCCCCATCTGCTCAAATACCTTCTTGGCCGCATCCAGGTCATTGACCACCAGGCGGACCGGCGCAGTGCCCGGCTGGCCCGGCGCCATCAGGCCGATGATGTTGACCGCCCTTTCGGCCAGCCTGGTGCACATCTCGGCCAGAGCCCCGCGTTTGTTTTCGGCCATCACGGAGAGTTGAGTCACGACGGGCACGATGAACCTCCTCGCTGAGATGGTGAGGACTCTACACAAGAATGCGCCGCCAGGCAACCCAATGTAGCGCAAGGCTCGTGGTTCAGCCTTGCGGCAGTTCGTCGGGCACGAGAACCGCAGGGCCGGAAGGCGGGCCCTGCGCTACAGAGCGGACGCTGGCGTACCCAGGCCGGCGGGACGCCCGCGCTCCCAGGCTGATATAATGCTGGCTTGATCGCCGAAGGCGGACGCCGTCGATTTCCAATCTTCCCGCCCGAAGGATCATCATGAGCACGAACGGCGGCAATCCATTGAGTAAGCTCCACCGCATCGAGCGCGTGGCACCGAGCGTTCCGGGCCTGACGGACCTTGCCGGAGAGATTCACGCCGCGCTCGACTCCCTGGCGCTGGACGCGGCGCGGCTCCGCGGCAAGACGATTGCCGTTTCGGCGGGCAGCCGCGGCATCGCAAACTTCAAAGAGATCGTTCGCGCCGCGTGCGACTGGCTGAAGGCGCAGGGCGCCACGCCGTTTGTATTTCCGGCAATGGGCAGTCACGGGGGCGCCACCCCTGAGGGCCAGCGGCTGATTCTGGCGGAATACGGCGTCACGCCGGAGAACGTGGGCGCGGAGATTCGTTCGTCGATGGAGACAGTGGTGGTGGGCCAGGCCGGACACGGCTACTCGAACCACATGGACCGCCAGGCGTGGGAATCGGACGGCGTGATGGTGCTCAATCGCATCAAGCCGCACACCGACTTCAGCGGCAACATCGAAAGCGGCCTGCTGAAGATGATGGCCGTGGGAATGGGCAAGGAAGCGGGAGCGCGCGAAACGCACCGCTGGGCGTGGAAATACGGCTTCGAGCAGGTGATCCGCACCATGGCCGGCGTGGCGATCGCCTCGGGAAAGATTTTGGCCGGGGTGGGCGTGATCGAGAACGAATTTCACCAGATTTGCGCGGTGCGCGCGGCGCGGGCCGCAGAGATTCCCGAAGTGGAGGAGGAGGCGCTTCGCTTGGCGCGCCGCCTGGTTCCGAGGCTGCCCTTCGCAAAGCTGCAACTTCTGATCGTGGACGAACTGGGCAAGAACATCAGCGGCACGGGCATGGACACCAAAGTGATCGGGCGCGGCACGGAGCTGAAACCCGGCGAGTCGCCCGAGATCGATATGCTCTACGTCCGCGACGTCACGCCTGAAAGCGGCGGCAACGCCGTGGGCATGGGTCTGGCCGATGTGATGCACGATCGCCTGTTCCGCAAGATCGATTTTCAGAAGACCTATCTCAACTCGACGGTGGCGCTCAATCCCGCCCCCGCCAAGATGCCGATTCACGTCGCTTCCGATCGCGCCGCGCTCGACCTGCTCTTCGGCCATCTGGGCCGGCCTGCGCCCGACGAGCAGCGCGTGGCGTGGATTCGCAATACCATGAGCCTGCACCGCTTCGCCGTCTCGCCCGCGTTGGCGCGCGAGGCAGCCGCCCTGCCCGGCTGGCGGGTTGTGCCGGGTGTGACCGAAATCGAGTTCGACGCTGAGGGAAATCTTCCCGTATTTCTCTGAGGTGCCTTATGCCAAACCCACACTGGCTTCGCCCTGCACTGATTGTTATGGCCGCAGGCTGTGCGCTTCTGCGCACGGCGCCCGCCGCCGAAATCGCCAAGCCCACCGTGGATTTGAGCATTTACGGCCACGTCGCCCAGGTCGGCTGGGTAGTTAAGGACCTGGACCGGGCGGTGGATTACTGGACGAAACTGGGGCTTAAGAACATCCACAAAGATGGGGTGCGGGAATTCCCCGACGTCGTTTACCGGGGCCAGAAGACGCCGCTGGCCATGAAGATGGCCTTCACTGACATCGGCGGCGTTCAGGTCGAATGGATCCAGCCAGTCCGCGGCCACAGCGACTACGACGAGTTCCTCGCGCGGTTCGGCGACGGAATCCACCACCTCGCTTTCCGGGTTCCGAGTTCCGCGGCCCTCGACGAGCAGGCGGCCTACTTCAAGCAGCACGGCGTGGAAGTCATCCAGAGCGGCTCCTGGCAGGGCAAGAACGGAACGGGGCGCTTTGCTTACCTCGATACGGCGGGGCGCGGCGGGGGACTGACCATTGAGTTGCTTTTCAACCCGGATGCGCCTCCGCGCGGGAGCGAGCCAGCCTCGAACCACGATTACCCCCTCAATAAACTCACCCACTACGCCGTCATGGTGCGCGACATCAAGAAGGTGGACGCGTTCTACCAGTCGCTCGGCTTTGGCGGCATGGCCATTGACCACAACATCAGCCTGAACCGCGTCTATCGCGGCCAGCCGGGGAAATTCGAAATGTACCTGGGCTGGTGGCGCTGGGGCAGCGTGCCCATCGAGTGGATCGAAACCATCGCCGGACCCAACATCTACGAAGAACACCTGCAAAAACACGGCGAGGGATTTCACCATTTCGGTCTCGAGGTCAATGATATGGACGAGGCCGTCAAGCTGTTCGAAGCTCGCGGCGCGCCGCCCACACAACTCGCCGCCTGGGATAACGCGCGCGCCACGGGCCGCGCCGTTTATCTCGACACCGACCCGGTCGGCGGCGTCGTCGCGGAACTGATCTGGAATAAACCCAAATAACACCGCGGCGACCGCAGGCGGTGCGCTACCGTAGGGGCGCCATTTCCTTGGCCGGACACGCGACCCGCCCCTCCCCCGCCCTAGGGCGAGCCCCGGCCCTGCGTCGGGAGGCGGCAGCGAACCTTGACGGGCGGGCTCGCCCGATTCAGGATAGAAAAGCCATAGCCGTTTTCGTAGCGACGGGCTTCAGCCCGCCACGTGCAGCATCAATACCATGACCATGGCGACCTGAAGGTCGCCGCTACGCCGTTTACCGAAGAGCCCAGGCGTGTCGCGTCCACCCGTCGCAGGGCCGACGCTTGCGTCGGGCAGGCAGGGCAAGCCCTGGCCCTGCGTCGGGAGGCGGCAGCGAACCTTGACGGGCGGGCTCGCCCGATTCAGAATAGAAAAGCCATAGCCGTTTTCGTAGCGGCGGGCTTCAGCCCGCCACGTGCAGCATCATTACGATGGCGACCTGAAGGTCGCCGCTACGCCGTTTGCCGGAGAGTTATCGCGCCGATTCTACAGGGCGGAAGGATATGGAGAGGCGAAGCCTGGGGCTGGGAATTCTGATGGCGGTGGCGGTGGTGACCACGGGCGCCGGCGCCCGCGCGCAGGATAGCGAAGCAAAGCCGCCCGCGAAAGCGGAGGTTCCGGCCAAGAAGGCGCCGCAGGACGTGAAATCGGTGCTGCTCGGCGTGTCGCGCGCCAGCACTGCCAGGGCCACGGAAGGCGCCGCGAAAGAGAAAGCGAAGAATGAGGCGCCCCAGCTCGAGGGAGCGAAGGCCGAATCGCCAAAGCCGGAGGGCGACCCGGCAGTGACTGAGTTGCGGCCAGTTCCTCCGGATCCCAAGGAGGAGAAGAAAGGCCCCTCCGAAACGGGCGGGAAGAAGCCCGGGCGCGCGCCGCTCCAGGACGTTCATGGCTCGGTTTACGGTGGCGCGGGATCGGGGGCGCAAACGGCAGGTGGTGAAGTCGGCGCCAGCACGCGCAGCGGCAAGACGCATGTCTATCTGGGCGGCCAGACGGGGCGACAGGGCGCCCCGCGTCCGTAACGCATGAACTTGCATCGGAAACAGACACTGAGTCTTCTCGGCGCCGTGGTCTGGGTGCTGCTGGCGCGTCCGTCCGGCGCCGAAGTCACCTGCGAGGCCGTGCCCAGCGCCATCCTGGGCCGTTCGGTCAATGTCTGCGTGTCCCTGCCGCCGAGCTACTCGAGCGGCACCAAACGGTTTCCCGCCCTCTACTTCCTGCACGGCCTCTTTGAAAACGAACGAAGCTGGAGTGAGCGCGGCGGGCTGTACATCCTGCTCGACCTCTGGGGAAAAGGTGAAGCGGGCGAGTTCATCGTCGTCCTGCCGGACGGAGGAAAGAGTTTCTACATCAACGCCTACGGCGGGCACGAGCGCTACGAGGACTTCTTCATGACGGAGTTGGTGCCCTGGGTGGACGGCAAATTCCGAACTATCGCCTCGCCCGCGGCGCGCGGCATCAGCGGGGTCTCGATGGGCGGCTACGGTGCGCTGCACATCGGCATGGAACATCCCGAGGTCTTCGGCTCGGCGAGCGCCCACAGTCCGGCGCTGATTCCACAGATTCCCAACCCGCTGCCCCCCGAGGGGCGGTGGGGATTTTATGCACGGGTCCTGCAGGTCCCGTTCGGCTCGCCGCTCAACCACGATTGGTTCGACCGGAATAACCCTCTGACCCTCGCCGCCCGGCCCGCCCGCTTCCGCCAGCTTAAGCTCTACTTCGATTGCGGTGAAAGCGACCGCTACGGCTTTGACGCAGGCGCGAAACTCCTGCACGAGAAATTGCAGGCCGCGGGATTCAGCCACGAATTCGCCCTGCGCCCGGGCGACCACGGCTGGAGCTATCTCAATCAGTATCTGAAATACTCCATCCTCTTCCACTCGAAATGCTTCGCGGGGGCCGGAAAGCCGTCGCTCGCTGCGGCAGGAGGAAGTCGTTGAAATTCGTCCTGGGGATTCTGGTGGCCGTGCTCTTGGGCGGGGCTGGAGCCGCGCGCGCGGACGAGGAGGCTGCCGCCAAGGTTGCGGCCGCCGAACGGCGCGTGCTGGATTACGTGCGACAAAACACCGTTCCCGGCCGGCCGCTCATCGTCACTGACCTCTATAACCACGTCTTCACCCACACCGAGGAGCGCCGGGCCCTCGACAAACTCTATCGCGCCTTCTTCCGCATCCCGCTATTCGTCGTTCAGTATCAGGCAAAGTTCGGCACGCCCCCGCCGCTGGAAAAGATCGCGGAACAATTCGACCTGAAAACCCCGGGGGACGCGGACACGCTGTTGCGCGTCATGGAATCGGACCCGCGCGTGCCCCGCTTCATCGAGCGTGATGCCGCGACCGGCGAGATCACCCGCGTGGACTCAGAAATGGTGCGCGCCGACCGGCGGTTTGCCCGGGCGGCCGAGACACACCTGAGCAGCTGGGAAGGCGTGCCCGCGCCTGACTTTGCGCTGCCCGGCCTTGACGGGCCATCGATAACTCTAGCCGATTTGCAGGGCAGGACCTTGCTGCTTTACGTCTGGTTCACGGGCTGCCCGCCGTGTATGAAGCAAACGCCCCTTCTGGTCGAAGTGGGCCGCAGACTGGGGGCGCGCGGTCTGGTCATTGTGGCCGCCAACGCCGACAAACTCTTCGGACTGGGCCACAGCGACGAGGCCCGCCGGAAATATAAGGCCGAGCAGCAGGCCGATTTTCCCTTCGCCGATTGGACCCAGGAAGCCGACACGGCGTTTGGGAGCGTCTCGATCTTCCCGACGCTTTTCCTGATTGATTCCCGCGGCGTCATCGTCCAGAATTGGGTAGGGTTCACGGATCAAGCGACTTTGCAGTCTGCCATCGAAGCGGCGTTGGCGCCGCCGAAGTGACGAGAAGGCTGGAAGCTACCGCGCAACGCCTCGGCGTCGCGGAACACCAGAAAAGGAGAAACAATGGAGATTTTCCGCAGAGTGCTGTTGTCTATCGCCGCCCTAGCGGTCGTGGGGCTCGCCGCCATACCGAGCCTGGCGCACGGCCAGGAGCGAGGTCTGGCAAAGGCCACCATCGGCAAAGCCAATGTGAGCATTGACTACGGCCGGCCGGAGTTGAAGGGCCGCGACATGCTGGGCAAGATGCAGCCGGGCGCGGTCTGGCGCATCGGCGCGAACGAAGCCACCACCCTTACCACCGACGCTGATCTCGACTTTGGAGGAAAGAGAATCGCCAAAGGGAAACACATCCTGCTGGCGCGGCTGGCAGAGGGCGGCAAGTGGTCGCTGCTCGTCTCCACCAAGGGCGCCTTCCAGTTTGAGGAAGGGGGCGTGCTGGGAGAAATCCCACTCACGCTGACCCAGGCCAAGGATTCGGTGGAAGCGCTGACCATCACGCTCACCGCCCAGGGCGATAAAGGCACGATTGAGATCGCCTGGGGAACCTCGCGCCTGACCGGTTCGTTCGCCTGCGCCAAATAGATTCCTGCCATGCGGGCCTGGAGACTCGGAACTTGCCGGCCGGGTTCCGAGTTTCCAGATTCGGGCGAGTTACTTGGGCCCGCCGCGTTGGTCCGCTCGGAAGGTCCCCACAGAATGCGGCATCTGTTTTGAGGTCAGGGTTTTCAGAAGAGGACGGGTAACGCATTCGTCCGCCAAGCTGCTGCGGTCGATGCTGAATCTTTTTGCTTTGGAAATCCGGACCTGAAATCACCCGCGTTCGGCGTTCAACCCTCCCCCAATTCATGTGTGTCAGTCGTATAATGCAAGGGTGCGGCCGGCGGGGCCGTGCCGCGGGGGAAATCCACAAAAGGCCGGGACACCCATTCGCTTCGGCATGAAGGGAACGACGACGGCGGGACGACGGCTCAGGCGGGCGCGGTTCGCCGCCACTCTCCTATTGTGCTGCGTGGGTCAAGTTTTCATCTTTCCTCCCTCCATCCGGGGGCAGGACGCTGCCGACTCCTATTGGGGCATGACGGTCACCCGCATGCGTCTTGAATGCGACGCGGCGCTGACCCTTGACGACTTCCCGGGGCGGGTGGTGCAGGCTTCGGGCCAGCCGCTGGACCGCGGGAAGGTCCAGCAGTCGCTCAAGCAGTTGTTTGCGTCGGGCCGTTTTCTTGATTTGCGCGCCGATGTGGCGGCTTCGGATTCGGGTGTCGAGCTGGTCTTTGCCGGGCGCGCCGCCCGGTTCGTTGGAATCGTCCAGGTGGAGGGAGTGAAGCCTCCGCTTGATCCCGGTGTGCTGGTGACGGCCTCCGGGCTTCGACTCGGCCAGAAGTTCGACGAACAGGACCTGGATGACGCACGGCGGCGCTTGCTGAGCGTGCTGAGGGAAAATGCCTATCACGAGGCCACGGTTGAGTACCACATTGTCCCGCACCAGGATACCCAATCCGCCGAGATCCTGTTTCGGGTGCATCCGGGTGAACCCTCGCGGCTGCGGTCCATCGAATTTCACGGCGATCTGGAAGTGCCGATCCAGAAACTCACCTCCACGTCCGGCTGGAAGGTCCGGTCACAACTGACCGGCGTTCGACTGGAGCAGGGCCTCTACAAGATCCACCAGCTCTATCTCAAGCTCGGATACCCGCAGGCGCTGGTGACGATTCTGGCGCGCGAACCCAATCCCCAAACCCGCACCGAAACGCTGGCCATCCAAATTGTGGCGGGGCCGCGGGTCAGTATTCGACTGGAAGGCGCCAGGCTGTCCCAGTCCAAATTGCGCAGCATTCTGCCGTTTGATCGGGAAGGCAGCCTGGATGACGTCGGCATTGACCTGGGGGCGGCGAGCTTGCGCGAATACCTCGAACGGCAGGGGTACCACGACGTCAGAGTCTCGGGCCGTTCCCGCGTTTCGCCCGACGCGCGCGACGTGGAGATCACCTACAAAGTCGAATTGGGCGAACCCGGCCGGTTGGAAGGATTCGAACTGCGCGGCAACCAGCGCGTTCCGGCGGCGGAGCTGAACGCCGTCCTGTCGCTCCGGCCGCGGGACTTCTGGCGCGACCAGGGACGATTCAGCCGAGGGCTCCTCGAAAGCGACATCCAAGCCATGAAAGAGGTTTACGCCCGCCACGGCTTTCCCGAGGCTCAAATCCGGGCAGAAATTGTCAAGGATTACCAGGGCCAGAAGGGACGCGTCTATGCCATCTTCCACATCACGGAAGGGCCGCGCATGTCGGTCGGGCGGCTGGAGCTGGAGGGGGCGGACCGTCCAGCCGTGAACGAAATGTGGTCCTCGCTGCTCTCCAAACCCGGCCGCCCTTACTCGCCGCTTTCGGCGCAGGCGGATCGCGAGACCATCACCCGCTATTACGCCGATCGAGGCTTTGTTTCCGTTGCGGTGCGATACGAAACCTCCCCCAACCCGCACTTGGGAGAACTCAATCTGAGATACCTGATCGACACCGGGCCGGAAGAACGCGTCCACCGAGTGGCCGTGCTGGGTCGGCACTTCACACGGGCCGGAACCATCAACCGCGAGCTGACCCTTAAGCCCGGCGCCCCGCTGCGTCAGGCGGACGTGCTTGAAACGCAGCGCCGGCTCTACGACCTCGGCCTTCTCAGTCAGGTACAAATCGCCCCCGAAGATCCCGGAAGCGACGAGACCGAGCGAACCGTCCTGGTCGCGGTGGAAGAAGCCAAACGATGGACGCTGGGTTATGGCGGCGGCATCGAATTCCAGCGATTGGGAAGCAGCGATCCCCAGGGTGCGTTCCAGGTCAGCCCACGGCTTTCCTTGGAAGTCACCAGGCTGAACGTGGGCGGGCGCTCTCAGACCGTTTCGTTGCGAGGCCGGCTCTCGAATATCGACAAGGGAGGGTCTATCAGCTATTTTGTTCCTCGATTCCCCAGCCGGCCCGACATCAGCCTGAACATTACGGCGCTGGCCAAGCGCACCCGCGAAATCGTGACCTTCACCAGCCTCCGGCGCGAAGCCCTGGTCAGTATGGAGAAGCGTTTCAGCCCCGCCACGTTCCTGGCGACCCGTTTCAGCTTCCGAAGGGTCGAGGCGCTCGACTTCCCCCCCGGAACCGAGCAGCAGATTCCCATTTCCAGCCGCAATGCGCGCATCGCCATGCTGAGCGGCAGCTATGCCAACGACCATCGCGACGAACCCACCGACGCCACGCGCGGTTCCTATTCGCTGGTGGACACCGGAATCTCCTGGAAGGGGTGGGGATCGGAGGCGAATTTTTTCCGCATCTCGCTGCAGAACGCCACCTACTATCGCCTTTCGCGGCATCTGGTCTTTGCGCGCTCCACCCGGCTGGCGGTCGAGAACAATCTGGGAGGTGTGGCGACCGCCGGCGCCATCCCCTTGCCGGAAAGATTCTTCCTGGGGGGCAGCGAGTCGCATCGCGGATTCTCGATCAACCAGGCGGGGCCCCGCGATCCCATTACCGGCTTTCCGGTGGGCGGCGAAGCAATGTTCTTTAACTCTCTCGAACTGCGCATTCGCCTGGCCAATGAGCGCGCCGGCGTCGTGTTCTTCCAGGACACCGGCAACGTCTTTTCCGAGGTGCAGCGTATGAAGCTCCTGAAATTCACCCAGCGCTCACCCCTGGATTTGGATTTCAACTCGGTAGCCGCGGGCCTGGGGGTACGCTACAAAACGCCTGTCGGCCCATTTCGCGTGGACGTTGGCTACAATTTCAATCCGCCCCGCTACCAAGTGATTCCGGATGGGACTCCCACAGGTGCGGCGGAAATACGAAGGTTGCCGCGATTCCAAGTCTTCATCGGGATCGGGCAGAGTTTCTAGCGATGCATCGACGACGAATAGCACTGGCCATATTGATGATTCCGGTCACGCTCCGGGCGGCCACCACGGTGGACCAGATTGTGGTCTCGGTGGGAAACGTCGGCATCACCCGCAACGAGGTGGATCAAGAGGTCCGATTCGCGCATTTTCTGGACGGACAGCCCCGGGAGGGCAAGCCCAGCGAAGCCCAGTGGCTGGCAGCGCGCGACCGCCTGGTCGAGCAGACGCTGCTGGCCGAAGAGGCGGAAGCGGACCCCATGGACCCTGCTTCCCTGGAGCAGGAGGCGACTCGACTGCTCGAAGAGGTGAAGAAGCTTTATCCCTCCGAAGCCGCTTACAGGGAGGCCTTGGCAACCACCGGATACAATGAAGACCAGGTATTTCAACGACTTAGAAGAAATGTCCAAATTCTGCGGCTGATTAACCGGCGACTGCGCCCCAATGCCGGCGCGGATCGCCGTGAGATCGAAGCGTACTACAACGAAACCTTCTTGCCCGAATTCGCAAAACGCGGCGAAGCAACTCCGCCCCGCTTGGAAGAGGTTGAAACCGTGATCCGCGAGACGCTGACCCAGCAGAAAGTGGACCAACTTCTCGACCAGTGGCTGAAGCAGATTCAAGGGGCAAGGCGGGTGAAAGTCCATAAGTAGCAAGGCATTGTGATGAACTGAGAGGTGCGGCATTTCCAGACGTTTTCGCATAACGCTGTACGTTGTGGCTGGAGTGGCGGTGCTCGCCGTCGCGGGGCTGGGTGTCCTCAGCACGCCCTGGGCTGAGCGCTACCTGGAACGCCGGGCGATCGCCGCGATCGAATCGGCCACCGGGACGAAGGTGGTGGTTCATTCGTTTGATTTCCACCCGCTGCGCCTCGCGTTTGACCTGGGCGGAGTCGAGATTCGCGGCGTGGAATCCGCCGGCGGCCCGGCTCTCTTCTCCGCCAGGCGCCTCACAGCGCAGCTTCGATTCCGGGCATTGCTGGAACGCCAGCCGCTCCTCGCCCGGCTCGACTGGGAGGACGCGGAAATTCACATTTTGACTCATCCCGATGGTTCGACCAATCTTCCCACCCTGCCCGCCGCAGCGGCGGGCAGCGCGGCGGAAGCCCGAATCGACCAGATCACGCTTTCCAACACCAGAGTCTTCTGGAACGACCAGCGTCTGCATCTCGGACTGAATGCCAGCGACCTGGCCGTCCTGGTCCGGTCCACCGCGGGTGGAAAATATGCAGGGAGCATTTCCGCTGCGCAGGTGATGATTCGCGGTCCCAAGACCCAATTGCCGGCCGTCGGGTTCCATGCCCAGGCGGATTTCTCGCGGGCGGGGCTGGAAACGCAGGCACTCTCCTGGCAGTGCGCTGGAATCGCGGGGCGCGGAAGCGCAACCGTCACGCGGTGGAACCCGTTGGAAGTACGGCTGAGCTATCGGGTCGAGGGCCCGCTGCCTGAGATTGCACAGGCATTGGGGCTTGGTGACATTCGGCAGGGTAACGGAAGCGCCGAGGGGACGTTGGCCTACGAGGGTGGAATCGTGGCGTCCCAGGGGAGAATCGCCCTGCGCCAGTTGGAATTTGCCACCGGTAGAACGAAGCTGCGAGGAGCGTCCGCCGCCGCCGACTACGCCATGCGCGAAGGACAAGTCAGGGTCGAGAACTTGACGGGCAGCGCCTTGGGCGGCAGTTTTCGAGGGTCCGGCGAGATTCTGCTGAAGGATCCGGAGCCGGAATACCGTTTCCGGACGCAGGCCGAGGGCCTGTCGCTCCGTCAATTGGCGGAGGCGCTGGGGCAGGGACGGACGGCGCGCTACTTCGCCTCACGCGTCTCCGGCTCTATCTTTGCCGATTGGAAAGGCCGCCTTCGCGGCTTCAACAGCCGCTACAACTTGGCTTTTGCCCCCGAGGAAATGAAGCAGAGCGGAATGCTGGCGATAGGCGGAACTATCGAGGGCGGCGCGCGAATGGAACCGGGATTTGTATTGGCGATCCGCGAGGCGGAGCTTCACACGCGGGGCTCCGCAGTGTCGGCGCGTGGGTCATTGAGTGCGCACCGCACCAGCCTTGCCCTGGGCGTTTCCGTCGCTGATTTCGAGGAATGGCGGCCGCTCGTCGAACCCTGGGTGAGCGCCACGGAGCCGATCCCGCTCAAGCTGCATGCCGCCGCCACCTTTCGGGGCGAAATGTCTGGCTCGCTTCAAGCGCTGGAATGGCGAGGGGAAATCGCCGGAGGTGCTTTTGAATTCCAGGGAACGCGCTGGGACAAGCTCAGCGCGGGTTTGACGGTGACCCCGCAGGTCGTCCAGGTAACGGATGGTCGTCTGGAGCGCGGAACCAGCCAGCTTCGCCTCGAAACCGAACTCCCCCTTCAGGGCGGGAAACTCGATCCGACTCGCCCGCTCCAATTGAGCCTGACGGCGGAAAAAACCCGCCTCGATGGGCTGCTGGCGGCGCTGGGCCAGGATCTTCCGCTGGCCGGCTCTCTGACGGGGAAACTGCAATTGCAGGGCAGCATGGACAAAGCCCACGGCGGCGGGCACCTGCGCCTGGACTATGGGACTCTTTACGGGGAGGCTTTCAGTTCCCTCTCGGCCCACATCGCGGTGGAGCGCTCCATCTGGCAATTCCGCGACATTGTGCTGAAGAAAGGCGCCGGCAAAGCCAGCGGCTCGGGCGAACTGGATTATCCGGCACGACAACTCAGTCTGAGGCTCGCTGGCAGGGGGTTTCGTGTCGAGGAAATGCGCCGCCTTCACGCTGCGCTCGACCTGCCTCCCTCCACCTTGCAGGGAGTGTGGGACTTTGATGTGCGCGGGCGCGGCTGGACCGACGCCACGCAGCTGGACGGCACGCTCAACCTCCGAAACATGGTCGCCGGAGCCGCCCCCATTGGCGACGTCACCGCAAGATGGGTGAGCCGTGCCGGGCGCCTCGAATTCAGCGGACAGGCCCAGGGACCGGGCGGCAGGGTTCAGTTCAGCGGGACCCAGCCGGGACCGCCCGGCGCCCCCATTGCCTTGACGGGAGAATTCGCGGCATTCCGGATCGACCCCTGGCTGCGGCTGTCCGCTCCCCACGAAAGCATGCCGCCCATCACCGCAAGCGGCACCCTTCGCGGCAGGGTGCTGCCTGATGGCCTCGGTTTCCTGGATCTTTCCGCTCAGGCAACTCAGTTCTCCATCGAGTATCCCACGCTGACGATGAGCGCCGCCTCGCCCGTGAACCTTCGGCTGGCCGAACGACGGCTAAGCATTGACCGATTCACCCTCCAGGGCCCGGCCACCAGCCTCGATGTGGAGGGTTCCGTTCGATTCGGGCAGGGGGGCTTGCTGGCCTTGCAGGCGGAGGGCAAAGCCGAGGCCACGCTCCTGTCCCTGCTCGATCCCGCGCTCCAGGCTAGCGGCGCCTCGCTCCTCAAGGTTCGTGTCTCGGGCAGTTTTGCCCGTCCGGCCATCCACGGGACACTGACGGTGCAAAATGTTAACGCGGGCTACGGAGACCTTCCCTTCCGCATTACGGGACTCACCGGCGAAGTGCTTCTGGAGGGCGATCGCGCCACGCTGCGCTCGCTCGAAG
>CAZHKT010000009.1:7078-47305 GCA_964533045.1 uncultured Acidobacteriota bacterium | reverse complement strand
CGTCGCTGCTGCCCCGGTATCGCGGCGCGGCGCCCATCCAGTGGGCGATCATGCGGGGCGAACGCCTGACCGGCGTGACCACCATGAAGATTGACGCGGGACTGGACACCGGCGATATGCTGCTCCAGCGCGAGGAGCCGATTCGCGAGGACGACACGACGGAGACGCTTTCCGCGCGCCTGTCGGCCATCGGGGCCGATCTGATGATCGAAACCCTGGCGGGCCTCGAACGGGGGGAGATCATGCCGCGGCCGCAGGATCATTCCCAGGCGACGATGGCGCCCCTTCTGAAGAAGGAAGACGGCCGGATTGATTGGAACTGGACGGGGCGCGAGATCGGCTGGCGTGTGCGCGGGCTGCGCCCGTGGCCGGGCGCGTTCACCACCTTCCGCGGTAAGAACTTTCATATCTGGGCGGCGCAGCCGGCGAGCGCGGCGCCGCCTCCGTCCGAGCCTGGAACGCTGGCGGCCGAGGGCACCAGACTGTTCGTCGGCTGCGGCGAAGGTTCGCGGCTCGAACTCCTGGAAGTTCAGATGGAAGGCAAGAAGCGTCTGCCCGCGCGCGACTTCCTGAACGGCGTCCGCCTTGCGCCGGGCGAAAAGTTTTCGTAGGGGCGAACGCCAACTTTTCTTTCAACCTTCAACTCTCATCCTCCATAATTCCGTTGTGCCCGTCTCACCGGCCCGTCAGATCGCGTATTCCATCCTCCGGCGCCTCGGGGCGGGGCGCGGTTTTGCGGTGGACCTGCTTCAGCAGGACGAATGCTCGTCCCTGCAGGCGGCGGACCGTCGCCTGGCGACGGAAATCGTGATGGGGGTGCTGCGCTGGCAGGGAGCACTCGACGCAAAGATCGAAGAACTGTCGGGAAAACGCCGGAACTATTTCGACCCGGAGGTTGCCACCATCCTGCGCATGGGCGTCTATCAAATCCTCTTTTTGACGAAGACTCCCGCCCATGCGGTTGTGAACGAGGCCGTCGAACTGACCAAATCCGCGCGCAAGCGCTCGGCCACCGGCCTGGTCAACGCGGTGCTGCGCAAGTGCAAGCCCCTGCCCGGGTCGCTGGATTCAGGCGGCCCATCCTGGGATGCACTGGTGCGGCTGGCCGTGCCGGAGTGGATGCTGGAGAGGTGGAAGGGCCGCTTCGGCCCGGAGGCGGCGATGGCTCTGGCGCGGGCCTGCGTGCAATTGCCACCCACCACCCTCCGAACGCGGGCCGGCGCACGCGATGCCGTGGCGGCGCGATTGCGCGAGCAGGGAATCGAAACGGCGCCCGCTCGATTCGCCCCGCATGCCCTCGCCGTCCGGGAGGGGAATATCCATGAATCCGGAATCGTGCGGAGAGGAGAAGCCGCCATTCAGGACGAAGCCTCGCAGCTGGTGGCGGCGCTGGTCGCGCCCCGTCGCGGCGACCGCGTCCTGGACCTCTGCGCCGCCCCGGGAATCAAGACGGTCCAGATGGCTGAAGCACTCGAGGAGGGATTCATCGTTTCTTGCGACGTGAGCGCCCGACGATTGGCGACGCTGAAGCGGCTGCTCCGCGGGCGGATGCCGGACGGCGTGCTTCACGATGGCGTGCGCCTTGACGCCAGCCGGACCCTGCCATTCGCCCGGCCCTTTGAGCGCATCTTGGTGGACGCGCCCTGCTCCGGCACGGGGACGCTGTCGCGCAATCCCGAAATCAAGTGGCGGTTGAAACCGGACGATTTGGTGCGCCTGGGGGAATTGCAGACAGCCATCCTGCGGCACGCGCTCGACTATCTCGCACCGGGTGGACGGCTGGTGTACGCCACATGTTCGCTCGAGCCCGAGGAGAACGAAAGCGTGGTGGATGCCGCTCTGGCAGATGCCAAGGGATTCCGGCGCGTGGGCCGGGACGAAGTGGCGCGGGAGTTTCCCGCCTGGGCGGAATTGTTCGATTGCGACGGCTACTTCCGCACCCGGCCCGACCTGCACGCCATGGACGGCTTTTTCGCCGCAGTGATTACGAGGTAGGGCTGTTGCCCTCCCGGGGTTCGGCGCCGACTTCACGCCAGCGTGATGGAGTAGAACCGTTCCGGCGCCTCGGCGGGCGCGGTGAGGCGCCGCACGTTTTTCGGTTCGCCGCGCGTTTCGACTTCCACGAAATAGTCCAGAAAGCCGGGTCCGCTGGCCGTGGCCTTGATGGCTCCCTGATAAGTTCGGCGGCCGATGTGTTTCATGGCGGTCGAAGCCCATGTCGCAGTGCCTGCCAGGCGAGTCAGCAAGCGGACCCGGCCCAGCGGAAGGCGCGGCCCTACTGCGATGGCGGTGATTCGAACCGACTCGCCTTTGTGGAGCAGCGTAGGGCGCGTGGGAACGACGAGGCGGGGCGGCAAGGATTCGATGGGTTTTCGAACTTCGTCGTAAAGCTTTTCGACCTCCGGCGGCAACTCTCCCAGAAACTCCTTCATCGATGCCCGGAGACGGAACAGTGCCAGACGCTCGTACTTGTTGTGCATGGAAGCGAGCGTGCCCAGATCGTTGCGGGTGCTGACGTAATCCTGCACGGCGGTGAACGTCTCGCGTACCCGCGGCGCCAGTTTCAGCCATAGCGGAACGCCGTCCCTCAGCACCAGTGCGCGCGCCTCCCCGGGCTTATCCGCCTTCTGTAATTCGGAGGCTTTCTCCAGGACGTGATTCAGGTGGTGGGCGAGCGACCAGCTTTCGGAGTAGGGAACCAGGAGTTCTATGTGGCGCGTGACGTGATTCAAGCGCTCGCCTTCGGCCGTGCCCGCCGGCGCCGTCAGCGAACGCAGGCTTTCGGCCACTTTCCGCTGCGACTCTTTGATGGCGTCGCTCGGTTCATACTCGTTCCAAAAGTTGAAGGCTTCATTGTAGTCGCCGGCATACTCGCGCGTGACGGAACGGCCCTCGCGGATATCGCCGGTGAAGGTCGTCAGGATGGTCCGGTCGCGGTCGGCTTGGCAGAGGATTTGCGCCACCTTGTCTGCGGCCGGCGGCCGGACGGAGGCGCGGGCAAACGCCCTGTAATGCTCTTCCGGCGTGCAGGGCAACTCCCACGAATAGCGCGCCTGGAATCCGGCGTTGATATCCATGATGCGGTGGCGCCAGTGAATGCCCAGCAGTCCCTGGCAGCCGTATTGTCGCGCCAGGTCCATATCGCGCACGAAGCGGTGCACATGGAATTGCGGCAGCCACATGCCAGGATCATCTTCCAGCCAGGGGATGGGCCAGCGTTCGCGGCCCTCCAGCTTGCCGAACTCTTCGCGCAGGGGATCCCAACCGAACTGGTCGCTCAAGGCGGAAAAGATGACATCGCCGGGAAGTTTCTGGTGGAAATCGAGGAAATGCCGGACGAATCCGCCCCAGCCGGAAACCACCAGGCGTTTCTGGGGTGCGTGGCGGCGGAGAAAATCATACGCCTGCATGAACGGAATCGTGGAGAGCGGCACGCCGGTGCGCTGGCTGGCCCAGCTCATCCCCTCGTCCTCCCAGAGCCAGACGTAATCCACGGTGGGATAGGTTTCGAGCAGCTGCCCGAGCCGGGTCTCCAGGATATCTTTAGCGGCCACTGAATCCACCCGGATGCGCGGGCGCGGCGGGCGGTTTCCGGTTTGGTCGGCGCGCGCCTCGGGCGGAACGGCGCGGAAGATTTCGTCGGGCACCAGATAGGGTTCGAAGCCCACGCCAGTTCGGATGCCCAGCCGGGCGGCGTACTCGAACGATTCGCGCCAGAGCTGCTGGGCGAGTTCGGCGGCCTCGAAGCAGTTGTGCGCCTGCGTCGTCGCCTCCGAGCCGAAGACTTCGCTGTCATAAAAATCCGCCGATCCCATGCCGAATCGCGAGGTTCGTTGCGGCAGATACCCCCAGCGATGCGTCGCCGTGGTGTCGGTGAAGGCGAGATGCCCCACGCCTCCGTATTCGAAGGAGAGAAAGGATTCCGTCCACTGATTGATTCCCGAATAGACGTGGATGCCCAGCGTATTGAATCGCATGCGCAGCATGGATTCGAGATAGGCGCGCAGGTCTTCCCGATTGAAGACCGTGATGCAGTTCAGGAAGTCGGGCCAGGGAACCAACCCGCGCACGCCAAACTTCGGCTGGCCACGCCAGGGCTCGGTCGGGGGCGGAAGGGCAAGCGACGAAATCGGATCGAGCGGATAGATTTCGCCGTCCAGGCCGAAATAAGCCCCCTGCCGCTCGAGGAAGTCGAACACGGCGTAGAGGATGGACTGCGGCGTGGCAGCGGACAGGTGGACTTCGACGCCGCCCGGCGCCGCGACCCTTTGCGAAATGACGTAAGCGTCGGCGTGTTTGAACGCGCTGGAGTCGAAGGACAGTCGAAAAACCATCGTCCGCGGGGCCGGCGGCCCGTCGCCCGCTGACGCCACGACCGGTTCTCTGGCCACGCCCAGCAAGCGCAGGCCGCGCGCCAGTTCGCGCGCCGCGAGACGCTCCTGAAAACCCGCTCCCGCGCTGAGGACGATCCAAACGGCCTGGTGGGGTTTGAGCCGCCCGCCCATCCGCAGAGCCCGCTCCGGAGGAGTCGGCGCCGCGGGCACCGATGGCGCCGGAGTCGCGGCCGAAGCAGGCATCGCCGCCCCCGCTCCGAGCCATGCCGCGGATTTTTGCAGGAAACTGCGCCGGTCATTCTTCACGACTTCACCTCAGGGGAATCGAGTCTGTTTCGGGCCAATCCCGGCCTGAGAACGCTGGAAAAGGGGCGGGGACGGCTGACTTCGTCACGGCATATACCGGCGAGGAACGGTGCGATGATGCCACGGCACTGGCTGAATAACCAACCCAAAGGAGGATCTGCGGGTTGCTCCAACGAGGTCCGGAATTCCCGGTGGCACGCTGAGCGGGCCGGGCAGCAGCTCACTGCATAAGATCGTTCTTCACAATCTCGCTGCCCTTCATTACAAACGCAACGTGTTCCAGCACGGTAATATCTTTCAACGGATCGCCCCGAACGGCGATCAGGTCGGCGTATTTTCCCGGCTCGATGGCGCCCACGCGATCCGGCCAGCCGAGCAGGTCGGCGGCATGGACGGTGGCGGCCTGCAGGGCCTGCGCCGGCATCTGGCCATACTTCACCATATAGGCGAATTGCTTCCCGTTGTCGCCATGCGGATAGACTCCGGCGTCGGTGCCGTAGGCGATCTTGACGCCCGCCTGCACCGCCTTGCGAAATCCCTGCCGCTGCTTTTCGCCGATGGATTTCTCCTTGGCGATCATCTCGTCGGTGAAGCCGCGTTTCTTGCCCTCGCTTAGGATGAAATCATCGTTGTAGATGTCGGCGACGAGGTAAGTACCGCGCTCTTTCATCAGGCGGATTCCCTCCTCGTCAATCAGGCTGCCATGCTCGATGGAATCAACGCCCGCCCTGGCCGCTTCGAGGATGGCCTCGGCTCCGTGGGCGTGCGCCGCGACCTTGCGGTGCTGGCGGTGCGCTTCGGCCACCAGCGCCTCCATTTCTTCGCGGCTGTACTGCGTGGTGCTGGGCAGGTCGCCTTTCGAGAACACGCCGCCGCTGGCGCAGAACTTGATGACGTCGGAGCCGAACTTGATCACCTCGCGCGTCTTGAGGAGGACGGCGGGAACGCCATCCGCCACCGTCGGGTCACGGTAGCCATATTGCGGTGCGAGATAGGTCTCGTCGCAATGTCCGCCGGTCGAGCCCAGGGTGGGACCGGAGGCTTGCACGCGCGGACCGGGAATCTCCCGCGCCTCGATGGCGTCGCGCAGCGCCACGTCCGCGTAGCCCGAGGCCCCCACATTGCGCACCGTGGTGAAACCCGCCAGGAGCGTGCGCCGGGCGTTCTTCGCGCCGGTCAGCGCTTCCCGGGGAACCGATATACTCAAGCCCTTCAAGCCGGCGTTCTCCGGATCGCTGGTCAGGTGAACGTGGCAATCGATGAGTCCGGGCAGGAGCGTCGCGTCGCCCAGGTCGAGAACCGTGGCTCCGTCCGGAGGCGAAATCTCGCTGGCGGGGGCGACCTTCTCAATCCGCTCCCCGCGGATCAAAACGGCCTGCTGGTCCAGCAGGCGGCCGGCGCGCGCGTCAAACAGGTGAGCGGCCTTGAGGAGGATGACCGGGTCGGGTTGGGGCGCGTCCTCAGCTATCGCGACAACGGGCAAAACCACGGAAAGGGCACAGAGAAAGGCACTATAGGTTCGCATCGTCATTTTTCCCGGCATGGAATGTGGTGGTGCATGTCGTATCGAGAGGGTCCCTCTCGCAGTACGAGGCGGGGGGATCGCCAAACGCGAGGTCCCCGGTTAAGCGCCGTATGATACCATAGCGCCGCACCGGGCCCGCACGGGGCGGGCGCGGGTCCGCATTCTGAAGCGATGCGGCCCGGGATCCTGCAAAGACGAAGGGAGTCCTTATGCGCAAAGTTGCCTCCTATCTTCTACTGTCTGGGGCCTTCCTGATTCTGGCAGTCGCGAGCGCCGCGGCCGCTCCTGCGCCAAAAGGGAAGCTGCTGATGCTGACGATGACCAAAGGGTTCCGCCATGCGACCGTGGAACTGTCCGAGCAGACGGTGAAGGTACTGGGCGAACGCTCCGGCCTTTGGGAAACGACGGTCACGCAGGACCTCGGCGCCTTCACGCGCGACCACCTGAAGCAATACGATGCGGTGATGTTTAATACCACCGGCGAACTGCCGTTCACCGACCAGCAGAAGAAAGACTTCATGGAATTCATTCGCGGGGGCAAAGGGTTCATCGGCGTGCACAGCGCCACGGACACGCTCTACCTCTGGCCGGAGTACGGCGAAATGATCGGCGGATACTTCAACGGCCATCCCTGGCACGAAATGGTGACCATCCTGGTCGAAGACCCGCAGAGCTCCCTGGTGGGATTCCTCGGGAAGTCGTTCCAGATTAATGATGAGATCTACCAGACCAGCGATTTTCAGTACAAGGACACCAAGGTTCTGCTGCGGCTGGATCCGACCACGGTGGATATGAAGAAACCCGGCATTCAGAAACGGCACTACGGCTGGCCGGTGGCCTGGACGCGTTTCTATGGCAATGGCCGCGTGTATTACAACGGGTTGGGCCACGACGACTGGGTGTGGAAGGATGAACGCTTTCAGAAGATGCTCCAGGCCGGTATTGAATGGGCGATACGAGGAAAGTAGCCCGCCTGAGGAGGGGCGAATGAAATTACGACTGGCGCGCCGGAAGTTTCTGCAGGGCGCAGGCGCCGCGCTGGCGGCCGCGCCGGCGCTGGTGCGGGGCCGCGCTGCGTCCCCACCTCGGACTTTTGCGCTGATTGGCGACCGCTACCACAACTCCGATTTCATCCGCGTCGTGCTGGACCGGCTTTTCCATTCGCTGTCCCTGCCGCTCGATTTCACAACCGATTACCGGGAGCTTTCTGCGAAGAAACTTGCCGATTACCAGCTCTTCGTCTGCTTTCGGGACGGCATGATCTGGCCCAACGGCTACGTGGGTCCGGACGCCTTCCCCTACACTGCCGATCTGGAGAACGCTGACGATTTTCCGGCGGCCAAGCCCGAACCTTGGATCCGCGAGGAGCAAGGCCGGGCGGTCAGGGAATTTGTCGAGCGCGGCGGCGGCTTCTATGCCCTCCACAATGCCAGCCACATCTCGCTCTCCTCGAAAGATTACCGGGACGTGATGGGAGGCGCCTTCGACGGCCATCCCCCCGTGCGGCCGTTTAAAGTCCGCGTCACCCATCCGGACCATCCCATTACGCGCGGGGTCAGCGACTTCATGGTTACCGACGAGCAGCACTACTTGATCTATGACAAGGATCCCCGGTTCGTCATCTTGAGGAGCGAAAATCTGGATGGTTTGAGGTTTGAAGACAAGGGAACGACGGCCATTGCCGGCTGGGCCTATGACTACGGCAAGGGGCGCGTCGCCTTCACGGCGCCCGGCCACAACCTCCATTCCATGTGGGTGCCCGAGTACGTCAAGATTCAGCAGAATACCGTGCGCTGGCTCTTGAAGCTTTAAGCGGTTTTCCTGTGAGACGGCTCCCCTTTTTTTCTTGACAGTCTATTCCACGGCTTCATATTAGGAAGAGGAGCATTCTACGGAAGGTGGGGCGGCGTCCGCCATCCCACTCCACGCAGCTTTCAACACGACAGGAAGGTTGTTATGATTTTCTTCACCGAACTTGAGAATCTGCCGACTTTCGACGTTAAAGGCGAGTTTCTGGGGCGGCTGGCGGACCTCTGCGTGGACCCCAGCCAGAACGCGCTGCGCGTCGCATCCTACCTGATTAAGACCCCGAAGAAAGGCCTGCTCTGCATCACCTACGACCAGGTGCAGTCCATCTCGGTGCGCTCGATCCAGACGCGCGTCGCGGCTTCCGAAATCCGCTGTTACACGCCCAACGAATCGCTGCTGCGCGTGAAGAAGGACGTGCTCGATCAGCAAGTGATTGATGTGGACCATCGCAAGGTGGTCCGCGTCAATGACGTGGATTTTGATATCCAGCCCGTGAACGGTTACAGCGAACTGCGCATTCTGGCCGCCAACGTTGGCTTGAGTGCAGCGGTGCGGCGGCTCCTGCAAGGCGTGACGGCCAAGCATACCATCCGCACCGTGGCGGGCATTCTTCCTTCCAAGACCATCCCGTGGGACTTCATCAACCTGATCGAGCCGGATCCGGCGCGGCGCGTCCGGCTGCGGATTTCCTACGACCGGCTGGCCAAACTCCACCCCGCCGACATCGCCGACATTCTCGAAGAATTGAGCCGCGACGACCAGAAGGCGGTCATCGAATCGCTGGATGATGAGACCGCGGCGCAGGCGCTTTCCGAAATTCCCACCCGGATGCAGGCGGCCCTGCTGGAAAGCATTCCGCCCGAAAAAGCCGCCGATATCGTGGAGGAAATGCCGCCCGACGAAGCCGCCGATGTGCTGCAGGTCCTGCCGCCCGAGCGCTCCGCCGAAGTGCTGGCCGACATGGAAACGGAAGAGGCGGCCGAGGTGCGCGAACTGCTCGGCTTCGAGGAGAATACCGCCGGGGCGCTCATGACCAATCAATTCGTCTTCGTGGGGGTGGACGCGACGGTGGAAGGCGCCATCGCCGCCCTCAGGAATTTCGAGGGCCCGCTCGAATCGATCCACCAGATTTATCTCATCGACTCTCATGCCGCGCTGGCGGGCGTCGTGCCTCTGGCGAAGATCCTGCTGGCAGAGTCCAGCACGCCGCTGAAGGACCTTGGGACCGACCCGCTCATCTCCGTGCCCAGCCACGCCGACCGGCGGGTGGTGATCGATCTCTTCCACAAGTACAATCTGGTGGCGCTGCCGGTGGTGGATGAGGCCGGCCACCTGCTGGGCGTCATTACGGCCGATGACGTGCTGGAGTTGGCCCTCAATCGCAAGTAGGAAGCGGAGATGACATGAACTTCTTTCGGCACGAACGGTGGGGAAGCTGGCGCCGGCGGGCTGTAATCTTCTTTGCCGTGATCGGGCCGGGCATGATCACGGCCAACGTGGACAACGATGCGGGCGGAATCTACACCTACTCGGTAGCAGGCGCGAGCTATGGTTATTCGCTCCTGTGGACTCTGATTCCAATTACCCTCTCGCTCATCATTGTGCAGGAGATGGTGGCGCGCATGGGCGTTGTGACCGGCAAGGGGCTGGCCGACCTAATTCGCGAAGAATATGGTTTCCGCACCACGTTCTTCCTGATGGCGGGTCTCCTCGTCGCGAATCTTGGCAACACGGTGGCCAATTTCGCCGGATTCGCCTCCGGCATGTCGCTGTTTGGGGCCAGTCGCTTTATCACGGTGCCGGTGGCGGCCCTGGTGGTTTGGCTGCTGGTGGTCAAAGGCTCCTACCGCTCGGTAGAGAAGGTCTTCCTGGCGGCGTGTGTGTTCTATATCGCCTATCCGATTTCGAGCTTCTTTGCCCAGCCGGATTGGGGCCATGCGCTCTGGAACACTGTCCGTCCCTCGCTTCAATTCGGCGCCGGTTACTTCTACATGATGGTGGGCATGGTAGGGACGACCATTGCGCCGTGGATGCAGTTCTACCAGCAAGCCTCGACGGTGGAGAAAGGCATCAAGTTAAAAGACTACGCCTTGGCGCGATGGGACGTCATTGTCGGCTGCACGATCACCGATGTGATTGCATTTTTCATCATCGTCGCCTGCGCCTCCACGCTTTATGTGAGCGGGCACCGGCACATCACCACCGCCGCCGACGCCGCGCTCTCGCTTCGGCCGCTGGCGGGTCATGCGGCGGGCACCCTGTTTGCTTTTGGTCTGGTCAACGCCTCGCTCTTCGCCGCCTCGATTCTGCCGCTATCGACCGCCTACACCGTCTGTGAGGGCCTGGGCCTGGAGTCGGGCGTCGATAAGCAGTTTCAGGAGGCTCCGGCCTTCTATTGGCTTTACACGGGACTGATTGTCGTCGGGGCAGGGACTGTGGTGATGCTCAGCGAGGTGCGGCAGGTTCCGATCATCCTGCTTTCGCAGGTCGCCAATGGCGTGCTGCTTCCTTTTGTCCTGATCTTCATGCTGCGCATCTGCAACCGCCGGGACCTGATGGGTGATTACCGGAATTCGCGGTTCTTTAACACCATTGCCTGGGCGACCTGTCTGATCACGATCGCCCTGACGATGCTGCTGCTGATCAGCAGTTTTTTGCCGGGCAAGCTCCCCATGTGACGCCGCGCTGGCCCTCGGCACGGTCTGCCTTGCGGTGCTTCGGGGGGTGTGCTAACGTTTCACTTTGCAAGGTAAATCTCTTTCTCGATTGCGCGGATTGTGACGAAGACAGAGTTCTCCGAACCCCAACTCCTGGCCAAGATTGACCTGGACCGTTTGCCCCGGCACGTGGCCATTATTATGGATGGCAACGGGCGCTGGGCGAAGCGACGCCGCCTGCCGCGCATTGCCGGGCATCGCGCCGGCATTCGCGCCGTGCGCCACGCGGTCGAAGCCTGCGCGCGCCTCGGCGTGCCGTTCCTCACGCTCTACGCCTTCTCGGCTGAAAACTGGAAGCGCCCGCAGACGGAAATCAAGTTGCTCATGGCCCTGCTGCGCGAGTACCTGCGAAAAGAGGTTGGCGAACTCAACCGGCAGAACATCCGGCTGGGGGTGATTGGCCGGGTTTGCGAACTGCCCAAGGCGGTGCAGACGGACCTGGCTCGCGCCATGGAGGCGACGCGGCGTAACACGGGCTTGCAACTGACGCTGGCGCTCAATTACGGCGCGCGGACGGAACTGGTGGACGCGGTAAACGCCCTGCTGGCGCAGGCTGGCAGGAATGGATCGGGGCCCGTGGATGAGGCGGCCATCGCGCGCCACCTTTACACCCGCGACGTACCCGATCCCGACTTGCTGATTCGCACCAGCGGTGAAATGCGGCTGAGCAATTTCCTCCTCTGGCAGGTGGCGTACGCGGAAATCTGGGTCACGGAGACGCTCTGGCCGGATTTCCGGCAGGAAGACCTCTTCCGGGCCATCATTGATTTCCAGAAACGCGAGCGCCGTTACGGCGGCCTGGGCCCGGGACTGGTTTCATAGTAAGGCCGTCAGGGCACAGCTTGCTGCGCCCTTCTTCGAGCCGGGCAGGCGTCGCCAATGCTCGGAGCGCAGGAATCGGCGCCCCGGCAGAGTGGCCCTCCGGAATCTCCTGCATGAAAACTCGCATCCTGACCGCCCTGCTCCTCTTCCCCCCGGCCATCTATTTGATTGGGTGGTCGCCGCTGTGGCTTTTTGTAACCGCCGTGCTGACGCTGGCGGGGCTTTCGCTGCACGAATATTTCGCCCTCTGCCGCGCCGGCGGCTTCCGGGTGCTGGCGACGCTGGGTTACGCGGGAGCGGCCGCCGTCTGCCTGGCTGAGGCGCACGCCGCGCGAGGCGGGTCGAATCTGACATTCATGGTGTTGCTTCTGGTCCTCCTGCTGGTGCTCTCCGTCGCCTTGTTCCAAATTCACAACCTGAGGGATTACCTCGGCGCGGCGAGCGCCACCAGCCTGGGCGTGGCCTACATTGGTTTGCCGTTTGCCTTTTTGATTTCGATTCGCTTCCGGGAGGCGACCAGCGGCTTTCATTGGATCTTCCTGCTTTTTGTCGTCATCTGGGCGGGAGACATCCTTGCTTACTTCACCGGCCGCACCATGGGGCGGCACCTGCTGTTTCCCAGCGTTTCGCCCAAGAAGACATGGGAGGGCGCGGTGGCGGGCTTTGCCGGCAGTCTGCTGGCGGCGGGCGCCTACACGCACTGGGTCTGGAAGCGCGCGGACCTGACTGTCGTCTTGATTCTGGCAGGACTGATTGCCATCGCCGGGCAAGTGGGGGATCTGGCGGAATCAGCCCTGAAGCGCGGCGCCGGCCTCAAGGATTCCGGAAGCATGCTGCCGGGACATGGCGGCATGCTGGATCGCGTGGACGCCTTGTTATTTGGCTCGTCGGTTTTGTGGCTGGCGTTGCGCTTGATGGAACTCGGCCTATGGTGAAAGGTCTCTGCATCCTTGGCTCCACCGGCTCGATCGGGCAGAACACGCTGCGCGTGGTCCGCACCCTGCCCGAGCGCTTCCGGATTGTGGCGCTGGCCGCCGGGAGGAATCTGGACGTGCTGGCGGAGCAGGTTCGCGAGTTTTCGCCGCAGGTGGTGTCGGTCTCTTCACCTGCGTTGATCGCCCCGCTGCGCGAGCGACTGGGAGCGCACCACGCCGTCACGATCGTCGCCGGTCCGGAGGGGACCGTCGAGGCGGCAACCCACCCCCATGTGGATTTCGTAGTCTCGGCGGCGCACGGCGTGACCGGCGTGCGAGCTACGTACGAAGCGATTCTTGCCGGCAAAGACATCGGCCTGGCCAACAAGGAGACGCTGGTCGTGGCGGGCGAACTGGTCACCCGCGCCGCGCGCCAGCGCGGCGTCCGCCTGCTGCCCATCGACAGCGAGCACAACGCGCTCCACCAATGCCTTCGGGCGGGAGGCCGGGCGGAAGTTCGGCGCTTAATCCTAACCGCCTCGGGCGGACCTTTCCGCCAGACTCCTCTTGCCGAACTGGCCCGCGTGACCCCGGAACGAGCCCTGAACCATCCCACCTGGAAGATGGGCTCCCGCATCACGGTGGACTCCGCCACCATGATGAACAAGGGCCTGGAGATCATTGAGGCCCACTGGCTTTTCGGGCTCCCCTCGTCGCGCATCGACGTCCTGATTCATCCTCAGTCCATCGTTCATTCCATGATAGAATTTGTAGACGGAACGGTGATGGCGCAGCTTTCGGTGACGGACATGCGCCTGCCGATACAATACGCGCTGACCTACCCGGAGCGGGTGGAATTGCGCGAGAATGGGCTGAACCTGGACCTGGCGGCAGTGGGTGGGCTCGAATTCCATCCGCCCGAGCGCGAGCGGTTTCCGTGCCTGGATCTGGCACGGACGGCGCTGGAGGGAGGCGGCATCTTGCCCTGCGCCCTTAACGCGGCCGATGAAGTTGCCGTGGAAGCCTTCTTGTCAGGGCGATTGACCTACCTTGGGATTGCGAAGGTGATTGAGGGCGTGCTGGCCCGGACGCCCCGGGCGGCGATTGCCAGCCTGGACGATTTTTCGGCCTGCGACCTCGAAGCGCGCCAGCGCGCACGGGAGTTCGTAGCGGCAGTGTCTTCATCGCCGCCTGGAACGTAAAAGCGCGGCAGTGGGGACGCCGCCGTTAAAGGAGTTGGGCCAAAAAGTGTTTGAAAATGCACTAACGAACATCATCGTCGTCATCCTGGTTCTCGGCTTCATGATCTTCATTCATGAGCTGGGTCACTTCCTGGCGGCCAAGGCTTTCGGCATTCGCGTGCTGGTGTTCTCGCTGGGTTTCGGGAAACGCCTGCTCGGCTTTCGGCGGGGCGAAACGGACTACCGTTTGAGCGTGCTGCCTTTCGGCGGCTACGTCAAGATGGCGGGGGACGATCCCACTCAGGTCCGGGAAGGGAAGCCGGGCGAGTTCCTCAGCCATCCGCGCTGGCAGCGATTCTTTGTCGTCATCATGGGTCCCGCCATGAACGTGGGGCTGGCGGTCCTGCTGCTGGGAGGGCTCTACCATTTCCATCATCAAAAACCGGCATATCAGAGCCAACCGGCCCGCATCGGCGACATTGCGCCGGATTCTCCCGCCGCCAAGGCGGGCTTCCGACCCGGCGATCTCATCGTTCGCTTTGACGGACTCCAGAACCCCAAGTGGGAGGACGTGCAGCTCAAGGTTCTCACCACCGTCAATGAGGCGATTCCCGTCGAAGTCGTCCGCAACGGTGAGACGCAGACGTTGAGCCTGACGCCTCTTGCGGAGGGACGCGATCACACGGGGGACGCGGGCTGGTCGCCGGCGCTGCCCGGCCGCGTGGATGCGGTGGAAGCGTCGATGCCCGCCGGCCAGGCAGGGTTGCAACCCGGCGATGAAATCGTGGCCCTGGACGGCCAGCGCGTCTACTTCTGGCCGCGCATTGCCCAGGCGATCCAGGAAGGCGGGGGCAAGGAAGTTGCCCTCACGGTCGCGCGCGCCGGGCAGGAGCTGGAGTTTCGTCTCCAGCCGGTGCTGACCGACCTGCGCGGCGAGAAGGTCTGGCGCATCGGGGTCAGCTTCCGCAACGAGATGGTGATTCAGAAACTGCCCTGGGGCGAAGCGATTTCCGCGTCGCTGCGCGATAATCTGCGCAACTCGCTCGCCACCTTCGATGTTCTGGGAAAGATCCTGACCCGGCGCATGTCGGCGCGGTCGCTGACCGGCCCCATTGGCATCGCACAGCTTTCGGGCGAAGCCTATCGCGCCGGCTGGCCGGAATTGATCATGCTGACCTGCTTCATCAGTCTGCAGCTGGGCATTTTCAATCTGCTGCCGATTCCGGTGCTCGATGGCGGGGTGATCCTGCTGCTGCTGGTCGAGAGTGCCATCCGCCGCGACCTGAGCCTGGCCGTCAAGGAGCGCTTCGCCCAGGTCGGCGTGGTCTTCCTGCTTCTCCTCGCCGCCTTCGTGATGGTCAACGACATACTGAAGTCCATCCGGCCCTCGTAAGGAAGGAAGGGGATGAATGGGGTTGGAGGGAATGAGGAATTGAAGCAGGGAGCCATGGGCGCATTGATTTATGGCCCGCTGGACCTTCAGGGCGGTTGAACGGAAAACTGGTGACGGACAACGGATTGCTTCCCTATGAATTTCAGTGACAGAGAACATTTCGCGCCCCGCCGCAAGACGCGCCCCGTCCGGGTCGGCCGGATCACCATTGGCGGCGACGCCGCCATCGCCGTGCAATCCATGACCAAGACGGATACGCGCGACGTCGAGAAGACGGTCGAACAGATCCAGCAGATGGAAGCGGCGGGCTGCGAGATCGTGCGCCTCGCCGTGCCCGACCTCGAAGCCGCGCGGGCGCTGCCCGCCATCCGCAAGCGCTGCCCCGATTCCATCTTCGTCTCTGACATCCATTTCCAGTACAAATTCGCCCTGATGGCGCTCGACGCGGGCATCGACAAGCTGCGCATCAATCCCGGCAACATCGGCGATCCCGACAAGGTCCGCATCGTGGTGCGCCGCGCCCAGCAGCAGAAGGTCCCCATCCGCATCGGCGTCAACGCCGGCTCGCTCGAGCGCCGGCTGCTGGAAAAGTATGGCTATCCCACGCCGGAAGCGATGGTGGAGAGCGCGCAATACCACATCAAGATTCTGGAAGATCTCGGGTTCGGCGACACCATCATTTCACTGAAGTCTTCCAACGTGAAGCTGACCATCGCCGCCTATCGCCTGCTCGCCAAGCAGTGCGACTATCCTTTCCATCTCGGCATCACGGAAGCCGGGACGCAGTTTGCGGGCACGGTCAAATCCTGCGTGGGCATGGGCGTGCTGCTGGCCGAAGGCATTGGCGATACCCTCCGCGTTTCGCTCGCCACCGACCCGGTGGAAGAAGTCCGGGTGGGCTACGAACTGCTGAAGGCGCTCGAACTGCGCTCGCGCGGGCCGGTGGTGATTGCCTGCCCCACCTGCGGACGGCTGGAAGTGGACCTGTTCAAGATCGCCGGCGAAATCGAGCAGGCCACCGCGCACATCAAGATGCCGCTGAGTCTGGCGGTGATGGGCTGCGCCGTCAACGGCCCGGGCGAAGCGCGCGAAGCCGACCTGGGCGTCGCCGCCGGCCGCGGCAACGGCATGATTTACCGGGAAGGCAAGGCCATCCGCCGCGTCGCGGAATCAGAAATTGTCCCGGCGCTGCTCGAAGAAATCAACCGCTTCATTGCCGACCGGGAAGCGGGCACCAACACGGCCCCTCCCGAGATCGTGACCGAACAACCCGCCGGCGAGCTGCCGATCATTAAATGACAACTTCTGTTTGGGCGTCGCCTTTGCGGGCCGGCTAGGGGCTGGTCAGGCTTCGCGCGTGATAACGCCTGGCCTTGCGCGTCTGCAGACTGCGCCAGAGCCGGAAGAATTTGAGCGCGCGCCGCGCGTCTTCCTGGATTTGAATTTTGAGGATAGCGGGGTTCTGGAACTTCATCTCGTCGCGCAGGCGGAAGAGGAACTCGATTTCCATCTCCGTCTCCGCCACTTCGCCCTGAAAACCGAGCAGGAAGGTTTCGATGGTGAGCGAGTGGTCGCCGAAGGTGGGCTTATGGCCGACGTTGGTGACGGAGTCGTGCGCCGCGCCGCCCAGCCGCGTGCGTGTTACGTAGACGCCGACGCGCGGCGTCTGCTCCTCGACCGGCGCGAGGTTCAGCGTCGGCACCGTGTGCTTGCGTCCCACGCCCAGGCCCGCCACGATGGGTCCGTAAAGTGCGAACGGCCGGCCCAGCAGCCTTGCCGCCAGGTTTACCCGTCCCAGGGACAGCAGCTCGCGGATGCGCGTGCTCGAGACGCGCTGGCCGCGAACCATCAGCGTCGGCAGCACGCTCAGCCGCAAACCTTTCAGGCGCGCCAGCTCGCGCAGCACCTCCACGTCTCCCGACTGGCGATACCCGAAACGGAAATCGGGTCCCACGTGAACGGAAAGCGTGCGCAGGCCCGCCACCAGAATGTCGCGCACAAATTCGACCGGCGACAGCCGCGCCAGCTCGCGCGTGAAGGGCAGAACCACCAGGCGCTCGATGCCCGCCGCTTCGATCAGCCGGGCCTTTCGTTCCAGAGGGGTCAGGAGCTTGGGCGCGTGCGCCGGCGCCAGGACCTTGATGGGATGCGGCTCGAAGGTCACCGCCACCGGCACGGCGCTTTCGGCGCGCGCCACCTCGACCACCGTCTTCAGCAATTTCTGGTGGGCGAGATGAACGCCATCGAAGTTGCCGATGGTCACCACGCTGCGCCCGGCGAGGGTCTGGAGTTCAGCGAGATGGCGAACAATCTTCATGGTCACACTTCGAGGCTCAATCCATCGTGGGCCAGCCGCACGTGCCCGGGCAGTGTCGCGTTGGTGGCCGCGTGGCCCAGTTCATGCGCAATGTGGGTGAAGTAGGCGCGGCGCGGCTGGAGCCGTTCGACCAGCCGGAGGGAGTTCTCCAGATGGGAGTGCGTGGGGTGCGGGGCGTGGCGCAGCGCGTCGAGCACCAGCACCTCGAGACCCTCGAGCAGCGCCAGCGACGACTCCGGAATGGTGGAGAAGTCGGTGACGTAGGCCGCGCGCCCGAAGCGGAATCCCAGCACCGGCAGATCGCCATGCAGCACCGGCACGGGCAAGAACGTCTGCCCCCACAGCTCGAATTCGCCGTCGATCAGATGGGCGTCAAATTTGCCGATGCCCCCGTACTTGTAGGTCTGATCGAAAACGTAGGAAAAGATCCGGCGAAGGGTGTTCATGGTTCTTTCGTCGGCGTAGAGGGGCAGCGGCACCTGCTGGCGGAAATAGTAGACGCGCGTTTCGTCCAGGCCCAGGACGTGGTCGGCGTGCCCGTGGGTGAAGAGGACCGCATCGAGCCGCCGGATGCGCTGGCGCAGCGCCTGCTGGCGGAAATCGGGGGTGGTGTCGATCAGCACCACGCGCCCGTCGTATTCAATCATCAGCGAAGGCCGCGTCCGCTGGTCGTGCGGATCGGGCGACTGGCACACCGGGCACTCGCAGCCGATGGTCGGCACGCCCGTCGAGGTTCCGGTCCCGAGAAAGGTCAGCTTCATTTGGGCGGCTGGGCGAGCAGCTTCTGGATTTCAACGTAACTCATGCGCAGCTCGTAGAGGACGTTTTCCAGCATCGAGGATTCGTCCGCGGTCAGGTTGCCGCGCGTCTTCTGCTGCAGGACTTCCAGCATGTCGATGGTGCGGCGGCCGTTCACCAAGTCGGGCGGAATGCGCTCGCCGCCCGGGCCGGGCAGCATCCCCAGTTGAAACAAGGCCGTCGTGCTCAGGTAGGAAAGAATCATTTCAAATCCGACGGGCCCCAGGTCCCGCTCCTCGAACCCGGGCCCGAGGCCGGCGGCAGCAGACTCCTCGCGGCGGGGCGGGGTCGAACCCGGCGGGGTGGGTCGTGACGCCGGTTCCTCGCTTCGGAGTCCGCGGCGGTCCACCACCTTGAAGCCGGAGCCTTCCTTTTCTTCTGCCATGCCGTTGCGCCTCCCCAGAGATGGGATTCTGCTGCGAGACCCCTAGTCTAACAACAATCCGGCGAGCCAACAAGGTTGCGGCGCGGATGGGACCGTCCGTACCGGCGGAAAACAGCGCTTGAATCGGGAGGCTACATATGTTAGTTTATGAACCGCGGTGGCGGGGGCGGCCGGGACCCGCTGGCGGCCGAAGCCGGAAAGGTCGATTCACGGAACGAAGCCACGATGTCGTTGAAAATAAAGGATCCAGGATTTAATCCGAAGGGGCGGCCCTGGTGGCCGCCCGACGGAGTGCGGCGCCTTGGCGTCGCTTTGCTCTTCGGGGGAGCAGCGGGCAAATCGCATACCAGGCGGGGCGTGGCAACCGGCGGCGAAGCTGCTCTGCGCCCAGGGCGCTGCGCGCGTATGCAAAAACCTCGAAACGAAGCCACGATGTCGTTGAAAACAAAGAATCGGGATTGTGGATACGGCCACGTCACCGCGCTTATTGGTTGTCGTCATCCCGCGACCCCTATTGCGAAGGGACGCGGCGGATTGTTACATTAGAGGACTGCATCCCACCGGCGAAAGCTGCAAGGAGTTTCAGGTCATCGAAAATCTCGCCAAGCTGCTGAAGCTCATGGCGCGGCTGCGCGGGCCGGATGGGTGTCCCTGGGACCGGGCGCAGGACTACGACTCGATCAAGGGGCTTCTGCTGGAAGAGGCCTATGAGGTGGTGGACGCCGTCAGCGAGCGGGATTTCGATGCCCTGGAGGACGAACTGGGCGATCTGCTTTTTCAGGTGGTCTTCTACTCGCGGCTGGCAGAGGAAGATGGTCATTTCGATATGGCGCGAGTGCTTGACCGGGTTCACGCCAAGCTGGTGCGCCGGCATCCGCACGTTTTTGGCGAGGTGGTGGCGCGCGACGAGAAGGAAGCGCTGGCCAGCTGGCAGCGGGTGAAGGATCAGGAACGGGAAGGCGGGGCGGCCAAGCAAACAGGACCGCCCTCCGTCATGGAGGGCATCGCGAAATCGCTGCCCGCCGCGCTGGAAGCGTACGAACTGGGTGTGCGCGCCGCCGAGGAGGGGTTTGACTGGCGCCGGGTGGACGATCTGCTGGCCAAGATCGAGGAGGAAATCGCCGAGCTGCGCGCCGAACTGGCGGAGAAGGCTTCACGCGGCCCGCGCCTCGAGGAGGAAGTGGGCGACCTGTTGTTCGCGGTGGCCAACCTGGCGCGCTTCCTGAAATACGACCCGGAGACCTGCCTGCGGCGCGCCAATCAGAAATTCAAGGCGCGCTTTCAGGCGCTCGAACGGGAAGTCACGAGCCGCGGCAAACGCCTGCGCGACTGCACGCTGGAAGAAATGGACACGATCTGGAACCGGCAGAAAGCGGCAGGAAACGCATGAAGATTGAGCGCATCGAGCTGCGTGAGATCGAAATGCCGCTGGTGCACTTCTTCGAGACCAGTTTCGGCCGCACCACGGTGCGGCGCATCGTGCTGGTGCGCGTGGATTCGGACGGCCTGACGGGCTGGGGAGAGGTGGCCTGCGGCGAGGAGCCGTTCTATAACTACGAAACGCCCGAAACCGCCTGGCACATCCTGAAAGATTTCCTGATCCCGTGGTCGCTGGGGCAGCGGTGGAGCGTGGCGGCGGACTTCGTGGCGCGTTTCCGCCCCGTTCGCGGGCACGACATGGCGAAGGCCGCGCTGGAATGCGCCCTCTGGGACATCGAGGCGCAGGCGAAGGGCGTGCCACTTTGGAAATTGCTCGGCGGCAGTCATGCGGAAATTCCCTGCGGCGTTTCGATTGGCATCCAGAATTCTGTGGAAGAATTGCTGGACCAGATCGGCCGCGAGCTGGCCGCGGGCTATCAGCGCATCAAGGTGAAGGTCAAGCCGGGCTGGGATGCAAACGTTCTGGAGCGCATCCGCGATCGCTTTCCCCGCGTCCCGCTGATGGCGGACGCGAATTCGGCGTACAGCCTGGCCGACCTGGCCCTGCTGAAGTCCTGGGACCGTTTCTTCCTGATGATGATCGAGCAGCCGCTCGGCTGGGACGACATGCTCGACCATGCGAAGTTGCAGAAGGCGATTTCAACGCCCGTCTGCCTGGACGAATCCATTCACTCGGCCGACGACGCGCGCAAGGCGCTGGAACTGGGCGCCTGCAAGATCATCAACATCAAACTGGGGCGCGTGGGCGGCTACGCGTCGGCACGCCGGGTGCACGACACCTGCCGCGAGCGGCGCGTGGCGGTCTGGTGCGGCGGCATGCTGGAATCCGGTATCGGGCGCGCCCACAACATCGCCCTCTCGACGCTGCCCGGCTTTGTGCTGCCGGGCGATGTGTCGGCCAGCCGGCGATATTGGAAGGAAGATATCATTAACCCAGAAGTAACTGTCACGACGCGGGGGACGATTCGCGCGCCGGAAGCGCCGGGCCTCGGCTTTGTGCCCCGCCTGGACCGGATTGAGCAACTGACGCGGAGGAGGGAAGTGTTTGGATAATCCTCCTCCTTCTTCGCGGCATCCGAGCCACGCGGCCATGCACCTGGCGATGCTCGCTGTCACCTTCTTCTGGGCGGGCAACATCATCGCCGTCAAGCAGGCGCTGGCGGGCTTTGGCCCTTTCGCGCTGGCACAGTTGCGCATCGCCTGCGCGGCGCTGATCTTTGTGGTCCTCTTCATCGCGCGCCGCCCGTGGCGAGGTCTGCGGCTCCAGCGGCGCCAGTGGGTCTTCCTGTTTTTCATCGGACTGTTCGGGATTACGCTCAACCAGCTGGGATTCATAGCCGGCCTGGAGCGCAGTTCGGCCTCGCACGCCGGATTGATCGTGGCCTTGGGGCCGGTGATGGTGCTCGTGCTGTCGGTCACCATCCGGCTGGAAGCCCTGACCATTCCGAAGTTCGCGGGCATGGTGATTGCCTTCGCGGGCGTGGCCATCCTGACTACCGCCAAGAGCGCGCCCGGCGCTCATTCCACCGTCGTGGGCGATCTGATCATGCTGGGCGGCACCGTCGTCTTCTCGATTTACACGATTCTGGTGAAGGAAGTGGCGGACCAGTTCGATGCCATCACCCTCAACGCCTTCTCGTTCGTGATCGGGGCGCTCCTCATGCTGCCCCTGGCCGTGAATGATCTGCGAGCAGTGCGCTGGACGGCTGTTCCGGCGCTTTCCTGGGCGTCGCTGGGTTACGCTGTCGTGCTGGGATCGGTGATTTCATATCTGATTTTCGCGCGCGTCCTGAAGGAGCTGACCGCCGCGCGCGTCGCGGCCTTTTCCTACATCCAGCCGGTGATCGCCACCGGGCTCGGGGTGGGAATGCTGCACGAACGTTTGAGCGTGCGGCTCTTCATCGGAGGAGGGTTGATTCTGGCCGGGCTTTATCTGACGGAGCGCGAGCGCGGCGAGGAATTGCCCGTCCCGCCGGAGCAGGCGGCGGAGACTACAGCTCCGTGACTTCCTGCACGCGGCGGCGCAGAGGGCGCAGCAGCAAGGCCAGGATGAAGCCGGCCACGAAGCCTCCCACATGCGCCCACCACGCCACGCCGCCCTGCGTGGCCGTCTCGATGGCCTGCATCTGGTAGCCCGAGAAGAACTGAATCACAAACCAGTAGCCCAGCAGCACCAGCGCCGGGACTTCGACGGTCCAGAACAGAAACAGGAAGGGCACTAGCGTGGTAATGCGGGCGCGCGGGTAGCTGATGAAGTAAGCGCCCAGAATGGCGGCGATGGCGCCGCTCGCGCCGATGCTGGGAACGCGCGATCCGGCGTTGAGCACAATGTGCAGCAGCGAGCCCGTCAGGCCGCCGAGGAAGTAGATCAGCAGGAAGCGCAGGTGGCCGTAGCGGTCCTCCATGCTCCGCCCGAAGACGAAAAGGAAGAGCATGTTTCCGGCCAGGTGGAGCCAGCCGCCATGCAGAAACATCGAGGCGAAGAGCGGCAGCATCAGGCCGCCAGCCGATTCGCGGAGTGCGATCGAGGGCACCGTGTAGCGCGCCGGAATGACACCCAAGCGGAAGACGAGCTCGTCAATCTGTCCGCGCAGCCGCAATTCGGCGAGAAAGCCGAGGACGTTAAGGGCGATCAGCGCGAAGGTGAAGACCGCGACATTTCGCCGGCGGATGTGATCGCGGAGCGGGATGGGAACCATTCGTCTTTGATTTTATCCCGCCCTCTCCCCATGCGCCCATCGAATTCCCGCGTCACCGACGGGGGCGCCCGGCTGCGGACCCGGCGGCGAATGCGCCGGTCCGGCCTGAGACCTGCGGGACCGGCGCTGCGCCCCTACCTCTACTTGTGGAACACAATCGCCGTGCTGGTGCCGCCGATTCGCAGTTCAGAAACGGTCTGCGAGCCGTCGGCCTGCGTGGTGTAAACCACCATGTTGCGTTCGTAGCGCGTGTCGCGGTTTTCGATCCGTCCCTGGGCCGTCGCCACCACGCTCGATTTCTTCCCTTTGCCCTGCGACAGGGTGACGGTCACCTCGGGACTGTGTGGCTCCCAGGCCACGTTGTAACGGCCCGCGCTGAGCTTGGCGCCGCCGAGCTTGCCGTCATAAGGGAAGTTGAAAGAATTGGCCAGCGCGCTGCTTGCCGCCAGCATCAGGCCTGCCACCAACATGACCAGCATCCGAAGCATTCTTGGATTCATTGGACTCGCTCCTCTATTCGATTTTCGGTTCCCCTGCGAGAAACCGTCGCTGCCCGTGAGGTCTTTTGTTCTTGCGCTCGTCGCCCGGGTATGGTTAGATTCGCGGGGGGCAAAGAAAACGGCCCGCCAGCGTGCGTGGCCGCTTCTTCGGGGGAGGTCGCCGCCTGGCCGCCAAACCATTCGCGACGACTTCCCCTTGACCCCTTCGCTTTCTAACGTCGCCCATTAGACGGGCGCTGGTTCGGATTCGTTAGCTTCCACCCTTCCTGTTTGTGGCTGCGGCGATTCTCTCTTAAAATCTCGTTCTGTAAAGAGCCGCAGTCGGGTTCCAGGGGCCGGTCCATTCTTCCCAAGATTGCTTCGCGACCAGCTCCCTCACAGCGATACGCAGGCGGCGCGCGGGAAGTTCCAGAAAACATCACGCCTGTTTCGAACAAGTTACGACCGACTCCCGCCAGCAGCGGCTCCCCCGCGTTGACGCTTCGATTCCGGCTTCGCTATACTCAGGCTTCGTCACGCCGCGCCCTGCCGTTCCGGCGCAATTTGCTGCCCGCCCCGGGAAGCCGCCTATGACGCCCAGCCCGATCGTCCGCGAACTCCTCCGGCAACTTGGTCCCGATGCAGTTCTCTGGCGCCCGGAAGACGTGATGCTCTACGAATACGATGGCATCGCGTGCATGAAGCAGCCGGAGGCGGTCGTTCTCCCCAGGACAACCGAGGACGTGGTGGCGGCCGTGAAGCTTGCCGCGCGCGAAAACGTCCCCGTCATCCCGCGCGGTTCAGGGACGGGACTGAGCGGCGGGTCGGTCGTCTCCGAAGGCGGAATCGTGATCGGCCTGGCGCGCATGAAGCGCATCCTCGAGATTGATGCCGAGAATCTGCGGGCGCGCGTGCAGCCCGGCGTGGTGAACTATGACCTGACGCTGGCCGTGGCCGACCAGGGACTCTACTTTGCACCTGATCCCTCCAGTCAGCGCGCCTGCACGATTGGCGGCAACGTGGCCGAAAATGCCGGCGGGCCGCACACGCTGGCCTACGGCGTGACGACCAACCACGTGCTCGCCCTCGAAGTGGTGTTGCCGGACGGAGAAGTGGTGCGGACGGGCGCGTCTTATCTCGATCGCCCCGGCCTTGACCTGACCGGTTTCGTGGTGGGTTCCGAGGGAACGCTCGGTATCGTGACGGAAGTGACGGTGCGCCTGTCACGCAAGCCGGAAGCGGTCAAAACCCTGCTCGCTATTTACAGCAGCGTGCTGGACGCGCCGCGCACCGTGGCCGCCATCACCGCGCAGCGCATCACTCCGGCCGCCCTCGAAATGATGGACGGCTTCACGCTGCGCGCCATCGAGGCAGCGTACCACGCCGGGTTCCCCATGGATTCGGCCGCCGTCCTGCTGATCGAGGTGGAGGGGGCGCGCGAGTCGGTGGAAGATCAGGCGGACCAGATCGAAGCCATCTGCCATGCGAATCATGCCCGCGAGGTTCGCCGCGCCCGGTCGGAGGAAGAGCGCGACCTTCTCTGGCGCGCGCGCAAGAACGCCTTCGGCGCGCTGGGCCGCATCAGTCCCAACTACTACGTGCAGGACGGCGTCATCCCGCGCACGCGCTTGCCCGAGATGCTCGAGTTCATCGGGCAGGTGAGCGACAAATACCGGATTCAGGCGGGAAACATTTTCCACGCGGGCGACGGCAACCTTCACCCCCTGCTGATGTTCGACGCGCGCGACCGTGACCAGGTCGAGCGCGTGCTGAAGGCGGCGCACGAAATCATGGCCAAGTGCGTGGAAATGGGCGGCGCGCTGACCGGCGAGCACGGCATCGGCATCGAGAAGCGTGACCTGATGCCGCTGTTCTTCTCCGACGACGACTTGGAATGGATGCGCCGCCTGAAGGCCGTGTTCAATCCGGAAGGGCGCTTCAATCCGGGCAAGGTTCTTCCCACGACCAAGATGTGCGGCGAACTACGCGTGCAAATCTCCTCGGGAGGTCCGGTGTGAGCCCCACGCTTCCCGAGATTGAGAACGGGCTTGCCTCGGTGTTGCCGGCGGGGCAGATTGTTTCCGATCCCGTGGCCTGCGCAGCGTTCAGTGTGGACGGGATGACGCCGAAATGCGTCGCCTACCCGGCCAGCGCCGAACTGGTCGCCGGCGTGCTGCGCTGGGCGGCAGAGCATGAGGCTGGTGTCCTGCCCTGCCGCAATGCCACCAAGCTGCACATCGGCAATCCCCCGCGCCGGTACGACGTGGCGCTCTCGCTCAAGAACATGAACCGCGTCTGGCATTTCGAGCCGGACGATTTGACAGCCACGGTTGAAGCCGGCATGAAGTTCGGCGACCTTCAGGACTTTCTCGGCCGGCATGGACTCTGGCTGCCGCTGGATCCCCCGGGCGGCGCGCGCGCCAGCCTGGGCGGCATCGCGGCGACAAACGCCGCCGGGCCGCTGCGGCTCGCCTTTGGCGCGCCGCGCGACATGATCGTGGGCATGAAGATTGTGACGACGGACGGCAAGGTGATCAAGGCGGGCGGACGCGTCGTCAAAAACGTCACGGGCTATGACCTCGGGAAACTCCTGATAGGTTCCTACGGCTCGCTTGGCGTGATCGCCGAAGTCAACCTGAAACTGTTCCCGTTGCCTCCGGCGCGCGCGACATTTGCGCTGGCCACGGGGACGCTGGGCATTGCCCGCGACCTGCGCCGCCGAATTCTCGCTTCGCCCCTGACGCCCGCGCGCCTGGTTCTGGTGCATGGCGCTGCGATCGTGGGGAATTCGAAAGAGCCGGAACTGTGGGTCGAGATGCACGGCTCGCCCAAGTTGATGGACCGCGCCGAAAGCAATTTGACGGCCCTGGCGGCTGCGTCGGGCGCGGCGTTTCGCATCGTGGAGTCCGCCCAGGCCGATCAGATCTGGGAACGCGCCACCAACCTCCACTCCTGGAAGTTGCAGGAAATTCCGGGTGCAGTAGTTCTCAAGGCCACGTTGCCGGATTCGGCGGTGGAGGAACTGGTTAGCCGCGCCGAGCAGGACGCCGCGGCCGAGAAGTGTGATTGCGCCGCCATCGCCCAATTGGGCGTGGGCATCGCGCACTTCTGCCTCATGACGGAACTGACGACGGACACACAAGCGGCACTCCTTCGCCGCCTGCGAGCCGCGGCTGAGTCACTGGGCGGCGCACTGGTCGTCGAACGCGCCCCGCTGCCCATCAAGCAGCAAACGGACGTTTGGGGAACGCCCGGCAGTGACTTCACATTGATAAAGAAGATGAAAGCCGTGTGGGATCCCCAGGGGGTCCTTTCGCCCGGACGCGGCCTCGGGCGCGTCTGAGGCGACGTCCGTTTGGGGGAGAGAAGAATCTGGCGAAAGAATTCGTGGTCAAGTGAAGACTGAATCATCCCAAGTCGGCGCAGACGCCATCGAGACCACAGCCGGTCCTGCGAAGAGCGGCTACGGCCCTGGCGAGGCGCCGACGTTTGACTTCTACTCGAAGTGTATTCGCTGCGGCCTGTGTCTGAACAGTTGCCCGACGTACCGCGAGCTGGGCGTGGAAATGGATTCGCCGCGCGGGCGCATCTACCAGATGATTCAGGTGGAGCGCGGACGCCTGCCGCTCAGCGACAGCTTCGTGAGGCACATCGATCTCTGCCTCGATTGTCGCGCCTGCGAGACGGCGTGTCCCTCCGGCGTTCAATACGGCAGGCTGGTGGAGGCGGCGCGCGGGCAGATCGAGCAACACTACCGGAGGCCGTTTCTGGCGACGCTGGGCCGGAAATTCTTCCTGCGCAGCCTGTTGCCGCACCCGGGGCGGATTAAGTTTGTGGCGTCGCTGCTGAGTCTCTACCAGCGCTCCGGCCTTGAAAAGCTGATCCTCGCGTCGGGAATCCTGAAGTTGCTTCCGGGCCGGCTGGCGGAGATCGCACGTCTTGCACCGACCATTGAGCGTCCGTACTTTTTTGACCAGCTTGGAACCGTGCATTCGGCCAGGGGCGAGCGCCGTTACCGCGTGGCGTTTTTCGCGGGGTGCATCGCCAACGTCTCCTTCGCGCGACTAGCGGAAGCGACCATTCGAGTTCTCCAACGTAACGGGTGCGAAGTCGTCGTTCCCAAGGAGCAGGGCTGTTGTGGTGCGTTGCATGTTCATGCCGGGATGCGCGATCTGGCCCGCGAACTGGCCGCGCGCAACATTCGAACGTTTCTCGATGGCGGCTTCGACGCCATCATCTCCAACGCCGCCGGCTGCGGCTCGGTCTTGAAGGAATATCCCGATCTCTTTGAAACCGAGCAGCCGGAGCTGCACGAGGCGGCGGAGCGCTTCAGCCGCTCCATGAAAGACGTCACCGAATTCCTCGCGGCGATTGACTTCAACCACGATTTTGCGGTAATGAACATACGGGCTACGTATCAGGATCCCTGTCATCTGGGCCATGGGCAGCGGGTGCGCGCCGCGCCGCGCCGGCTGCTGGCGGCGATTCCGGGACTCCAGTTGGTGGAACTGAAGGAATCGGAGGTCTGCTGCGGCAGCGCGGGAACTTACAACGTGACGCACAACGAGATGGCCGAGCGCCTGCTCGCCGCCAAGATGCAGCGGATTGAGGAAACGGGGGCGGACCTGGTTCTGACCGCCAATCCCGGCTGCCTGATTCAATTGCGCGCGGGGGCGGCCCGCGCCGCCAAGCCCCGGCGAGTGCTTCACGTGGTGGAGTTGCTCGACGAAGCTTATCGCGCGAAAGGAAACGCATGACCGATCAGCATCCGGGCGGCGCCCCCCGCTTCCTCGAACCGGTGGACGCCGCCGATTCCCACCACCTCCGCGATTACGAATCCGCCTGTCGTGATTTCCGCTGGGCGGACACTCACCGGGAGTTTGACTGGAGCCAGACCGGCAAGGTCAACATTGCGCACGAAGCCATTGACCGCCAGCTCACGCGCGGGCGCCGCAACAAGCTGGCCCTGATCTACACCGACAAAGACCACACGTCGCGCTTTACCTTCGAAGATCTGTCGCTGCAGAGCAACCGCTTCGCCAACGCGCTGCGCAAGCTGGGTGTCGTGAAAGGCGACCGTGTTTTTGTTTTCATGCCGCGCCGCCCGGAGCTCTACCTTGCCGTGCTGGGCATTCTCAAGATCGGCGCCATTCCCAGCCCGCTTTTTGAAGCCTTTATGCAGGAAGCGGTGCGCGACCGCATGGCCAACGCCGAGGCTGTGGCGCTGGTGACCATGCCCGCGATGCTCGACCGCGTGCCGCGACAGGAGTTGCCGGCGCTCAAGCACATTATTTTGGTCGGTGCGGCCTCGAACGGTCTCGGAAAAGATGAGCACAGCTACGAAGCGCTGATGGACGCCGCGGAAGAGAAAACCGACATCGAGTGGCTGACGCTGGATGATCCGCTCATCATGCATTACACCTCCGGCTCGACCGGAAAGCCCAAAGGTGTGCTGCACGTGCAGCGCGCCATGATGGGCCACCTGATGACCGGCCGCTGGGTGCTCGACCTGCGAGAGGATGATGTCTATTGGTGCACGGCCGACCCGGGTTGGGTGACGGGAACGTCCTACGGCATCTTTGCGCCGTGGCTGAACGGGGCGACCAACCTGGTGCGCGGCGGACGCTTCAGCGCCGCCGACTGGTATCACACCATCGAACGATTTCGAGTTAACGTTTGGTACAGCGCGCCCACCGCCTTCCGTATGTTGATGGCGGCGGGCGATGAAGTGGTGAAACAGTACGACCTTTCCAGCCTGCGGCACGTGCTGAGCGTGGGCGAGCCGCTGAATCCGGAAGTGGTCTGGTGGGGCCAGCGCGTTTATGGCCGCCGCATCCACGATAACTGGTGGATGACCGAAACCGGCCACATTCTGATTTCCAACTACCCCTGCCTGTCTATTCGTCCCGGGTCCATGGGACGGCCCGTGCCGGGGGTGCATGCTTCCATCGTGGATGATGCGGGGAAGGAACTTCCCGACAACACGCTGGGCAATCTGGTGGTCAAGCCCGGCTGGCCCGGCATGATGAAAACCATCTGGAAGCAGCCCGAGCGCTACCAAGGGTACTTCCGCATTCCCGGCTGGTATGTAACGGGTGACAGCGCCTATCGCGATAGCGACGGCTATTTCTGGTTCCAGGGCCGGGTGGATGATCTCATCATCACGGCGGGCGAGAACGTGGGCCCCTTCGAAGTGGAGAGCTGCCTGGTCGAGCACCCGGCGGTGGCGGAAGCGGGCGTGATTGGCAAGCCGGACGCCGTGCGCGGGCAGATTATCAAAGCCTTCGTTGCGCTGCGGGAAGGATACAAGCCGAGCGAACAACTGAAAGAGGAGATCCAGAAGCACGTCAAGACCAAGCTCGCCGCGCACGCCGCGCCGCGCGAAATCGAGTTCCGCGACAAACTGCCCAAGACGCGCAGCGGCAAGATCATGCGCCGGGTCCTCAAATCCTGGGAACTGGGCCTGCCCGCCGGCGACGTCTCCACGCTCGATGACTGAGTTGCCGTCTCCGCGCAATTGCTTCATTTCGGGTTATGATATGTGGCCGTGCTGAAAGCGGCATAGTTCCTGCTCGCCCACTCCATGAACGACTTCCTCAATCTTCTCCGCCGCAATCGCAACTATCGGTACACCTGGATGGGGCAGATTGTCAGCGAGGTGGGCGACCACTTCAACAACATTGCCGTCTTCAGCCTGGTGATGGAAACCACCGGCTCCGGGCTGGTGGTGAGCGGCGTCATGCTCTCGCGCGCCATCCCCATGGTGCTGGCGGGACCGCTGGCGGGCGTGGTGCTCGACCGCTGGGACCGCCGCCGCATCATGATGGCCAGCGACCTGCTCCGGGCGGTCATCGCGCTGGGCTTCGTCGCCACGACGCGTTACCACCAGAGCTGGCTGCTTTACCTGCTGAGCGGCCTGCTGATGTTCTGCTCGCCGTTTTTCACCAGCGGGCGCACTTCGATCCTTCCCACCATCACCACCCCCGAAGAATTGCACACCGCCAACTCGCTGACGCAAACCACGCAGTGGACCACGCTCACTATCGGCACCATGGCGGCGGGATTCAGCGCCGCGCTGTTTGGTTTGCAGTGGGCGTTTGTCCTGAACTCGTTTTCCTTCCTCTTCTCCGCCTGGTGCGTCTCGCAGCTCGAGGTGAGGGGGAGCTTCCGCGCTCAGCGCCGCGACATGACCGAAGACCGCGTGGTGCGCCCCTGGCATGAGTACAAGGAAGGCTTGCGATACCTGAGATCGTCGCCGCTGCTTCTGGGCATCGCGCTGGTCGGCGTGGGCTGGGCGACGGGCGGCGGCGCGGCTCAGATCCTCTTTACGCTGTTCGGCGAGCTGGTTTATAAGCGGGGTCCCGTCGGTATCGGGGTGATCTGGGGCTTTGCGGGCCTGGGACTGGTCGTCGGCGGGGCCATCGGACATCTGCTGGGCCGGCGGGTGAGTTTCGTCTGGTATAAGCGAATCGTCGCCATCGGTTTCGTCATCCACGGCGGAGCTTACGTCATCTTCAGCCAGGTGAAGACCTTCGGCGCGGCGCTCTTCTTCATCGCCCTGTCGCGCCTGGGCGTGGCGGTCACCTCCGTGCTCAACGTTTCGCAGATGCTGTGCCACGTCCCCGACGAGTTTCGCGGGCGCGTCTTCTCCACGGCGGAATCGCTCGTTTGGTCCACAATGATGTTTTCCATGGCGCTGGCGGGCGGGGCGTCACAGTATTACGGGCCTCGGACGATCGGACTGGTGGCGGGGATCCTCAGTTCGACCACGGCGCTGTTCTGGGGCTGGGCGGACTGGACCGGCAAGCTGCCCGAGCCGCCCGCGCTGGGCATCGATCCCAAAGACGTCGAAGTCCATGGCGAACCGACGCTGTGATGGGGACTATTTCGGCAGCGCGAAGGCCACGTACGTGCCGCCGGAAGGCGCGCCCGACTTGCCGCCGCCCGCGGCGATGACGACGAACTGGCGGCCCTTAACTTCATAAACTGTCGGCGTGGCGTTTCCTGCGAAGGGAAGTGTGGTCTCCCACAAGAGTTTGCCGGTGAGCTTGTCGTAGGCGCGGAACTTCCGGTCGTGATTGGTCGCGCCGATGAAAAGCAGTCCACCAGCGGTCACCACGCCGCCACCGTAGTTTTCCGTTCCGGTATTCTTCAGGCCTTGCGCGGCGAGTTCGGGAAATTCACCGAAAGGAATTCGCCACGCGTACTCCGCCGTGTCGAGGTTCAGCGCGTTCAGCGTCCCCCACGGCGGCACCACGCCCGGGTAGCCTTCCTTGTCGAGAAACTTGTGATATCCGTCGAAAGTGTACGGGGTCCAGTAGACAGGCAACTCTGAGGCCGCCGTGGTGTATTCCTTGTCCACGCCCGTCGCCAGGAAATGAGCGATGGCGGCTGTCCCTTCCGCGCCCAACTGGCTGAAGCTGGGCATGCGGCCGCGTCCGTCGTGGATCACCTTGGCGATGGCGTCGGCGCTCATCCGGCTTCCCACGTTGACCAGCGCGGGGAAGCCCGCGCCGCCTTTCCGGTCTTCGCCGTGGCAATTCGCGCAGTTCGCGGAGTACGCACGCTGTCCCGTTGATTGCTGCTCGGGCGGAGGACGCTTCACCACGCGCATGTAGCAGACCATTTCGTTAGAGTTCACGTAGAGGAGGCCGGTTTCCGGATCAAAGGCCGCGCCGCCCCACTCCGCGCCGCCATCGAAGCCGGGAAAGACAATGGTTCCCTGGGAACTCAGAGGCGTGAACTGGTCGCCGTTGCGCAGCGTGTCGAACAGGGCGGAGAGGTCGCGATAGGTTTCTGGCGTGCGCCGGAAGATCATGTCGCGGGTGAAAGACTGCCGCGCGAAGGGGGGCGGGGAAAGCGGCAGCGGCTGAGTTTCGGCCAGCACTTCACCCTCGACTTCCGAAGGCGGCACTTTGCGGTATTCGATGGGAAACAGCGGCGCGCCCGTCTCGCGATCGAAGACGTACACGTGGCCCGACTTGGTGGGCTGGGCTACGGCGTCAACCAGGCGGCCGTCCCGCTTAAGAGTGACTAGCGTGGGCGCGGTGGGGAAGTCGCGGTCCCAGATGTCGTGTTTCACCGCCTGGAAATGCCAGACGTGCTCGCCCGTTTCGGCTCTGAGAGCGAGCAAACTGTTCGCGAAAAGATTGTCGCCAATGCGGTTGCCGCCGTAGAAGTCAAAAGCCGCCGAGCCGGTCGGCACGAAGACCAGACCGCGTTGCTCGTCAAGTGCCATGCCGGCCCAGTTGTTAGCGCCGCCGATGAATTTCCACGCGTCCGGTGGCCAAGTGTCGTAACCGAATTCACCGGGATGCGGGATGGTGTGGAACGTCCAGCGAACCCGGCCGGTGCGCGCGTCGAAGGCGCGGATATCGCCGGGCGCGGCGGGAAGATCTTCGCTGACCGCGCTGCCCAGGATTAGCAAATCCTTGTAAACTACGCCTGGCGTGTTGGCCGTGACGGCATGGGTCTCGATATCGCGCCCGAGCCCTTCGCGCAGGTCGATGCGGCCGTTCTGCCCGAAGCTCCTGACCGGCTTGCCCGTCAGAGCGTGGATGGCGTAGAGATGATGCCGCACGGCGTAGAAAATCCGCTTGTCCTTGCCCGATTCCCAGTACATCACCCCACGCAGGCGGAAGAAGCCCGCGTCCTTTTCGCCGCGGCGCGCGTCGAAGCTCCAGCGCAACTTCCCGGTGGCGGCGTCGAGCGCGAAAAGTCGGGCGCGCGGCGTGGTTCCGTAGAGCATGCCGTTCGCAACAATCGGATTGCATTGCAGCTCGGAGCCTTTGAACGCGTCGCCCGTGTCGTAGGTCCACACGACCGCCAACTTGTGGACATTTTCCCGGTTGATCTGTTTCAGGCCGGAATAGTGGAGGTTGTCCTGGCTGCCGTGATAGGCCCGCCAATCGGTGCGGCCCGCGGGTGCGGTACGCTCTTGGGCATACAACGGCGAAACCACAAGGATGAGCAACGCGGACCGGAACCAGGTCTTGGCACGGGCGAGCTTCATCTGTTCCTTCCTCGTGTGAATTTCAGGCAAACCGCACGGCATTGTAACATCGCTGCCTGTCTGGCGGACGGAGGGGCGCGCAAAGCCGTCGGCGCCGGGCAGCGCCGGCCGAGCGGGACGTCGCGTCGCCCTTCAGGGCAGCGCGGACAGGTGGCGGCCTGAAGGCCGCCGCGACGAGGTGCCCCGCGATGGAATCGTTATCTGCGACGCACCACCCTAGAGCGGAATGTTCCCGTGCTTCTTGGGGGGCAGGGTATCGCGTTTGGTGTCAAGCAGTTCCAGCGCGGCGATAAGTTTGGGGCGCGTGTCGCGCGGTTCGATGATGGCGTCCACCCAGCCGCGCTCGGCGGCGATGTAAGGATTGGCGAAGCGCGCGCGGAATTCTTCCGTCTTCTCGCGCCGCAGCCTCTCGGGGTCTTCGGCTTTCTGCAATTCCCGGCGATAGACGATATTCACCGCGCCTTCGGGTCCCATTACGGCGATCTCGGCGGTGGGATAGGCGAAGTTCAGGTCCGTGCGCAGATGCTTGGAGGCCATGACGCAATAGGCGCCGCCGTAAGCCTTGCGCGTGATGACGGTGATTTTGGGCACGGTCGCTTCGGCGAAAGCGTAGAGGAGCTTGGCGCCGTGGCGGATGATGCCGCCGAATTCCTGCTGGGTGCCCGGAAGAAATCCCGGAACATCTTCAAAGGTGATGAGCGGAATATTGAACGCGTCGCAGAAGCGCACGAAGCGCGCGCCCTTCACCGAGGCGTTAATGTCGAGGCAACCCGCCAGCACGGCGGGCTGATTGGCGATGATACCGACGCTGCGTCCGCCCAGTCGCGCGAAGCCGGCCACGATATTCTTGGCAAAGTGTTCGTGAACTTCCAGGAAATAGCCTTCGTCCACCACCCTGTGAATGACGTCTTTGATGTCGTAGGGCTGATCGGATTCGGCCGGAACGACCCCCTGCAGCGTTTCGTCGCGCCGGTCCGCGGGGTCGCTGGTCTCGACCCGCGGCGGGTCCTCGCGATTATTCTGCGGCATGAACGAAAGCAGCTCGCGGATCAGCGCCAGGCAGTCGGGATCGTCGGGCGTGACAAAGTGGGCGACGCCGCTGGTGGCGTTGTGCGTCATGGGGCCGCCCAGTTGTTCCTTGCTCACGTCCTCGTGCATCACGGTTTTGATGACGTCGGGTCCGGTCACAAACATGTAGCTGGAGTTCTCCACCATCACGATGAAATCGGTGATGGCGGGAGAATAGACCGCCCCGCCGGCGCAGGGACCCATCACGGCGGAGATTTGAGGGATCACGCCGGAGGCGAGCGTGTTGCGCAGGAAGATATCCGCGTAACCGGCGAGCGAGGCCACGCCTTCCTGAATGCGCGCGCCGCCGGAATCGTTCAGGCCCACCAGGGGCACGCCGAGCTTCATGGCCAGGTCCATCACCTTGCAGATCTTGCCGGCATTCGCTTCGCTGAGCGAGCCGCCGAACACCGTGAAGTCCTGCGCGAAGGCGTACGCCAGCCGGCCGTTGATGCGACCGAATCCGGTGACGACGCCGTCGCCCGGGATGCGCTGCCCCGCCATGCCGAAGTCCTGGCATCGGTGCTCGACGAGCTTATCGATCTCCTCGAATGTGCCTTCGTCGAAAAGCAAATCCAGCCGCTCGCGCGCCGAAAGCTTGCCCTCGGCGTGCTGGCGCGCGCGGCGCTCCTCGCCGCCGCCGGCTTCGGCCTGCGCGTGGCGGCGGCGAAGTTCCTCGATCTTTTCCTGCAGGGTCATGAGTTCTCGCTGCGCGGCGGCTCCTCGCTGAAGTGACTGATGCCGCTCCAGGCTTCGCACGCCACGATGGAATTGGCGGGCTGCTTGCGATCGTGTTTCACCAGCACGTCGTGACCGGGCAGCAGGGGCGCGCGCGCCACCACCTCGGGCAGCGTCGTGACGTCTTGCCCCACCTCGTAAGTCACACCCGCGACTTCGTAGGCATAGACGAGCGTGGTACGCGGCGCGGCTTCGCTGCCGGTGTGCAGCACGTCGAGGATGTGGCCGTGGGTGATCCGGCCCCGCCGGTGGAGTTCCAGCCGACGGAAGCGTTCCAGTTCGTCCGGGCTCTTGCGGCGCCAGCGGCGAAGGGCAGCGACCGCCCAGACGGAGAGGGCCGCCACGGCGGTGGCTCCCGCCGCCCCCAGCATCCAGCGAGGGTTCATTTCCGCACCAGCAGTGCTTTGGCCTTCTCCCAGTCCGCCAGGAATCCCGCCAGGCCCTTGTCGGTCAGCGGGTGCTTGATCAGCTGGTCAATCACCTTGAACGGCATGGTTGCGACGTGCGCCCCGGCCAGTGCCGCTTCCACGACGTGCAGGGGGTGGCGCAGCGAGGCGGCCAGAACTTCGGTCTTAAAGGAATAGTTTTTGTAGATGGTGACAAGATCCCGAACGACATCCATTCCGACGTGGGAGATGTCGTCCAGCCGCCCCACGAAGGGGCTTACATAGGTGGCGCCCAGTTTTCCGACCAGCAGCCCCTGCGAGGGCGAAAAGCACAAGGTCATGTTGACCTTGGCGCCCTCGGCGAGCAGCCGCTTGGCGGCTTTCAATCCGTCCGGAATGGTGGGCAGCTTGATGACCACCCACTTGTGGATCTTTCTCAGCTTCTGGGCCTCTGTCACCATGGCTTCTGTTTCGGTGGAAACGACTTCGGCGCTCACCGGCCCCTGCACGATCTCACAGATGTCATAAATGCGCTGTTCGAATTCTGCGCCCTCTTTGGCGATCAACGACGGGTTGGTGGTGACACCGTCGAGCACGCCTAGATCCGCTGCCTTGCGGATTTCATCCAAATTGGCCGTATCCAGAAAGAATTTCACTTCGCACTCCTTCGAATAAACTTGAAACAGATTCCAAAGATTATAGCACTGCTGCAGGCTGCCGCTTCACCGGCCGGTCAGCGAGCCTCCGCCGTCGCGCTTGCCGAAAATTCACTCTCGTTCCCCGCCGCATCCACGGCGGTCACGCGATAGGTATAGCTCTTTCCTCCGGCCACGGTGGAGTCGCGGTAGATCGGCGTGCTCAAGGGCTCGGCTGTCAGCCGGGTTTCGCTTTCCCCCTCCGAGCGCCGGTACACGAAATAGCCGGCCAGATCGGGTTCCGTGCTGGCATTCCAGATGAGTTCGACGAATTCGGTCGTAAACACGGCGGTCAGTCCCTGCGGAGGCTGAGGCGCGAACGTGTCGCGCGGCGTGACCTCCAGCACCGGTGAATCCTCGCTCAAGGCCACCGAATCGCCGCCCTTCACCACGGCGCTCACGCGGTAGAAATACTTCCGGCCGAAAACGAAATCGGCGTCGTCGAAGGCGGGTTCGGCGGGTTCCCCAATGGTTCGGAAGGAGTCAGGCGCGCCCGTCGAACTGCGATACAGCCGGTAGGCAGTCGGCGATTCGGGCGGGGCGGTCCACTTCAACTGAATCGCCTTTTCGGTCACCGTCGCCTCCAGATTCTGAATCGCGTCAGGCACGCCGAGCAGCGTCAGCGCGGCTTCCGAGGAGAGCTCGCTTGCATGCGGGCGGTTGCGGAATCCGCGCGTCACGGTGCGCACGGCCAACCGCACTCTGGCGGGGGGATGCATGTCGCTGTTGATGGCGAGGGGCAAAACGATCGAATCGCCTTGTTTTGCACGCTCCGTCTCGTCACTGGAGATCGTCTTCCAGAGGGTGAGGTCTCCGCTTCCCATGGCGCGCAGAATTTCGATCGCTTGGGGCTTGGTCAGTCGTTCGCCGTCGGTGGCGAGACGAGGAAGGGTGAACCGCAAGCGGACACTCTTGCCCACCTGAACCGCACGGAGGTCCAGGATTCGTTCCGGCTGCTCGATGCGGGGAGGTCGCGGCGGCCCCTGCACGCCGCATGCGGTCAACCCCGCCACCATCAGGAACACCAAGCGGGCAGCCTTCCGGGCTCCCGCCGCGGCGGGGGAGAGCACGGTGCAGGGGGGAGGGCCGAACCCTTCCCGGCGGGCAGGAAGTGACATCACAGGATGTACCGGCTGAGGTCCTGATTCTTCACAATGTCGGCGAGCTGCTGGCGCACGAACTCGGCGTCAATACGCACGACCTTTTCCTTCAGGTCCGGCCCTTCGAACGAAATCTGGTCCAGCACCTTTTCCATGATGGTGTGGAGCCGCCGCGCCCCGATGTTTTCCGTCTGCTCGTTGACCTGGGCGGCGAAGCGGGCAACTTCTTCCAGCGCGTCCGGGGTGAAGGAAATCTGGATGCCTTCGGTCTCGAGCAGCGCCGTGTACTGCTTGACCAGGGCGCTCTTGGGCTCGTTGAGAATGCGGATAAAATCCTCCACGCTCAGCGACTTCAATTCCACGCGGATGGGAAAGCGGCCCTGCAGTTCGGGGATCAGGTCGGAGGGCTTGCTGACGTGAAACGCTCCGGCGGCGATGAACAGGATGTGATCGGTCCGCACCATGCCGTACCGCGTGTTGACGGTGGTTCCTTCCACGATGGGCAGGATGTCGCGCTGCACGCCCTCGCGGCTGACTTCCGGTCCGTGGCCGCGCTCGCGGCCTGCGATCTTGTCGATTTCGTCAATGAAGAGAATGCCGGACTGTTCGGCCCGCTCCACAGCCAGGCGCGTGACCTGATCCATGTCGATCAGCCGGTTCTCTTCTTCCTGGATCAGGTAATCCATCGCTTCCGTCACGCGCATGCGGCGCTTCTTGGTCCGCTGGCCGAAGAGCCCGGGAAGGATGTCCTTGAAATTGACGTCCATCTCCTCGACGCCCTGAGAGGAGATGATCTCGAAGGCCGGAAAGCTGCGCTCGCGCACGTCCACTTCCACCTGACGCTCGTCGAGTTTTCCCTCGCGCAACTGGGCGCGGAGCTTTTCGCGCGTGCGCTGGTACTGCTCGCGCTGGCGCTCCTCGGCTTCGAGGGTGGTCTTGTCGCCGCGCGGTGGCGGCAGGGGCGGCAGCAGAAGATCCAGCAGGCGTTCCTCCGCGTTTTGTTCGGCCTTCTCCGCGACCTCCTCCAGCTTCTCCTCGCGCACCATGTCGATGGCGATTTCCACCAGATCGCGCACCATGGATTCCACGTCGCGCCCGACGTAGCCCACCTCCGTGAAGCGCGACGCTTCGACCTTGAGAAACGGAGAATTGGCCAGCCGCGCCAGGCGGCGCGCGATCTCGGTCTTGCCGACGCCGGTGGGGCCGATCATGATAATGTTCTTGGGAAGAATTTCCTCGGCCAGTTCGGCGGGGAGCTTCTGGCGGCGGATGCGGTTGCGCAACGCGACAGCGACAGCCCGCTTGGCGTCCGCCTGCCCCACGACGTGCTTGTCCAGTTCCGCCACGATCTGACGCGGCGTGAGTTCGTCCAGCCCCGCGACTTCTTCCATATTTTCCGGCAAATAAAAGACCATAAGGAAAGCCGATTCTTACCGCGCGGGGGCGGGAAGCTCCTCGATGTGGATTTGCTGGTTGGTGAAGATGCAGATCTCGCCCGCGATGCGCATGGATTCCTCGACAATGGCGCGCGCGTTCATGGAGGAATGGGCCAGAAGGGCTCGCGCCGCGGCGGTGGCGAGCGGCCCGCCCGACCCGATGGCCGCGATGCCGTCGTCGGGCTCGATCACGTCTCCGGTGCCGCTGACGAGGTAAGTGTTCTTTTCATCCGCCACCAGCAGGAGGGCCTCCAGATGCCGCAGTGCGCGGTCGGTGCGCCAGTCCTTGGCCAGTTCCACCACCGCCCGGTTCAGGTTGCCGTGGTATTCCTCCAGCTTCTTCTCGAACCGGTCAAACAGCGACATGGCGTCGGCGGTGCTTCCGGCGAATCCGGCCAGCACCTTCTCGTTATAGCAGCGGCGCAGCTTGCGCGCCCGGGTCTTGATCACACTTTCGCCCATGGTGACCTGGCCGTCGCCGCCCATGGCCAGACGTCCGTCGCGGCGCACGGCGAGGATAGTCGTCCCGTGAAAAACTGGCAATTGGCCCAAAGTTTGTCTTTCCTCCGATGCTTTCATTATAACAGAGGTGCGGCGCTCAGCCGCCCGGCGTGAAGGTGCTCTCCGGGACACTGACGTTGTATTCGACGGTCTTGCGGAAATTCTCGCCGGTGCGCTCGCCGTTTTTGAAACGGGTAATCTGCATGGGTGTTTTGATTCCCTGGAATTCGCGGAAGTCGGCGTAGATTTCGCTGTATGCTTCCCACTCATTTTCGTCCGAATTGAAGACGCGGTAGGTCACGCGCGCCGGCAGCGACGTCCGCGAATCGAGATTCAGCTGGATCTGCACGCGCCTCGAATCTGTAATGCTGATGATGTTGGTGGGCTGCGGGCCGATGAATTCCGTGCCCGCCAGCTGAATCAGCAGTCCGGGTTCGTGAATGACGGTTCGCAGCAACGATTCATAGCCATAACGATAACTGAGATTCCACAGGCGGACCTGTTCGGGCCGCTGGCGGACCACGCCGTAGCGGTCCAGTTGCCAGCCACGCTCGCCGTCATTGATCAGGGTGACCGGCTTGTCCTTGCCGTACGAGACGCGGCGCTTGCCCGGAAACTGGACCACGCTTTCGTACTGTGCCAGCCCCGCGGTGGATTCTTCCGAAATCGAGAAAGCCCGGCCCGTGGTGCGGATGTTCCGGGCGTTCAGGAACGCGTCGCCGCCCAGGGCACGCACCGCCTGCTCCAGCAAGGCCTGCGCCTTGGGATCAAGCCGGCTGGGTGGGGGGGCGGATTCCTTCGGCGGCGGAGCCGTCTCGTCCTGCCCGAGCGCCGGACGCGGCAGCCAGGCGGCGACGGCGAGCAAGCCGAGAAGGGTAGCGAACGGGGGAAAGAGCCTCGGTGCTTTCAGATTGATATCCATGGTATTGGCATCCTCAACCGGCTTCGATGCTGCCTCGGCGGATGGTGGCGGCAGTCCGGATCATGCCGGTATTTTCCGGAAACGCGAAAGCATCTGGTTACGGACGCGCTCGGCCAGAGCCGCGCCGTCCTCTTTGGTGAGCCCCGCCGTGGGAATCTGCGGGTGGATGATCATCTCAACCTTTCCCGGCCGAATATGCACCGAATCCGGGCGTAGCACGGCCATGGTCCCGACCAGGGTGACAGGCGTA
>CAZHKT010000009.1:0-7068 GCA_964533045.1 uncultured Acidobacteriota bacterium | reverse complement strand
ATGGGAACTCCGGCCAGAATCGCCAGGTGAAAGGCACCGGGCTTGAAGGGCAGAAAGTTGCCGTCGCGGCTCCGTCCGCCCTCCGGGAAGATGACCACCGGGTAACCCTGGCGGATTCGCTGGGCGGCCTCTTCCACGCTCTTGCGCGCCTGCCCGGGATGGTCGCGGCCCACGGCGATGTATCCCGAACGGCGCATGTGCCAGCCCATGAAAGGGTAGTTGAAGAGCGAGCGTTTGGCCACAAAGCGGAACTGGAACGGAAGATGGGCGAGCAGCACCGGAATATCCATGGAGCTCTGATGGTTGACGCAGAGGATGGTTGGCCGGCCGTCGCCGGCGTGCTCCAGTCCTTCCACCGAAACCCGGATGCCGCTGGTGGCAAGAATCATTCTCGACCAGGTGCGCGCGCACCAGTGCTGCCAGCGTCCGCGCGAGTCGAAGAGCGATCCCGTGAGCGACAGCGTTCCCATGACTGCCGTGTAGAGATAGATCAGGTTATTCGTAACCAGAACGGACCGGAGATAGCTGAGGGTCTCGCGCCGCGGTCGGGTCGCCGGATTGTGGACGGCTTCACTCATAGAATGACCCGCGGGCGGCCAGGTGTTCACGCCGCGGCTCGCCGGGTATCAGAATGGCTCCTTCGGCGATTCCTTTCTTGATCTCGCCTACCAGAAAGAGCGAGCCGGCGGCCAGCACGGCGTCTTGGGGAGCGCTCGCCGCCAGCGCGCGCTCGACCGCCCGCGCCGCATCGGGTTCGACGCTGAGTCTTTCCGGCCGGCCGGCGGCCATGGCCAGAACTTCCTGGGGAGAAGCGGCGCGGGGATGCGCCGGCATGGTCAAAATGATTTCATCGGCCAGCGGCCACAGGAGTTCGGTGATATCCCGAACCGCCTTGTCCTTCATGGAACCGTAGATGAGCCGCAGTTTCCGGCCGCCCAAGTGCTCGCGGATGAAGCGCGCGATTTCCTTCGCGCCCGCCGGGTTGTGCGCGCCATCGAGCAGGAAGAGGGGCGACGCGCAAACCGCCTCCAGACGGCAGGACCACGCGGTGTGCTGCAATCCTTCGCGGATGGCGGAGGCGCTGATGCGGGAAACGCCCGCGTCGCGCAGCTTCAGCGCCGCGACCACCGCCGTCGCGGCATTCTCCACCTGGAAGCGGCCCAGCAGCGGCGAACGGAGTCCTTCGAAGGATTCGCCGCCGGTCTGGAGATCGAATCTGTAATGGCCGTCATCGGCCGTGAGATTTGAAATCCGGCAATGGCGCGAAATCTCGGTCAAGGGCGCCTTCAATTCCGCGCAGCGCCGGCGGATGACTTCCGCTGCTTCTTCGTGGGGAACGTTGGCCACCACCGGCCGGCTGGGCTTGATGACGCCGGCCTTCTCCCCGGCAATTGCCGCCAGCGTCGCGCCCAGGTATTCCTGGTGGTCCAGGTCGATGGGCGTAATGACGGCGACGCGCGGCTCGGTGACATTGGTGGCGTCCAGCCGCCCGCCCATGCCGACTTCCAGTACCGCGAATTCGGCGCCCGCCTGCGCGAAATGCACAAACGCCGCGCCCGTCAGAAACTCGAAAAAGCTCGGCGCTTTGCCGAGCACGCCCCCGGCCAGCAAATCGTCCACCGCCTCGCGAACGGCCGTGAAGGCGGCGGCGAAGTCGTCGTCGCCGATGTCCTCACCCCCCACGCGGATCCGCTCATTGATGCGAACCAGGTGCGGCGAAGTATAGAGGCCCGTCCGGTAGCCTGCCTGCTGCAGGATGCTGGCGAGAAACGATGCGGTCGAGCCCTTGCCATTGGTGCCCGCAATAATCGCCGTGGGATACCGACGGTGCGGCGAGCCCAGCCTTTCCAGAATGGACTCGATGGTCTCCAGACGAAAGCACACGCCACGCAGTTCGTGGCCGAGACCGTGGAGATACTGGAGCGACTCGGAATAGTTCATGCGATTCGGGGAATGTGACGGCGGATGTCTGGCAAAGAACGGAAAACGCAACCACCCTGCCAGCGTGCTGCGTCTGGAAAAGCCTTCCATGCGCAGGGGCGACGCTGGTGGCCGCCCCGGGGCGGGCGCAAGGTCCGCCCCTCCCACCGCCCCCGCCTCCGCGCTTGGAGAGGTTTCTGAGACCCTCTGCGCCAGGGCTGTAATTCAGCGAATCAATGAACCGATCGTCCGATGGATTGATTCCTCAGTCACTCAATCTCTCTTCCATGCGCCCAGAAAGTTCATGGTGCGGGCGATGAAGCCTTTCAGTTCCTTGCGCGGCACGATGGCGTCGATCATGCCGTGGGCGAGCAGGAACTCGGCGCGCTGGAAGCCCTCCGGCAGTTTCTGGCGGATGGTCTGCTCGATCACGCGCGGCCCGGCGAAACCGATCAGCGCGCCCGGTTCCGCAAGATTCAGATCCCCCAGCATGGCATAGCTGGCGGTCACCCCGCCCGTGGTGGGGTCGGCCATGACAGAAATATACGGCTTGCGGACGTCGTCCAGGCGCGCCAGGCCGGCGCTGATTTTGGCCATCTGCATCAGGCTGATGGCGCCTTCCATCATGCGCGCTCCGCCCGAGCACGACACGATGACCAGCGGCAGCTTTTGCGCGATGCAGCGGTCGATGGCCCGGGTGATCTTTTCGCCCACCACAGCGCCCATGCTGCCGCCGATGAAATGGAATTCCATGGCACAGATCATGAGCGGGTTCCCGCCGAGGCGCCCTTCGCCGGTCACCAGCGCGTCGGAGACGCCGGTCTGTTTCTCGGCCTTCTTCAGCCGCTCGTCGTAAGGCTTGGTATCTTTAAATTTCAGCGGGTCGGTGGAGAAGAGGCGCGCGTCGTGCTCGGTGTAGGCGCCGTCGTCGAACAGCATTTCCAGCCGCGCCCGCGCCCCCATCTTGAAGTGGAAGCCGCACTTGGGGCAGCACTGGAAATTGGTGTCCAGGTCTTTCTTCCACAGAATGATCTTGCAGCCGTCGCATTTCGTCCAGAGTCCCTCGGTCTGGACGCGCTTTTCCTGCGGAGTTTCGAGCGCCTTCTTTTCTTTCTTAAACCAGGTCATAACAAATCAATATTCGATGCCGCGCTGCGCCGGAATCCCTTTCTGGTAAGGATGTTTGACCTCGCGCATCTCGGTGACCAGGTCGGCCAATTCCACGATCGCCGGATGGGCGTTTCTCCCGGTCAGAATCACGTGCAGCATTTCCGGCTTGGCGCGCAGCGCCTCGACCACCACGTTCGCGTCCAGCATTTTATAACTAATGGCGTAATTAATCTCATCCAGGATGATCAGGTCGTATTCGCCGCCTTGAATCTTTCCGGCGGCGAATCGCCAGGCTTCTTCCACCAGCCGGACGTCCTCCGGGTCGGGTTTTTCCGCGCCCAGCTTTACAAACCCGCGGCCCATGGGCAGGATGGTCAGCCGATTCTCGCCCAGCAGCCTGGCCGATTCCAGCTCCCCATAGTGCCACGAACCCTTGATGAATTGCACCATGAGAACGCGCAGACCCTGGCCCACGGCGCGCAACGCGGTGCCCAGCGCCGCGGTCGTCTTCCCTTTGCCCGGGCCGGTGTGAACCATGATCAGTCCTTTGCGCGTGCCTGGCAAGCTTGCTCCTAAAGCGCAGGGTTCGCTTTCCGACCCTGCGGCTCTTCTTCGTGAAACTGGCGCCCTGCGGAAGGACGAGCCTTGCGCGACATCCTTATCGCGAATACGGATACCCGCGCAGAATGGTGAACCCGCGGTAGAGCTGTTCGAGCAGCAGGGCGCGCGCCCAGTCGGTGGTCAGCGTCATGCGCGAGAGCGAGAGCAGCAGGTCGGCCTTCTCTCGGATGATCTGCGAAAACCCGTCAGGGCCGCCGATGAAGAAGACCAGTTCGCGCTGGCCACGCAGCGCCTGCTGGCCCAGCCACTCGGCGAACTCCTCGGAGGTCCACTCGCGCCCGCGCGAATCGAGCACCACCTTAACCGCGCCGCGAAGCTGTTCCTGCAGCCGGCGCTCGGTCGCCGCGCTTTTCCGTCCACGCGCCGCGCCCGCGCGGCGCACGGCCAGTTCGTCAATCACGATCTCGGCGAAGTGGCCGATGCGCTTGAGGTAACCGGCCTGCAGCGCCGCCAGGCTCTCGTCCTTCGTTTTGCCTTCCCAGACGATGCGAATGCGCATGGGCTAAGACGCCTCAACCCGCTTGGCAGTCTTCCACAGCCGCTCCAGATCGTAGAACTGCCGCGCCGATTCGACAAAAATGTGCATCACGAAGCTCAGACAATCCAGCAGAATCCACTCGGCACGGCCGTAGCCCTCGATGTGGGCGGGACGCACCCCGGACTTTTCCAGTTCCTCCACCACCGCGTCGCAGATGGCCTGGGTGTGCCGCGTCGAGGTGCCCGTACAGATCACAAAGTAGTCGGTAAAAGAACTGATTCCCTGGAGATCCAGAATGTTCATGTCGAGAGCCTTGCGGTCCTGCGCGGCTCGGATCGCGGTGCGAAGCGTTGGGGTCATCGTGTCAAGCGCCTCGATGTGGCCGGGCGGTACAAACCCTCCTTCTCTATGTATTCTTCCACAAGCGGCGGGACAAGGCCAGTGATGCGTTTCCCGGCCCGAACCGCCTCGCGAATGCCGCGCGACGCGATGGCCACGTCCAGGCCCGCCAGAATTCGAATCGTCGTCGATTTCAGCCGGATCAGATCGGGCCGGGCCGCTTTTCCCCGCGTCCCGGCCGGCAGCATTCCCGCGATCTGTTCCACGCAAAAGCCCGGACGCGACACCACGATGAAGTTGGTGGATCGGATCAGGCGGGCGAAGCTCTTCCAGTGCGGCAGGTCCAGAAAGGCGTCGGCGCCCAGAATAAAGAAGAGTTCATCATGCTTGCTCAGCCGGCGTTTCGCGGCGCGCACCGTGTCGATGGAGTAGCGGCGGCGGCCGTCGGGAGTGGGGGATTCGAGCAGCGACGCGACGAACTTCGGCTCGCGCGCCACGGCCAGCGCCACCATGGCGTAGCGGTGCACGAAGGGCGTGAGGTGATCGTCCACCTTGTGTGGCGGATTCCCGGAGGGCACGAAGAGAACCCGGTCCAGGTGGAATTTGCGCGCCGCGGCGCGCGCCGCCCGCAGGTGCCCGGAATGGATGGGATCGAACGTGCCGCCGAAGAGAGCGATTCTCATTCGGTCTCCAACTGCGGTTTGGGTGGCTGCTCGAGCAGCGCCCAGGTGGCGCGCTTCAATTCTTCCAGCCCCGCGCCGGTGACGGCGGAAATCTCATAAAGCGGGGCGCCGCGCTGCCGCGCAAAGTCCCGCAGCGCCTCCAGCCGCGTCCCATTGTCCGCCGCATCGACGCGCGACGCAACCAGCAACATGGGCTTCGCCGCCACCGCGGGACTAAAGCTCTCCAATTCGCGCATGATGACCTGATAGTCTTCGACGGCATCGCGGCCGGTGGTTTCCGCCGCATCAATCAGGTGCAACAGCACGCGGGTACGCTCGATGTGGCGCAGGAAGCGGGTCCCGAGGCCTTTGCCCTGGTGCGCTCCGGCGATCAGGCCGGGGATGTCAGCCATGACGAAGGATCGGTCCGAATCCAGCTCCACCACCCCCAGCATCGGCTCCAGCGTGGTGAAGGGATAGTCCGCAATTTTCGGCCGTGCCGCGCTCAGGCGCGAGATGAGCGTCGATTTCCCCACGTTGGGAAAGCCCACCAGGCCGACGTCCGCCAGCAGTTTGAGTTCCAGCCGGAGGTGGCGCTCCTCGCCCGGCTGGCCGGGGTCGGCGCGCCGCGGCGCCTGGTTGGTGGAGGTGGCGAAGCGCGCGTTGCCCCGCCCGCCGCGTCCGCCCGCCGCCGCCCGAAAGGATTGCCCGGGAGCGGTGAAATCCCACAGCCGGGCGCCCGAGTCGGCGTCGTAAACCACGGTGCCCACGGGCACTTCGATGGTCAAATCGGCGCCGTTTCTGCCGTGCTTATTCGATCCTTCGCCGTGCCCCCCGCGCTCGGCCTTGAACTCGCGATTGTAGCGGAACTTGAGAAGATTATTGAGGTGCTGGGTGCTGGTGAGATAGACGCTGCCACCATCGCCTCCGTCGCCGCCGCTCGGGCCGCCGCGCGGCACGAACTTCTCCCGGCGGAAGGCCACGCAGCCGTTGCCGCCGCTTCCGGCCGCAACATAGATTTTGGCTTCGTCTATGAACATGCAAAACAGGGGCTGGAGATGGGGGACTGGGGACGGGGGTTCCAAGAGCGGAGGTCAGGGAAGGGGGGCGGCGGATGATGTTTTCTACGTCCCTTCGACCCTCGTCCCCATTCCTTAAGTCCTTAGTTTGCCGCGGGAACCAGGATGTGGACAAAACGACCCATGCGGCCCTTGTCCTCGAAGCGCACCACGCCGCTGACCTTGGCGAAAAGGGTATCATCCTTGCCGCGCCCCACGTTTTCGCCGGGCTTCAGGCGCGTGCCGCGCTGCCGGACCAGGATCGACCCGCCCGTCACCATCTGACCATCGAATCGCTTGACGCCCAGTCGCTGCGCGTTTGAGTCCCGCCCGTTGCGCGAGCTGCCAAGGCCTTTCTTGTGAGCCATTGCCGTTTCCTCTCGACGGAGGGCCGATCCAGGGGTCGGCCGGACCGGGCCAAGGCCCGGACCTGCATCATGCCGTCACGATGTCTTTAATCAGCACTTCGCTGAAAGATTGCCGGTGGCCGGTGGTCTTGCGGTACTGCTTCTTGCGCTTGTACTTCAGCACCGTAACCTTGGGCGCACGCGCGTTACGCACGATGACCCCGGTAACCTTGGCGTTTTCCACCAGCGGCGTGCCCAGCGTCAATGCCTGCTTGCGCACCGCCAGGACGTGGTTGAATTCCACGCCTGAACCTGCTTCGCCCGCGATCTTTTCGACGCGCACCACGTCGCCGGGCGACACCCGATACTCTTTCCCGCCGGTGCGGAAGACTGCGTACATTCAGCAACCTCTCAGGGAGATTCCCAAAAACCTCATTATAAGGGGGATCGGCCCGGCCTGTCAACGCAGAATGGGGCGGAGGCGCTGTCAACGGTTCGTGTTGAAACTCGGTAAGGCATCTCCGGTTAAGCAT
>CAZHKT010000008.1:0-47959 GCA_964533045.1 uncultured Acidobacteriota bacterium | reverse complement strand
TCAGGGCGAGATTCCTCGCTTCGCTCGGAATGACAGTTCCGAGAACGGTGTCTTACAATGCTGCCGGACGGAGGCATGGAAAGTGTCCTTGCTCGTTGTGGGTTCCGTGGCGTTTGATTCGATTCAGACGCCGCACGGAAAAGTTGACCATTGCCTGGGCGGTGCGGCGACGTACTTCAGTGTTTCGGCCAGTTGGTTCACCCCGGTCCGTGTCGTGGCGGTGGTCGGGGAAGATTTCGGCGCGACGGAGATGGAAGTTTTCTCTCGCCGGAACATCGATCTCGAGGGCCTGGAGCGCGCCCCGGGGAAGACTTTCCGCTGGTCAGGCGCATACTCCGGCGCCATGAACGAAGCCACAACGCTCGAAACGCATTTGAACGTCTTCGAAAAGTTCGCGCCGTGCGTCCCGGCGTCCTACCAATCGAGTGAATTCGTCTTTCTCGCCAATATTCATCCTGCCCTGCAGCTTCACGTGCGGCAGCAGGTGCCCCGGGCGAAGGCTGTCGGACTCGACTCGATGAATCTCTGGATTCGTGAGACGCCGGCGGACCTGAAGGAGGCGCTCGCCGTCGTCGAAATTCTGATCCTCAATGAAACCGAGGCGCGCATGCTCTCCGGCGAGGTCCACCTGCGGCGCGCCGCGGCGGCGTTGCGGCGCATGGGCCCGCGCATCATCGTCATCAAGCGCGGCGAGTACGGGGCGAGCCTCTTCACGGAACGCATGGTTTTCGCGGTCCCCGGCCTGCCGCTGGAGGAAGTGAAGGACCCGACCGGGGCAGGCGACACCTTCGCCGGCGGCTTCATGGGATATCTTGCCAAGTCGGGTGACCTCTCCGACGTCCATCTCCGCCGCGCCGTGATCTACGGTTCCGTCATGGCGAGTTTTGCGGTCCAGGACTTCGGCCTCGGCCGCTTGCTGGCGCTCGACGAGTCCCAGATCGCCGCCCGCTACCGCGATTTTCAGGACCTCACCCAATTCGATGCCGGATGAAACACAGCCTGCCCCCCACACGCTCAGCTTCCGAACGCAATGTATCGTGCTGGCCGTGATCGTTTCGGTGGCGTGCGCCAGCCTGGGATTCTTTTTTTCGCGCGGCCTCATCCATCTTTACGGCGACTCCCTGACCCACCTGGAAGGGGCGCGCCGCATCTGGGATTCGCGAACGCCCGGATACGCCGAAATCGGAACGGTGTGGCTGCCGGTCCCGCACTTGCTCATGTCGCTGCCCGCGCAAAACAATTTCCTCTGGCGCACGGGCCTGGCAGGCGGCATTGTTTCCACGCTGGCTTTCATCTGGAGTTGCTGGCTCATCTTCCAATTGAGCGCCCGACTGTCCGGCAGTCTTGCGGCCGGGGTGGTGGCGCTCGCCGGCTTCATGCTCTCGCCCAACATGCTGTATCTCGCGAGCACAGCCCTCACCGAGCCGCTGGCTCTGCTCTTTGTACTTCTCATGGCGCACGAGCTCGATCGCTTTCGTGAAACGGGAAAGACTCGGAGACTGATCTTGGCCGCGCTCGCCGCCTTCACCGGCACGCTGACACGCTACGAGGTCTGGTCACTGCTGCCCTTCGCCGCGCTATTCGCCATGGGGGCGGGTCGTGGCCATTGGAAAGTTCGAGTTCGCAGCGGCGTCTATTTTTCACTCATAACCGGCACGGGGCCAGTTCTCTGGGTGCTTCATAATGCCTATCGTTTCGAGAACCCACTGGCCTTCTACAACGGCCCCGCCTCAGCCAAGGGCCAATACGCATACCAGCTGGCCACCACCGCCTTCCGTCTGCCAACCGACGGAAGCCATCTCGTTGCGCTCCGTTACTACCTGGAAGATTTGCGGTTGGTGATCGGGATCTGGCCGCTCGCCCTCGCCTTGCTGGGCATCCTGGCGTGGGCCGTGGATGCCTCGCGTCGCTCAAAGCGCGCCGTGGCCTTGATTCTGCTGGTGCCACTGCCGTTTCACGTCCACGCCATGGCCACGGCGGCGGTCCCGCTATATGTGCCAACTCTCTTTCCCAATGCATACTGGAACTTGCGCCTCGGCGCCGAAATGTTGCCTGCGGCGGCCTTGTTCCCATCCTTCCTGCTGCCGCGCGCCGCGCCGACGAGACTTCGCCACTGGGTGATGGGGTTTCTTCTTGGCTGCATCGGTCTGCAGCACGCGTGGACCGCGCACTTCGGCGCTGCCGAACTCGCGGTGGCCAAGGAGGGTGTGCTCAATTCGCCGTGCCGCAATCAGCGCCAGCAAGTCCTGACCGAATTTCTTCGGGCCAACTACCGGGGTGAAGTCATCCTCCTGGCCGCCGGCAGATGGCCGTGCGCCCTGCCGGAGCTGGGCATCCCCCTTCGCAACACCCTCAGCGACGCAAGCCCCGAGTTCTGGAAGACGGCAGCGATTCATCCGCAGGAAACGATTGAATGGATTGTGCGAGGGAATGACGACCCGGTGGACTGGCTGATGCGCGCCCATCCGGAAGCTTTTCGCGACTATGATATTGTTCTCGAGAGATCGGTGTCCGGCGAAGGCAAGCTGACCATCTATCGAAGAGGCGCCGGGAGTAAAATTAGCGAGCCCATGCCAGGCCCGTGAAATGAGGGGTTGATGGGAACCGTCCGTCAAATTTCGTACGCCAAACTGCACGGCCTGAGCAACGACTTCCTCGTCGTCCGTTCCGGCCGGTTGCCAGAGCCCATCGCGTCTCTGGCCAGAACCATCTGCGCTCGAACGACCGGAGTGGGCGCTGATGGGCTGCTGATTCTGGCGCCGGGCCGTGGGAAAGCTTCCCCGCTGCAACTCAAGTTCTTCAACGCCGACGGCAGCGAAGCGGAAATGTCGGGCAACGGCATCCGTTGCGCCGCCGCGTATGCACTGCTGAAGAAGCTGGGCGGCAGCCCGCTCCGGATTTCGACCTTGGCGGGAATCAAGACGCTTCACGTGGTTCGCTCAGGCGGCGGGGTGTGGCAATTCCGCGTGGCGATGGGGCCTCCCGTCCTCGAACCGGCTCGCATCCCGTTCCGAGGGGCCTGCGGCCAGGGGCCCGTGGTCGGGGTTCCCATCGCAACCAGCTTCGGCCAAGTGACGGCGACCGTCACTTCCATGGGCAACCCGCATTGTTCGATCTTCGTAAAGAGCTTCGAGGATTGGGATTGGGAATCGCTGGGGCAAGCCATCGAACATCACCCACTCTTTCCCAACCGGACCAATGTCGAATTCGTCAAGGTTCGTTCGCGGCGCGCGATTGAGGTCCGCTACTGGGAACGCGGCGTCGGAAAGACGCAATCGTCCGGGACGGGGTCGTGCGCGGCGGTCGTCGCTTCAATCCTGAATGGCAAGACCGCACGCAAGGTGCGCGTGCACACGCCGGCGGGAACGCTGGACGTCGCGTGGCCAGAGGGCGGAGAGGTGGAACTTACCGGTCCGGCAGAATTGATCGCGGAGGGAGTCTATTACTTTCGGGGCTGACTCGCTTCCGGCTTGGTTGCATCCGTCTCGCCCACCATCGGAACAAATCGCACCGGGATCAGGTCTTCTTTCACCACGCCCTTCGGAGTTTTCCGCACTCGGACCAATTCCTGGAAGAAAGTGCCCACCGGGGCGACCAATCGTCCGCCCTCCGCCAGCTGATCGATCAGGGCTGGGGGGATGCGCGGCGGCGCGGCTGTCACGAGGATGGCGTCGAACGGCGCGGCCTCCGGCCAGCCGCGATAGCCGTTGCCGATGCGAAGTGCCAGGTTCTTGTAGGCGAAGGTCGCCAGCCGCTCGGCGGCCTCTTTCGCCAGCGGCTCAACGATCTCGATGGAATAGACCTCGCGTGCCAGTTCCGCCAGGATCGCCGCCTGGTAGCCCGACCCGGTTCCGATCTCCAGCACGCGATCGGTGGGCTTGAGCTCCAATGCCTCCGTCATATACGCCACGATGTAGGGTTGAGAAATCGTCTGGCCGTGTCCGATGGGCAGTGGCTGATCGGCGTAAGCGAGGCGCCGGAGGGCCTCGGGAACAAAACGATGGCGTTCCACTTTGCGCATGGCGGCCAGGACGCGGGCATCGCGCACACCGCGCGCCTCGATCTGCTCGCGCACCATCCGCTCGCGCGCGGGGCCGAAAACTGAATCGTTCGGGACGGAGAGCAGGCGCGACGCGAACACTCCCGCCGCCAGCGCCACCAACATCAGCGTCGCCGCAACGGGGGAAGCGAACTGCCTGGGAGATCGCTTCATGCGAGTCCCGAAGGATCGAAAGGATTATGGCCGGACGTATAGGTAGATCTTCTTGCCGTACGCCGTTTCCGTATGGATATCCTGCACCCGAACCGGCTCCCAGCCGGGAATTTTGAAGTCGTGTGTCACGACGCGCGCGCCCGAGCGCAGGTCGCGCTCCAGGAGGGGCTTGAGCCGCTCGTTGACGCTGGTCAGCAGGTACATTGTCACAACCGTGGCAGGTTTCAGATCCACCTTGTACATGTTCATGTGGAGGATTCTGGCGCGCTTCTCGAGGCCCAGTTCGGCGATGCGCGCCGAGGATTTCTTATAAAGTTCGTCGTCGATTTCAACGCCCACCGCCTGGGCGTGATATTTCTGCGCCGCCAGGATCACGATCCGGCCGTCGCCCGACCCGAGATCATAGACGGTATCATCCTTCGTCACTTTCGCCACTTCGAGCATCGCTTCCACCACGCTGTCGGGCGAAGGCACGAACGGAGCGAGGCGGTCCTTGCGATCGGCCTCGGTAATCGCCTCTTCCTGGAAGGGACGGGCCGGGATCGTCAGGCCGGCCAGCCCGGCTAAGAGAGCGAGGGTAAGAAAAAGAATGAAACGGCGCGTTCGCGGCATAAGTCCCCCAAGCTTCCGTATCTCATCCGCCATTCTACAAATCGGCGAACCTGCTGTCGATAACCTTGTTGCGGCGGGCTTCAGCCCGCCATGCGGTCAGCCTGACGAGGTCGTGTGAACGTCGTTCTTTGTAGCGGCGGGCTTCAGCCCGCCACATCCGTCGATGGCAGCCGGAAGGTTGCCGTTGCGCCGCCTTTAGCGCCGGCGCGACATCCCGCAAAGGCGGGAAAACAGGGTAGGATATACGCGCGCCGCGCGCAGTGCACCGGCGGCAAACCGCAAGAACTACGATGCGCCAAGCAACTCTTCGCCGCGAACTCACGCTGACCGCCGCCACCGCCCTGGTGGTTTCCAACATGATCGGCACGGGCATTTTCACTACCACGGGTTTTCTCGCGGGGGATCTGGGGCGGCCGTCGCTGGTGCTGGGCATCTGGATAGCGGGCGCGCTGATGGTGTGCGCCGGTTGCCTGTCCTATGCCGAGCTGGGCATCAACTTTCCGCGCTCGGGCGGAGAATATGTTTACATGCGCGAGGCGTGGGGACCGGCGTGGGGTTTCGTGACGGGCTGCGTCTCCTTCCTGGCGGGATTTTCGGGGCCGGTGGCGCTGAGCGCGCTGGGATGCTCGGAATATCTCGGAACCTTCATGCCCGCGCTGCGGATGACGCACGATTCGACAAAATTGTTAGGCATTTTCAATGTCTCCGCAGGAACTCTGCTGGCCGTGGGACTCATTGTCGCTTTGGGAGTCATCAATATTCTCGGCGTCTCGCTGGCCGGACGATTGCAGAGCCTGCTGGGCTACACTACCCTTGGTATTCTGGCCTTGTTCCTCATTCTCGCCTTCGCGGTGGGAAGCGGCGACTGGCGAAACTTTTCCCTGGAGACAGCTCGCACCTCAACGAACTCCGTCGCGGCGCAGTTTGCCGCCTCGCTGGTGTTTGTGATGTTCGCCTACAGCGGCTGGAACGCGGCCGTCTACGTGGCGGAAGAGATGCGCGATCCGGAGCGGACCCTGCCACGTGCGCTCCTCGTGGGCGCGGCGCTGGTTGCGCTTTTCTATTTCGCGCTCAATGCCGCCTTCATTTACGCTCTGCCGCTCGCGTCGCTCAAGGGTGTTGTGCCGGTGGGGGCGACTGCGGCGCGCGCCCTGTTCGGCGATGGCGTGGGCGGATTCTTTGTGCTGGTAATGGCTCTGGCGCTCTTCGGATGTGTCAGCGCCATGTCGCTGGTGGGTCCGCGTGTCACCTTTGCCATGGCGCGCGACGCCGCCTTCTTCGCCGGCGCCGGCCGCGTGCATCCCCGCTGGCAAACGCCCTGGGTGGCCATCGCCCTTCAAACCGCGGGCGCTTCGGCGCTGGTCCTCACGGGAACCTTCCGCGCCCTGATCAACTATGTGGGATTCGCGCTGGTCCTTTCGGCGGCGCTTTCCACTGCCGGGCTGCTCCGTTTGCGCCGCCGCCCACAGTGGAAACGCACCCCTGCCGTCAGCTGGCGTTATCCCCTGGTACCCCTGATCTTTCTTCTTTCCAGCTCCTGGATGCTCGTCTTCTCGCTGGCGCTCAACCGGCGCGAGTCGGCGCTGGGGCTGCTCACCCTCGCCGCGGCCGGCATCCTCTATCAAGTGTTTTACAAGCGTAAGGTCACGCCGGAGAACCCGCCCGCATGAGACGCCTTGTTTTTACAGTCGCTTTCATCCTGCTGTTGCTTCCGAAGCCTGGCCTCGCGGCGGACCCGCCCGTTTCTTACGCCGTGGGCCTGCGCAACGCGGCGGCCCACCTCGCCCAGGTGACCATGACGATTCCCGAGGCGGGCGGGGGGACCGAGATTCAGTTCCCCGCCTGGAACGCCCTCTATCAGATGCGCGATTTTGTGCGCAACGTCCAGAACGTCGAGGCGGCGTGCGATCAGCGCCCGCTCACGCTGGCACGGATGGACGTGTACACGTGGCGGTCGGGAGAGTTATCGTGCCGCCTCTTGGAAATTCGCTACGAGGTGTTTCTGAATGAGAAGGGAGTCTTCTCCAGCGATCTGGATGAGGACCACGCCTATCTAAACCTCGCCATGGTGCTGTTTTATCTGCCGCGCGAACGGGGTCGCGCCGTCCGCGTGCGCTACGACTTACCAGCGCGTTGGAAGCTGGCCACGTTGCTGCCCGGGCCGGACGCGGAGGGCTGGTTCGCCGCCGCGAACTACGACGAGCTGGCGGACAGCCCGGTGGAGGCGAGCGAATTTCAGGAATACTATTACGAGCAGGACGGAGCCGAGTACCGCATCGTCGTTCATGCCGACCGAAAGACCTACGACGCGGGCCGGCTGGTCGAATCCGCGAAAAGGATCACCGCGGCGGGCGCCGCCCTCATGCAGGAGGTTCCTTATTCGCGCTACACCTTCATCTACCACTTCGCCCGGGACTGGAGCGGCGGCATGGAACACCGTGACGGGACGGCCATTGGCATGCCGGGCAAAAATCTGGAAGGGAACTGGCTTACCCTGGTGGCCATTACCGCGCACGAATTCATGCACGCCTGGAACGTCAAGCGTATCCGGCCGCAGTCGCTCGAGCCGGTGGACTACCTCCACGGCAACGACACCAGCGAACTCTGGTTCTGCGAGGGCGTGACAAGCACGCTTTCCGAGTACGTTCTGCTGCGCGCCGGAATTATCTCGCGCAAAACGTTCCTGGAACGATTGGAGGGCGAAATCCGGCTTCTGAACAGCCGCCCGGCACGCCGCTTCCTGAGCGTCGAAGACGCGGGCAGGGAAGCCTGGCTGGAGAAATACCCCGATTACCGGCGCCCCGAGCGCAGCATCTCGTATTACAACAAGGGTCAGATTCTGGGCGTACTCCTCGACCTCGCCATTCGCCAGGCGTCGGGCAGCCGCCACAGCATTGACGACCTCTTCCGCAGGTTGAATACCGACTTCGCCCGGCAGGGCCGGTTCTATACGCGCGCCGACATGCTCAGGATTCTCTACGAGCTGGCGCCGGCGGGCTGCGACTTCCGCCAGTTTTTCACGGACTACGTTTCCGGGACGCGCGAGCCGGACTACTCCGCGTTTTTCGCATACGCAGGGTTGGGCGCGCCGGGTGCCGCAGGGGATGAACTCTTCAAGGAAAGCAAAGGCGCCACCGACGCGCAGCGCCGCCTGCGCGAGCACTGGTTGAACGGAACCACGATCGCTGCGGGAGAGTCAAAGCCATGATTCGCATGGTGGCATTGATCATCGCCGGGCTGGCCTTTCTCCTGATCTATTTTCTGCCGCTCTGTGTGATCGCTTGGGTCACGGGCAACACCGACCTCATTTATCGCGAGGGTCAGCGCGGTTGCCGCTGGGCCCTGGCCATCGCCGGCGCACGGCTGGAATTCCGCGGTCTTAAAAGGATCCCCGCCGGCCGCGCCGTGGTCTTCATGGCCAATCATCAAAGCATGGTGGATCCGCCTGCCCTGCTCGGGTACATGCCGCCTGTCCTGGTGATTCTGAAGCGGAGCCTCTTCTGGATACCGGCCCTGGGCTGGGCCATGCGCATGCGGGGCTACGTGCCGATTGACCGCGAACATCGGGAACGCGCTATGCACGCCGTGGAAGAAGCCGTGGCGAAATTGAAGGCGGGACATTCCTTCCTCGTCTATCCCGAAGGCACGCGCACCCCCGACGGCCGCCTGCTGCCTTTCAAACGCGGGGCGTTCGTCATGGCCATCCGCGCCCAGGCGCCCATCGTCCCGATTTCCGTTTCGGGCGCCTACAAGATCATGCGCAAAGGCGAGATGAGCCTCCACCCCGGCCGCGTGCGGATCACCTTCCACGATCCGATTCCCACGCAGGGCTTGACCCTCGACGACCGAACCGCCATCATCGAAAAGGTCCGGGCGGCCATTGCCAGCGGGCTTGCGGAGGAAGAGCAGGCGGGCTAAAACCCCAGTTCACATCTGAAATCGAAATTCGCGTTCGCCGCCGCGGCGGAGATGGAAGTCGAAGTCCGCTTGCTTCCCTGAGGGCGCTCGCACGTGTATCCGGTATTTCCCTAAAAAGCCGCGGAACGTAGCGCACCCTTGCTGGTCCGTCTTCAAGGAGAGACTCCGGGTCATCCACTCCTCCCGAATCAATTTGCGGACGCGGGTGAAGACGGGTTTGGGGTTATAGTCTTGGTCCACAAGCCCGCCGCCCGGAAGCCAGATATCGCGATCCGAAAGTCCCCAGAAATTGAAAGAGTCCACACCCGGATGGCCGAAACTCAGGCGTAGCATCTGTTCCGCGAACTCGGCCTGGGCCTCCTCCGTCCACGTGCCGCGTCTCCAGCCCGTTATCTCTTTCCCGGACGACTGCGGGATGAACTCCGTGATGTGAATCCGAAAGCCCTCTCCTGCAAACGTGTCGAACGCTTGCCAGACGTCCTGGGGGCGGAACCATTCCGATCTTGGCTCATGCGCCTGGAAGCCCACGTCGAATGGCGGCGCGTTGCGATGCCGAAGCTCCTTCGTCAAGGCGAGAAACCGGTCGCGCGGTGGAGTCTCCTGCTTGCGGAAAGTGTCGCGGTTCGGGATGATATCGTATTCATTTATGAGCAGAGTCGCTCGGGGATTCGCCGCATTTGCCCAGCGCAGCGCCTTCCCAACGTAGTCTGCCCACTCGCCCGGCGTATAGGACTTCTCTGGCAGATCCTTGTCTTCCCACGTATTCACGTGGACGGGTTCGTTGACCACATCCCAGAGATTTACCGCTCCGGCATAGCCCGCGACCGTCGAGAGCACTCGGAACTCCAGCAGCTTTTCTTGATAGGCTACGGGAAATTGTGAGAGCCAGGATGGAATGTGGGGAGGGGATGTCCACACCAGAGGATGCCCCTTCACGGTGACCCCGTTTCGAGCGCACCATTCGAGGGTCGACGCCATGTCGGGCCACCGGGGTTTCCCGAAGGTCGGTTCGTATTCCTTCCAATAAAACGGCAAGACGCCGAGATTGAACAGTTCCAAGAAACGCTTCTGGTACTGTTCCCGCTCAGCGGATGGCAAATCCGGGTTGGTGAGCGGAAACAGGATGCAACCGAACAGGAAGTCCTGCTGCACCTGGTTGACTTCAACCTGAGCGCCCTGGAGCGGACGGCCGCTGGCGTCGAGTATCTCGATGGTCGCGTCCTGCTTGCGGTAGAGCTCGACATTGCGCTGCGCCTTCGCCATGTAGGCTTGTTCCGTCGCGCTAATCTCCGGGGCTTGGGTTGCGCTCAATCGCGCCCCCAGGCTTATCCAGACTGCGGCCGCCAGAAGAATTCTCAGCATGATTTCGCCTCCCGATTGCGTGCCTGCCCATCGATATATCCCACGGAAATGACGGTTCGGCTTACCGAAATTCAGTAGTATACACTCATCCCGGGGCGACTCAACGCTGTAACGCTCCCCAAAGGGACCATAAGTTCGGAAGTACTTTTCCCCGCGTCCTGGCGCGAAAAGCCGTAGACCCCGAGCATCAGGATGCGCCACTCAGATCAAGCCCGCCGAGTCCTTCGCGGCTTGCTTGGCCAACTTTCGCAATGTGGCATTGATTTCCGGCAGACGCATGTAAAGGGCAGCGCATTTGAGCCACTGGGCGTTATCCATGGCGGGGTAGCCGGAAACGATCTTGTTGGGTTCGACGTCGTTGGGAATGCCGGACTGGGCCGTGGCGATGACGTTGTCGCCAATCGTCAGGTGGCCTGCGACGCCGACCTGTCCGGTGAGGATGACGTTCTTGCCGACCTTGCAGCTTCCGGCCAGACCCGCCTGACCGCAGAGCAGGGTGTTTTCGCCGATGTCGCAACCGTGCCCGATCTGGACGAGGTTATCTACTTTAACGCCGCGGCGCAGGCGCGACTCGCCCACGCTGGCGCGGTCGACACATGCGTTGGACTGAATCTCGACGTTATCTTCAATCACCAGCGTGCCCGCCTGAACGATTTTGTAGTAGGAGCCGTCGGCCCGCTTGGCGAAGCCGAAGCCGTCGCCGCCCACCACCGCGCCGTTCTGCAAAATCACGTCGTCTCCTATCACCACGCCCTCGCGCACCACGGCGTGGGCGTGGGCAAAGAATCGGTGGCCAATCTGGGCGTTGCGATAGATGACGACGAAACTCTTCAGCACGCAATCGTCGCCGAGCTCTGCCCCGTCTTCAATGACGACGTAAGGCCCGATGCTGGGATTGCGTCCCAGCCGGGCGCTGGGGGCGATCACCGCCGTCGGATGGATTCCCACCGGCGGGCGATGCGGCGGATGGAAGATTTCGAGCGCCTTGGCAAAAGTCAGATAGGGATTTTCGGCGCGCAACAGGGTGCGGCCCTCGGCCTTGACCTCCGGGCCGACGATCACCGCCGCGGCCGCGGTCGTCTTGAGCTTGCTGAAGTATTTTCGGTTTGAGAGAAAGCTCACTTCGGTCGGAGTCGCCTCGTCGAGCCCCGCCACTCCCGTGATGTTCAGGCTGGCGTCCCCTTCCACGGTCGCGCCTAATTGCTTTGCCAGTTCGCCCAGATTCATGGTCATATGCCCTTTCGATGCCGCTTGCGCGAAACGGTTTCTGTGGCGGCAACCTTTCAGCCGCCCGCTGTGTCGGCTTGAAGGCCGGCGCTACGGCGGATTCCAAGCGTAACAGCGGAGCGGAGCGGAAGGCAATCGGGTGGATTCCTGGCCCACGACTTTCATCATTCGAGCAACGGTCAACGCTTGCGGCAAGGAGCGATTCGGGCTAATCTGCTGCGCGAAGGATTGTGGGACAACCTATGCAATATTTGCGAACAGGCGGGCGGATTCCCATTGAGCTGCCGGTTGAAATCCGCTGGAAAACGGCGCGCGGACTCCTGAAGGAAGCCCAGGGTGAAACCGTCAGCATCAGCTCGAATGGGGTGCACATGGCCGTGGCAGCTAGGATTCCGGCGCAGACTCCCGTGACCATCAAGGTCCGGCTGCCGCTGGAAGTGACACGCGTTCCGCTGGTGCTCGAATGCCAGGGCCGCGTCGTCCGGCAGGCCCGTGGCGCCACGGGGTTGCGTGCCGTCATTGATCAGTACAAGCTGCACCCGTTGAAGCAAAAGGCGAAGCAAAAATCAAAGTAGAGCACTTTGGCGATATCCAAGAAGAAAATCCGAATCCTGATCGCCGACGAAGAAGGCATTTTCCGTCTTGGGCTGCGCAAGCTGTTTGGCGTGGAGGACGATCTTCAGGTGGTGGCGCAGGCCGAGACGGCGAGTCAGATCCCAGGACTGGCAGGAAAGTTCAAGCCCGATGTCTTGTTTCTTCAGTCGGAAATGCTAGGACACGATCCGGCGGATTTCATCGCGCGCTTGCGCCACACCTGGGCAGGCGGGAAGGTGATCGTGGTCACGCCACCCGCCGCCAGCGCCGACGGCGAGCGATGGGTGAAAGCCGGAGCCGCCGGGATCCTTTCGCGCGCCGCCGATCCCGAACGCTTCGTCAAGAGTGCGCGCAAGGTGATGCGAAACGAACTGCTGGTTCCAAAGCCGGCGCCCGCTCCGGCAATCGGCATGGCCCCCGCAGCATTGCGGCCGGCCGACACGCTGACGCGCCGAGAGAAGTCCATCATCGCCTGCCTGGTTCAGGGCTGGCGCAACCGCGAAATATCTCAGACCCTCGGCATTTCCGAGCAGACGGTGAAAAATCACCTGCGGGCGATCTACGACAAGGTGGGCGTTTCGGATCGGTTGGAACTCGCCCTTTATGCCATCCATCAAAAGCTGGAATTGCCGCCGCCCCCGTCTGCCTCCGGGGCATGAACTTCCCAATAATCCGGGGATTCCTATTCGGTGGTTGGAAAGAGCCCGATTTGACGGGACTCTTCCACGGCCTTTTTGGGGGGACGTTTGGCGCGCTGGACGGCTTTGCGGGCGCTTTCTTCGGAGATCACGCCGAGCACCTCGACTGCGCCTAACGCGTTTCGTGGCACAAAGATACGGAGATTGTTGGCGTAGAAATCGGGCGGCGTGATCAAAAATCCCTGGGGGCCAACTTCCAGCAAGTCATTGGCGAGGAGACCTTCAATAATCTCGCCATCCTTGAAAGCCAGTCGAACCCAGACCCCGCTGAGTCGAGGCCGGGTGTTGAAAACCTTGCGCTCCTGACGGCTGGGATCACCCTCGAAGTCGCGGACGAAGTAAATACCCTTGATCGTCTCAAGCCCGATCGTGACCAGATGTCCTTCACGATCAAGCACTTCCGCGCCTTTCGAGGTCAAGTATGATCCCGAATCGACGTAACCTTTCACCAGACCGCCATCGAGCTGGCGGACGACCACCTTCTTGCGCGTAGAAGCCGAGTTGACAGAATCCGTGGGCAAAGGAAACCTGGCCTAAAATTGGCGCTTGGAGGCCAATAGGCTCTTGTGCTAGTATAAGTTGCGGGTTAGGCCTGTCAAGTAGCTCGGCGATTGCGTCGGAGCACTTTTCTTGAGAATTTTAGTTAACCTCAATAAATCCAATAATTTAAATGGGGAATGGCGGGGTGTCTCGGAAGCGCGCCGGGATCGGTCCGTGTGGATGCTGTCCGCTTTGGAACTAGCTTCGGTCAACTAAAAAATGTCGGAAAGGCTTTCGCACTTAATTCGCAAGGCTTCGACCCCTTCGGCTGACGGACTTCTTCCGGCGGAAATAAAAGGGCGTGGCCTGCCTGCCGAGGCACGCGAGTTTTTCGAGTATTTGCAAGTGGAAAAAGGGCTCGCGGCAAACAGCATCGCAAGCTATCAGCGCGATTTGGACGATTTCTTCGGTTACACGCGAAGGCAAGGGAAGGAAGCCGCCTCGATTCGGCGCGAGGACATTCGGCGTCATCTGCGCGGGCTGTACGAGCGTGGTCTGAGCGCGCGCTCGGTGGCGCGGCATCTGGTGGCGTTGCGCAATTTCTTCCGATTCCTTGCGAAGGAGGGCGCCATCGCGCAGGACCCGACGGCCGAGATTGAAGCGCCGCGCGTAGGAACGAGCCTGCCTAAGTACCTGGCGGCGGAAGAGGTCGAGAGCTTGCTGGCCCAACCGGACCTGTCGAACCCGCTGGGAGTACGGGACAAGGCCATGCTGGAGGTTCTCTACGCAACCGGCACCCGCGTTTCGGAACTTGTCGGGCTTCGATGGGAAGACTTCGAGGTCAACCTCGGCGTTCTGCGCGTACGCGGCAAGGGAAACAAAGAGCGACTCGTTCCGGTTGGCAAGAGCGCCTTGCGCGCGCTGGAAATCTATGTGCGCGAGGCGCGGCCGAAGCTCCTGAAAGGGAAGTCGAGTCCCTATCTTTTTCTTAATCACCGGGGCGGCCGCCTGTCGCGCGTGGCGTTTTGGATGCTGATTCGGGATTACGGGCGCAAGGCGAACATCGCCACACCGATCACCCCTCATGTGCTGCGCCATTCCTTTGCGACTCACCTGCTCGAGCGCGGAGCCGACCTGCGTTCCATCCAGCTCATGCTGGGGCACAGTGATATTTCGACAACCCAGATCTACACGCACGTGGTGAAGGAGCGATTGAAGCAGGTATATCAGGAGCACCATCCAAGGGCATAGGGAACAGGTCGTTCGTCGGTAGCGCCCGAGGACGAAGGGAGCAAGAGCCGAACCAATGAATCCTGGAAGGGGAGAAAGGGAGGGGGACCGACTCGCCGGACCGGACGCCGTGGGCGTCCATTATCCCGCCCCCTCTCGCCGATAGCCTACGATGAGCGACTACAACTTCTTGATGGAAACCCGGCTTACGCCTGAACAGTACCAGGTGATGCAGCACCTGAGCCGAGTAGCATCGGCGCAGGGTCTGAACCTCTATTTGGTAGGCGGCGCGGTGCGCGACCTGACTTATGGTCAGCAAGTAGTGCGCGACCTGGATTTCGTGGTAGAGGGCTCGCCGGAGAAGATTCTCAAGACCTTTCAGGGCAAGGGCCGGTCGGACGCCGAGGCGGCCCCATTTGAAATTGTCTTTCAGAAAACCGACCCATACCTCCAGGCGGCGCAAGTCCATTTCTCCAACGGCGTGCGCGCCGAGATTTCCATGGCGCGGAATGAGAGCTACGAGCGTCCCGGCAAGCGCCCCAGGATTGAGCCCGCAACCATCTTCGAGGACCTGCGCCGCCGCGATTTTCCCATCAACGCAATGGCCATTTCTTTGCACCCCAATTCGCGCGGCCTGCTGCTCGATCCCACCAACGGCGCCGGCGATATCGAGCGGCGCGAGTTGCGCGCCATGCACAGCCGCAGCTTCTCGGAAGATCCGCTGCGCGTTTATCGCCTCCTCCGTTTCGGATTAAGGCTCGATTTCAAGGTCGAAGAACGGACGGAAATTTGGAAAGCGAGAGCGCTCGAGTCCGGCGCTCTGGAACGGCTGGAGCCTGAACAGCAAGGAGCGGAGCTCCGTGCCATTCTTCAGGAAGAAAATCCCGGACGGGTGCTGAAGGCCCTGGCAGAACAGAAGCTGCTTGCCGGACTGGACCGCAAGCTCGCCTCGCGCCGCTTGCCCCTCGACCAGTTTGCGAAGATTCGGTCGGTCGCCCAGAGCATTCCAGGCTCGGACCCGTTTCTGCTCAACTTCCACTGTCTGGTTTCCAGGATGGGAAGCGGAGAACGAAAACGGCTGGCCGAAAAGATCTTTCTCGATCGCCGGGAAGCTCGGGCCGCGCTGGAACTCGAAGGCGAGGCGCGAAAGCTGGCGCGCCAGCTGGCCGGCCCCAAAGCCAGCCTGCCCAGCCAGGTTTATACTTTGCTGGAAGGCCAGCCGCGCCATATGCTGCTGTTTCTGCTGGCCAACTTTCCTCAGCCCAAAATCCAGAATCGCGTCAAGAATTTCCTGTTCAAGTTTCCAGCGATTCGCGCTCGCATCCCGCGAGCCGAGTTGCTGACGCTGGGCCTCGAGCCGGGGCCGAAATTCGAAAAGGTCCTCCATCAGATCTTCCTTCTTCAGCTCGACGGAAAGATCAAGAACCACCCGCAATTGCTGAAGGAGTTTCGTGCCCTGGCGGGCATCAAGGAGCCACCCAAGCCGCCGGAAGCCAAACCGGAGCACCGGCCGGCGGTCGAACGAAGCAAACCCATCCCTGAGCCGGCGCCGAAAGCAAAGGGGAAAGCAAAGCTCGCACCCCAGAAGCCAGCCAAAGCGGCGCCGCGGAAAGCGGCGAAGAGACGATAGCGTCTCACCAGGGGGCGCGGGCCGGAGCCCCGCGCCCCCTGCGGCGGAATTCTGCTAGAATGTCTCGGATGCCTGCGCAAGGTTTCGTTCACTTACATCTTCATACGGACTACAGTCTGCTCGACGGGGCGTGCGAGATCACGCGCCTGATGGATCGCGCCGCCGAACTTCGGATGCCCGCCGTGGCCCTGACCGACCATGGCAACCTGTTTGGCGCGGTCAAGTTCTATCACGCCGCGCACAAGCGGAACATCAAGCCCATCATCGGCTGTGAAGTTTACGTGGCACCTGCCAGCCGCTTCGATCGCGCCGCCGATTCCGACCGGCCCAACCATCTGATCCTGCTTTGCGAGAACGAGCGGGGCTACCGAAACCTGGTGAAGCTCGCCTCCTCCGCCTATCTGGAGGGTTATTACTACAAGCCCCGGATTGACAAAGACCTTCTCGCGCGCCACTCCGAGGGACTGATGGCTTTCTCCGCCTGCCTGAAGGGGGAGGTTGCTTCCGCCCTTTCGCAGGACCGGTACGAGACAGCGCGCCAGTCGGCCTACGACTTGCGCGATATCTTCGGCAAAGGGAATTTCTTCCTGGAATTGCAGGACCAGGGACTACCGGAAGAGAAGCGCATCAATCCGATGCTGGCGCGGATGTCGCGCGAGACGGGAATTCCCCTCGTGGTTACCAACGATTGCCATTACCTGACGCAGCGGGATGCGCGCGCGCAGGAAGTGCTGATGTGCATTCAAACGGGGAAAACGCTGGCCGACACCAATCGGATGAAGTTTTCCACCGACCAGTTTTATTTCAAGACGTACGAGGAGATGCTCGCCGTCTTCGGCGAGGTTCCGGAGGCGCTCCACCGCACGCTCGAAATTGCCGAGCGCTGCAACCTGCACCTGGGAAGAGAAACGCACGTCTTTCCGCACTTCGCCGTGCCGGAGGGTGAAACCACCGACAGTTTCTTCGCGCGAGTCACGCGCGAGGGGTTTGACGAACGCCGGAAGAAGCTCGAGCGCCTGGCGGGAGAGGGGCGCCTGCGCCATCCGCTGGAAGCCTACGAGGAAAGACTGGAACGGGAAATTTCCCTGATCCAGCAGATGAAGTTTGCGGGTTACTTCCTGATTGTGTGGGACTTCATCCGCTTCGCGCGCGACAAATGCATTCCGGTGGGGCCGGGGCGCGGTTCGGCGGCGGGCAGCCTGGTCTCCTATGCGCTGCACATCACGGATATCGATCCCTTGCAGAACGACCTGCTCTTCGAGCGCTTCCTCAACCCGGAGCGCATCTCGTTCCCGGATATCGACATCGACTTCTGCATGCGGCGGCGGGGCGAAGTTATCAACTACGTCACGGAGAAATACGGGCGCGAGAACGTCAGCCAGATCATCACCTTCGGAACGATGGGGGCGAAGGCGGTCATTCGGGACGCGGGCCGCGCGCTCGACATGCCTTTCAACGAGTGCGACCGCATCGCCAAGATGGTTCCCAATGTCCTCAACATTTCGCTCCAGGATGCCATCGCGCAATCGCCCGAAATGCGCCAGGCGCGCGACAAGGACGCGCGTGTCGCCGACCTGCTGTCGGTGGCCGAGCGCCTGGAGGGCTTCGCCCGCCACGCCTCCACCCATGCCGCCGGCGTGGTGATTTCGCCCCAGCCCTTGCAGGAGATCGTGCCGCTGTACAAGAGCGGCAAAGATGAAATCACCACCCAGTACGCCATGGACGATCTGGAGAAGATCGGCCTCCTGAAGATGGATTTCCTCGGCCTCACGACGCTGACGGTCATCGACGATTGCCTGCGCCTGATCGAGGGCACGCGCGGCGTCACGCTCGATCTGGACACGGTGCCGCTCGACGACGCAGCCACGTACGAACTCCTGGGGAAGGGTTTGACCGCCGGCATTTTCCAGTTTGAAAGCCGGGGCATGACCGACATCCTGCGCCGGGCCCGCCCCAGCCGGCTGGGCGACCTGACGGCCCTCAACGCCCTCTACCGCCCCGGCCCCATCCAGGGCGGCATGATCGATGATTTCATCGCCCGCAAAACCGGCAAGAAGAAGGTCACCTACGACCTGCCGCAGTTGCAGGCGGCGCTCGAGGAAACCTACGGGGTCATCGTTTACCAGGAACAGGTGATGCAGATCGCCGCCAGCGTGGCAGGCTTCACGCTGGGCGAAGCCGACGTCCTGCGCCGCGCCATGGGCAAGAAGAAGCACGAAGAGATGGTGGCCATGCGCGAGAAGTTCCTCGCCGGCGCGCGGGCGAACAAGGTTCCCGCCGCCAAGGCCGAGAAGCTCTATGAACTCATTGAGCAGTTCGCCGGCTACGGATTCAACAAGTCGCATTCGGCCGCCTACGCCTTGGTCGCTTATCGGACCGCTTACCTGAAGGCTCATTACCCGGTGGAGTTCATGGCGGCGCTGCTGACGTCCGAAATTGGCAACCAGGACAAGCTCACCCATTACCTGAACGAGTGCCGCGACATGGGAATTCGCGTCCTTCCGCCCGACGTCAACGCCAGCGAGCTGGTCTTCACGCCCTCGGGCGAGAGCATTCGCTTCGGCCTGACCGCGATCAAGAACGTGGGCGAAGCCGCCATCGACTCCGTGCTGAGCGCGCGCTGGAAACTGGGGCGCTTCGAAAACATCTTCCAGTTCTGCGAAAATGTCGATCTCCGGCTGCTCAACAAGCGCGTGATCGAGAGCTTGATCAAGGCCGGCGCGCTCGATTCCCTGGGCGCACGCCGGTCTCAAATGATCAGTGTGCTGGATCGCGCCATGGAACTGGGCGCCCGGCGCCAGCGCGAAGCCGCCAGCGCGCAAACCGGCTTGTTCGCGGGCGGCAACGAGCCCGAACCGGTCCTCGCCACGCCGCTGCCCGACGTTCCGGAATGGACCGAGACGGAACGCCTGGCCGGAGAGAAGGAAGTTTTGGGGTTCTACGTAACCGGCCATCCGCTGGAGAAGTTCGCGGAGCGCCTGGCGGGCCTGGTGAAGAACGACAGTTCGTCCATTGACTCGATGGAGCAAGACGCGCCGGTCACGCTGGCTGGCATTCTGACCAATCTGAGGGTCCGGCCCAGCAAGAAGGGCGATTTGTGGGCCGCGGCCCATCTGGAAGACCTTCGCGGCAGCGTCGAGCTCCTGGTTTTCCCGCAGGCCTACCAGCAATTGCAGGGCGTGCTGAAGCCGGAGGCGGCTTTACTCATCAAAGGCCGGATCCGTGCGGAGGAGAACGCTCGCCCCAAAGTCGTGGTGAGCGAGGCGCAATCCCTGGAAAGCGTCAGGAACGGTTCCAAACCGGATTTACTTATTCGTCTCAGCCTTCAGAACGGAAGTACGAAGGCCCTTGCCGAAATTGAAAAAATCATCGAGGCTAGCCCGGGCGAGAACTCCGTCGTTTTTGAACTGACCCGCGCGGCCGATTTCCGCGTGCGTCTCCGCCCCCGAAAACCCCGCAAAGTCCGGGCGGATGGCGTTACAATGAGCCGTCTGCGTGAGATTTGCGGCGAGGCGCCGATTCTGCTGGAGAAGGACGGGGGAGGAAAGGGACTGGCCTGAGCGCGCAGGACCCGGAAAGTAATGATGCCTGATTCCAAGCCACAAGACGCCTTGATCCGTGATCTGGAACGGCAAATCACCGAGCTGGAAAAGAGCGGCGGCTCCGACGCGAGCCAGGAAGAACTCGGGCGGCTGCGCGTGCAAGTGGAGGCCATGAAGCAATCCCACGCCGGCGCTCCCAAGGACGCCTGGGATCGCGTCCTCGTCGCCCGCCACCCGCAGCGACCGTACACGCTCGACTATGTTCACCTGCTATTCACCGACTTTACCGAACTGCACGGCGACCGCCGCTTCGGCGACGATCCCTCGATCGTATGCGGAATGGCCCGATTCGAGGGGCGGCCCGTGCTGGTCGTTGGCCACCAGAAGGGACGCGACACCAAGCAGAAGCTTTACCGGAATTTCGGCATGCCCAAGCCCGAGGGCTACCGCAAGGCTCTGCGTCTGATGCAGCTTGCCGCCAAGTTCCGAGTACCCATCCTCTGCATGGTGGATACCCCAGGCGCTTACCCGGGCATCGGCGCGGAGGAGCGCGGCCAGGCGGAAGCCATCGCTCACAATTTGAAAGAAATCCCCAAGCTGCCCGTCCCTATCCTGATCATCATCCACGGCGAGGGCGGCAGCGGCGGAGCGCTCGCCATCGCAGTGGGCGACAAGGTTCTGATGCAGGAGAACGCCATCTATTCGGTGATTTCGCCGGAAAGCTGCTCGTCGATCCTGTGGCGCGACTGGGAGCATAAGCAGGAGGCGGCTCGCGCGCTGAAACTGACCGCACCCGACCTGCTGAGCTTGGGAATCGTGGATGCACTCGTGCCCGAACCCCCCGGAGGCGCCCACGACGACCATGCTTACGCGGCAGAATTGCTGCGCCCGCACATCTCCGCCAGCCTGGACGAGCTTTCGAAGCTGCCGGAAGCCGAATTGATTCGCCGCCGACACGAGAAGCTCCGCAAGCTGGCGACCTTCGTTGCCGAGCGCTAACCCCTGATGAGCGACCCCCTCTACCGCGATTACGAGCGATTGGTCGAGATCAGCATCATGGGGAAGACCTTCAAGGTCCCCGAAAAGAACACCGTCCTCCGTGCCCTCCAATACATCAGCCCCGAGACGATCCCTTATGGCCGTTTCTGTTGGAACCAGGAATGTCAGCTCTGCAAGGTGGGGTGTCGCGCCGCGGGTCAGCCGACCAGCGAAGTCCGGCGCATCCTGGCCTGCAAGGGGATTGTCGGCGATGGCCTTGAGATCTGTGAGCTTTCTGACGAGCTGAAGTGGACCTTGGCTGGAGTGTTGAGACCTGCCGACCGGCGCCCCGCTCACGAATAGGACAGTATACCCGGCGAATTCCCTATCTGTCCGCACAACCACTGTTTCGTCAATAAGTTGACGGTATTGTGATGCCCCACAAACTGTCACATGACAACTATCACGTTTCGCCTTCCTCCCATAGCATTCATGGCCTGCGAGGCTACTGGGTAATTTGAGGTCAAAGCCTTCGCGGTTGCTCAGGGCTCCATAACCGAAACGGCATAATCAAAAGCAACTCGAGAAGGCAGCCGTGCTTTCTGCGAAACCTTGAAGACAGATCCAACGAGGTGAGGAATGAGCACAACACCGATCAGCAGGATTCCATCCGGGGCAGGGTTAGTTCAAATCTCGACGCCGGAGGAATTGATCCGCCAGCGTCTGGTGGACGAGCGTCGCCGCCTGGAGGCCGAGGCGGGTATTCAGCCAAGGCAGGTGACTCACTTCCATAAGCCAGTCGAGCGGGCCTTCACCCGCAAGCAGCGCGGCCACACCACCATTCTTTACGGCGGTCTGACCTGGAAGCACGAGAAGCTGGTGCACGCGGCGCTGTCCGCCCTCGGCTACAAGGTGGAAGCCCTGCCCGTGCCAGACAAGCGCGCCTTCCAGCTCGGCAAAGAGTATGGCAACAACGGCCAGTGCAACCCGACCTACTTCACGGTGGGGAACCTGGTTCAATACGTCCAGCACCTGGAAGAGCGCGGCCTCGCCAAGCAGGAAATCATCGACAACTATGCCTTTGTGACCGCCGGCGCGTGCGGACCGTGCCGCTTCGGTATGTATGAAGCGGAATACCGGCTGGCGCTTCGGAACGCGGGCTTTGACGGATTTCGCGTGCTGCTGTTCCAGCAGGAAGGCGGCCTGAACCAGGCGGAAATGGAAGCCGGCCTGGAAATGAACCTCGATTTCTTCCTCGGACTGATTAATGCGCTCAACATCGGCGACATTATCAATGACGTCGCCTACCAGATCCGGCCGTACGAGATCAATGCGGGTGAAACCGATCGCGTCCTCGACGAGTGCATGGACATCCTCCACCAGGCCATGCTGCGGCAGAAGCCCTGGAAGGTAAACGGGAAGATGGCCCGCCTGCTGCGCAAGGGCGGCCTGATCGAGACGGCTGAGTACTTGGGCAAGTTTCTGAATCAGCTCTTCAGCGACGAACTGGTCAGTGCGCTGCGTCAGGTGCGCGACAGGTTCAACGCCATCGCCGTGGACCGCACGCGCCTGAAGCCCCTGGTGAAGATCACCGGTGAATTCTGGGCGCAGACCACCGAGGGCGACGGGAATTTTAATATGTTCAGCTTCCTGGAAAAGGAAGGGGCGCAGGTGATCGTCGAGCCGATCGGCACCTGGATCTGCTACCTGATGCACCAGGCCAAGCAGGAGGCGCGCGACCGGCGCGGTCTCGATCTGGTGGCCTCGGGCGTGCCCAAGTGGAACATTCCCAAGGTTTTCCGGAGCCACCTCAATACCCAGAGGAAGCTGGCCCTGCTGACCGTCGCGGAAACCATCTTCAAGCGCGAGTACAACCGCGTCATCGAGGCGCTGGGCGGCCTGGCGCATCCTCTCTGCGACCAGTACGAACTGCAGCGGCTCGGCCACCCGTTCTATAACTCCCGCGCGGGCGGCGGCGAAGGACACCTGGAAGTCGCCAAGAACATCTACTACTCCAACAAAGACCTGTGCCACATGGTGCTAAGCCTCAAGCCCTTCGGCTGCATGCCTTCCACGCAGTCGGACGGCGCGCAGTCGGCGGTCGTCTCTCATTACAAGGATATGATCTTCCTGCCCATCGAAACCTCCGGCGAAGGCGACGTCAACGCCCACAGCCGCGTCCAGATGGCGCTGGGCGAAGCCAAGATTCGTTGCAAGAATGAGTTGAACGCCATGCTGGAAGAAACCGGAGTGACGCTGGAGGAAGTTCGTGCCTATGCCGCGGCGCATCCCGAGATGCAGCGGCCCCTGTACAAATTCGGGCACCGCCAGGGCGTGGTGGGCGTCGCCGCCAACTTCGTGCTGCACGCCGCCGAGCGCATGAAGGCTGAGAAGCGCGCCAAAGTCCGCGTCCATTAACCGGGCCGTCCGGGACCGCCGGCCTCTGCCGGGCTGAGACCTGGCCCGACGACAGCGGCGGTGAGGACACTACTGCGGCAGACTAAAGAGGTGAAATGGAAAGCGCCAAGAAACTGATAGTGGGGTTGGACGTCGGCTCGACGACAGTGAAGTCGGTGGTGGTCGACACCGACACGCAGCAGATCGTCTGGAGCGACTACCAGCGGCACGACACCAAGCAACCCGAGAAATGCCTGGAATTCCTGAAGCGCATGGAAGCCGAAGCGGGAATCCAGGCCGGCGCCACGCGCATCTTTGCCACGGGCAGCGGCGGCGGGAACATCGCGCGGTTTATCGGCGCCAAGTTCGTGCAGGAAGTGAACGCCGTCTCCCTCGCGGTCGAGCACCTTTATCCTGAGTGCGGCTCGGTGGTCGAACTGGGCGGACAGGACGCCAAGATTATCATCTTCAAGGAAGACCCGGAAACCGGCCGGAAGAAGAAGATCCCGTCCATGAACGACAAGTGCGCGGGCGGAACCGGCGCGGTGATCGACAAGATCAACGCCAAGCTGCGCATTCCTGCTGACGAGCTCTGCAATATGGGCTATCTCGGCCTGAAATTGCATCCCGTGGCCGGGAAGTGCGGGGTCTTCGCGGAGACCGACATCAACGGATTGCAGAAGAGCGGCGTGCCGCCCAACGAATTGATGGCATCGCTGTTTGAAGCGATCATCCAGCAGAACCTGGCGGTGCTGACGCGCGGCAATACCTTGCGCCCCGTCGTGCTGCTGCTCGGCGGCCCCAACACCTATATCAAGGGCATGCGCGATTGCTGGAAGTACAACATCCCAAAGGTCTGGGAAGAACGCAACTTCCCGCTGCCCGAGGGCAAGGATCCCCAGGAACTGATCCAGGTTCCGGAAAATGCCCAGTATTTCGCGGCCATCGGCTGCGTGCGTTTCGGCCTCGACGAGGACGAGAATCTCGGCATCTATAAGGGCTACGAAAAGCTCGACTACTACATCAACGTCGGGCGTCAGGAAGAGAAAGCCAAGAAGGGCGGCGGCGGGCTCTACAAAACCGACGGCGAACTGGAAGCCTTCAAGGAACGGTACAAGCCGAAGAAGTTCGTGCCCCGCACCTTCCAGCCGGGCGAGCACGTCCAGGCTTTCATGGGAATTGACGGCGGCTCCACCTCCACAAAGGCCGTCTTGCTCAGCCAAGACGGCCAGATCCTGGTGAAATGCTACCAGCTTTCCAAGGGCAATCCTCTGGAGGACACCAAGGAGATGTTCGCCAACCTGCGCCACCAGGTTGAGTCGCAGGGCGCCACGCTCGAATTGCTCGGCGTGGGAACCACCGGCTATGCCAAAGACATCCTCAAAGAGGTGCTGCGCGCCGATGTGGCCATCGTCGAAACCGTGGCGCACACCGAGGCCGCACTTCACTTCTATCCCGAGGCCGACGTGATTTGCGATGTGGGCGGCCAGGACATCAAGCTCATCATTCTTCAGGACGGGCGCGTTAAGGACTTCAAGCTCAACACGCAGTGCTCGGCGGGAAATGGCTACTTCCTGCAATCCACCTGCGTGGGCTTCGGCTTCGACGTGAAAGAATACGCCGATATCGCCTTTGCGGCGAGGTCCATGCCCATGTTCGGGTATGGCTGCGCGGTGTTCATGCAGTCCGATATCGTCGACTTCCAGCGCCAGGGCTGGAAACCCGAGGAGATTATGGCGGGGCTCGCCAACGTGCTGCCCAAGAATATCTGGCTCTATGTGTCGCAGATTCCGAACCTCGCCTCGCTCGGCAACACCTTTGTGTTGCAGGGCGGCACCCAGCACAACCTGGCGGCAGTGAAAGCCCAGGTGGACTTCATTGAATCCCGGTTCAAAGACAAGGGCCAGAAACCCAACGTCATCGTGCACGAGCACTGCGGCGAGTCGGGGGCCATCGGCGCGGCCCTGGAGGCACGCCGTTTGTACGGCCGCGGCCTGCGCACCAACTTCATCGGGCTGGAAGCGGTCAACAACATCAGCTACGTCACGCACCGCAGCGAAGACACACGCTGCTACTTCTGCAAGAACAAGTGCATGCGCACCTTCATCGACGTGAGCATCGCGGACGCGGATGAATCCTGGAAGAAGTCGAAGATTCCGATCCTGCCCGGCGTGAAGCGCCTCATTGTGGGCAATTCCTGCGAAAAGGGCCTGGTGGAAGACGTCAATGACATGCGGGAGATCAAGAAGGGTCTCGACGCGGCCAAGAAAGAAAATCCCAACATGGCGGAAATCGCCGCCAAGGCCGCGTTCAAGTCCTACGCGCCGCCCGTGGTCGCTGATCCTCCGCCGAAGTTTCGCTTGACCGCCGCGCAGAAGAAGCGCGCCGAACTCATGGAGCGCCGCCAGAACCTGCGCATCGGCATTCCGCGCATTCTCAATATGTACTCCATCGGGCCGATCTTTAGTGCCTACTTTGAGGCGCTGGGCATTCCGGCGGAGAACCTGGTTTACTCCGATTACACCAATGAGCAGCTTTATAAGGAGGGCGCCAAGCGCGGCGCCATCGATCCCTGCTTCCCCTCCAAGGTGGGCATTCCCCACGTCCACAACCTGCTTTATGTCCACCATAAGAAGAAGCCTCTCGATATCATCTTTTGCCCGATGATTGACGATTTGCCGAGCGATCTGCCGTTCGCGCAGGCGCATCGCGCCTGTCCCACGGTGACCGTGACGCCGGAGGCAGTGAAGGCCGCCTTTATCAAGGAAGGCGATATCTTTAAGGAAAACAACATCACCTTCCTGAACACCTTCGTGAATCCGCTTCAGCCGACGCTCTTCGCCAAGCAGCTCTTCGATGAGTTCAAGGACATTTTCGGACTCTCCTGGGAAGAGAATGTTCGCGCCGTCCAGGAGGGCTACAGGGCGTTCGACCAGTTCCAGAACGGCATCCTTCGCCAGCAGGGCTGGGAGATTCTGAAGCGGCTGGAAGCCGAAGACCGCATCGGCATCGTGATCCTGGGCCGCCCCTATCACAACGACCCAGGCATCAATCACGAGATTCTGGAAGAGTTCCAGAAGATTGGCTATCCGGTCTTCACCCAGGCCTCGCTCCCCATTGACGAGGACATCGTCTGGCAGCTTTTTGGCGACGACGTGAAGGCGGGAACCATCCAGCACCCCATGGACATCTCGGACGCCTGGAAGAACAGCTACAGCGAGAATACCTCGCAGAAAATCTGGGCGGCGAAATACACGGCCCGTCATCCCAACCTGGTGGCACTCGAGCTCTCCAGCTTCAAGTGCGGCCACGACGCGCCCGTTTACACCGCCGTCGAGGAAACTGTCACCAAGTCGGGCACACCGTACTTCTCGTTCAAAGATATCGACGAGAACAAACCGACCGGATCGATCAAGATTCGCGTGGAAACCATCGGTTACTTCCTCAAGCGCTACCGCGAGGACATGATCTATCGAAAGCAGAAGCAGGCGGAGATTGACGCCAAGCTGGCGGAGATCGAGGCCCGGCTCCGCGCCGAACTGGGTGAGATGCCAGCGGCCAGCCCGCCCCCTCCGGCCCACGAAATGGAAACTCCGGTGGGCCTCAGCGCGATTCGGAATACGGATTAAGCCATCACCCCCTGACTTGAATACTGCGGAGAGCGCGCCGGCGCTCTCCACCCCCTCTATTGCGGGCCAAGGCACTGGGAAAAACGCAACGGACCCGTGCCGGGCGGCTCGAGACAGGGTAGAATGGCTGACTGCGGCGGCCACGCAGGCACGGGCCGTGAAGGAGTGATATGGCGTTCGAGTCCGACAAGATCATGTTTGAGATTTACAAAGAGGCGACTTACTCAGGGCAGTATCGCGTCGTGTACTTCACAGAGCTTCAGGACCACAATAAGGAGCTGGAGATTAATCGCGCCATGGCGGGCCAGCATTTCTACGACGGCTTCATTCGTCAATACCGCAAGGAACAGGCCAAGGAAGTCATTGCTCAAATCCTGGATCGCCTCAACCAGGGGGAGCGCGTGGACAAAGAGGAAGTCACGCGCGCCCTCGCTCCCTTTATTGCCGGTTAGCGCTGTCCTTCGATTCTGCTCGACAATTCCGATGGGGACGGCAATAATTCCATCTGCAAACGTTTGCAGACAAAGGAGACAATGCCATGAACCGCGCTCTTCCGGGGACCATCCTTCTCGGCCTGGCAACCCTCTTGCTGCTGCCCGCCGGGGCGGCGGCGCAAAGCAAAGATGCCAGCTGGCGCGACCAGGGAATTATTTACATCGACAGGTCGCCTTACGCCAAGCTGCACAACGTTCCCGTCCGCGCCGTGACGCTTCGCGACGGATTCTGGGCCGCCCGCCGCAAGACGGCGGTTGAACAGAGCATTCCCAGCTCCTGGCAACTCATCGAAGAGCACGGTTATATGGACAATTTCCGCCGTCTCACCGGCAAGAAGGACGTGCCGCGCAAGGGGCCGGTGTTTACCGACACGGATCCTTACAAGTGGATCGAAGGAGTGTCGTTCTTTCTCCAGGAACGTGATCGGCCGGAGCTTCGCAAGACGGTGGAAAGCGCTCTGGACGATATTCTCGCCATCCAGGAACCGAGCGGCTATCTGGCCTCGCAGTTTCACGGCGAGACGCGCTTTGGCAGCCGCGTCGTCTCGCTTAAGGATCGTTTGACTCCGGAAACGCTCGACTGGGGCCACGAAGACTACTGCCTGGGCCACATGCTGCAGAGCGCCATCGCCTATTACCGCGCAACGGGCGAAACGCGCTATCTGGATGCGGCGGCGCGCTTTGCCGATTTCGTGGCGCGCGAGTTCGGCCCCGACAAGAAGCCGTTCCTGGCGGGGCATCCGGTGGTGGAAATGGGACTGATCGAGCTCTATCGCACGACCGGCCAAAAGCGCTATTTGGATCTTGCCTCCTATATCCTGACGGGCGACCCGCGCATCGAGCGCCACCCGAGCCGTGTCGTCTATACATTCAGCGGCATCCCGATCACCCAGCGGGCGCACATGCAGGGCCACGCCGTACGCGCCATGTATGCGGTGAGCGGCGCCACAGACTACTACCTCGAAACTGGCGACCCGAAATACTGGGAGGCGCTCAATCGCCTCTGGTTTGACACGGTCAACACCAAGATGTACGTGACCGGCGGCCTGGGCTCGCGCTGGGAAGGCGAAGCGTTTGGCGATGCTTATGAACTCCCCAACTCGCGCTCCTACTCGGAAACCTGCGCGGCCATCGGCGGCGTGATGTGGAATTGGAGGATGCTCGCGGCGTCGGGCGAGGGGCGCTTTACGGATGTCCTCGAGCGCATGCTCTACAACGCCGTCAATGTCGGCATGTCGCTCGACGGCAAGCAGTATTGTTACGCCAATCCGCTGGAATCACCTGGCAAGGGCGAACCCAACTGGCATAGCAAAGAAGGCACCACGCGCAATCCCTGGTACGACGTGCTCTGCTGCCCGCCCAATATTCAGCGGACCTTTGGAGCGCTGCCGGGTTACATGTACAGCACCAGCAAGGACGGAATCTACGTTCACCTTTACGACAATTCGCTCCTCGACTGGCATCTGGAGAACGGCATGCCCATCAAGATTGACCAGAAGACCGGTTATCCCTGGGCGGGGAACGTGGAGCTGACCGTGAGCCCGGGCAAGAAGTCGGAATTCACCCTCTACGTCCGCATTCCGGGCTGGGCATCGAGCGCGAAGGTGCGGGCCGACGGCAAGGAAATGAAGAATGTTCAGCCGGGAACTTATCTTCCCATTCGCCGGACCTGGGAAGCGGGCGATCGGGTGCAGATAGATTTCGACATGACCTCGCAGTTCCTCACCGCGAATCCCCGTGTTTCTGAAAACGTGGGCAAGGTGGCCGTGCAGCGCGGACCGCTGGTTTATACGCTGGAGCAGCTCGATCAGCCGGCCGGAGTCACGATCAGCGACGTAGCGCTCCCTCTTCCCTCCAGACCGGCCGGGGAGTGCCGTGCCGAGCACCGCGCGAACCTGCTCGATGGCGTCACGGTGGTGCGATGCAAGGGCTTCGTATTCGATCTGTCTGGCGGCTGGAGCGACTTGTACCTGCCCGCCGGTCCGGTGCGGCAGAAGGTTGGGCCGGCCACCGAACTGACGTTCATCCCCTATTACGCTTGGGCGAATCGTGAGCCCGCACCGATGAAAGTCTGGGTTCCGGTTCTTTCGGCGGGCGGCAAGTAGCCCATGGTGAATTGGGAGGCCCCGCTGGGCTCCGATTCAAATTCACCATTCAGGAATCGCGCAATGTCCCGGCGCCACGCCAGTCTGATACCGCTTTCCCACCAGCACCAGCACGCCCTGGCGCTGGCCGTCATCATCCGAAGGCGATTCGGCTTCGATAAGGGCGAAGCTCGGTGGAGGGAAGAGCAAACCGAAAAGATTCAGAAGGCCTGGCGGGCAGAACTGAAGGGGCACTTTGAGGTGGAAGAAGAAGTGTTGTTTCCCGAAATGGAGCGCCACCTCGGGAAGATCCGCCTGATCGAGGAATTGCTGCGTGACCACCGCTCGCTGCACGGCCTGGTGCAACTTCTCGAAACTTCCCACGAGTTCCCGCTTCTCGACGGTTTCGGCGCGCTGCTCGAAGCCCATGTCCACAAAGAAGAGCGCGAACTGTTTGCCGAGTTTGAAAAGCGTATGCCCGCCGCGGAAGCTCTCAAGCTGGGCAAGGAAATTGACGCGCGGCTCGCCAGGCTTTGTCCCAATCTCTAATCACGCCAGCGCGCCGATGACGGCGTCGGTAAATTCCCGGGTGCTGGCAGTGCCTCCGACGTCGCGCGTCAGGTGTTTGCCTTCGGCGTAAACGCTTTGCACGGCGCGATCCACCCGCTCCGCGACGTCGTGCTTGCTGAGGTGGTGCAGCATCAGGATGGACGAGAGCATCACGGCCGTGGGATTGGCGATGCCTTTTCCGGCGATATCCGGGGCGCTGCCGTGAACGGCCTCGAAGACGGCGCACTTCTCGCCAAAGTTGGCGCCGGGCACCAACCCCAGTCCCCCCACCAGGCCCGCACAGAGGTCCGAGACGATATCGCCGTAAAGATTGGGAAGCAGCAGCACGTCAAACTGGTTCGGGTTCATCACCAGTTGCATGCAGCAGTTGTCCACGATCACTTCGCGGTACTCGATCTGCGGATATTGTGCGGCCACTTTCCGGCAGCACTCCAGGAACAATCCGTCTGACAGCTTCATGATGTTGGCTTTGTGGACAGCCGCAATCTTTTTGCGGCTGAAGTCGAAGGCGTGCTCAAAGGCGAAGCGGGCGATGCGCATCGAAGCCGCTTCGGTAATGACTTTTTGGCTTTCCACCACTCCGGGGACGACGGTGTGCTCGAGACCGGAGTAGAGGTCTTCGGTGTTCTCGCGCACGATGATCAGGTCCACCTGCGGGAAGGGTGTGCGAATGCCCGGAAGATTCCGGATGGGGCGGAAGTTGGAGTAAAGCTCCAGCGCCTTGCGCAGCGCCACATTGACGCTGCGGTGGCCGACGCCGATGGGAGTCGTGATGGGCCCCTTAAGACCCACCCGAGTCTCCAGAATGGAAGCCACAACCGGATCGGCGTGCCAGTCCTCGACGCGCTGGCCCACGATGGGCTTGGCCTTCTTTTCAATCCAGTCGATCTCCGCTCCCGCTGCGTCAAGCAATCGCACGGCCGCTTCGGTCACTTCCGGGCCAATTCCGTCACCCGGAATCAGCGTTACTGGTGTCTTCATGCAGTTCAACCCTTATTGGGATGGAGGCCTAAATTCTATTGTAGCCTCAATGGCTGGGAATGGGTGGGAGATATTCGCCGGATCGAGAGCGGCATGAAGCTATCGGCCGCCACCGTACAACACTTGGTCAAGAGCCGTAAATGGAGCAGTAGTCGTGATTTCGACGCGGGGGCCGTTGGCCTGAACTTCTAACCCCTGCAATACTGTCAGTATCCCTTCTGGGACTCCGCTGGCGCGCGCCGAGCGCAAAATGCCGAGCAACTGGGCGAGCGTTGCCGCCGATTCATCATTCTGGCAAATGATGGAGGCGTGCGTGGTCACGCCGCCCCCCCATTCCATGCGGTAGAGGACGGCTTCGACGGGGCCGAAGATGGTTGAAACATCGGGGAGGTCCTTGCCGCCTGCGGCCAGCCAGGGACCAGCCTGCAGCGCCGCCGCCTTGCCGACCGAAAGTCCCCACTGCGGCGAAGTGCCTTCGAGTTCGGCTTCCCAGGCCACCATGGAAGCGTTCGACTCGAGTGGTGGCCGTGCACCAGCCCGAACATCGAGCAGTTCCTTCAGGTCGCGCATCCGCCCAAACGCCGCCGACGACGCACTGAAAAAGACGAAGACCATGTCAGTCGGGTCTTGTCCCGACCCGAAGGTGTAGAGCTCGTAACCCTGGTATTCGCGGATGGGGATCTTCATCCCGGCCATCTGCCGTCGCACCCGCTCCGCGTCAAAACGGCCTTCGGCACGCCCCAGCATGCCCGGGCGATCGGTGCCCACGCCCCGCCAGCCGAGGATCACCTCGCTCACGTCCTTTTCCGCGTCGATACCCACCGATTTCAGGAAATCCTGAAAGTCGCGGAACTGGCGGTTGAGCAGGTACTGGCGCATCTGAGGGTACTCGGCCATGCCGCGCAGTTGCGCCAGGTTCAGGTAGGCAAGTTGCTGCGTGTCCGCAGGAAACGAGCTCAGAGCGTCGCGCCCCAGCCATTGAGCTCGCAGCGGGACGGGAAGAAGGAGCGTGCCCGCCATCCAAACCAAAGCGGTGAAGGGCACTCGAAATGTCTGTAACCTCGATCGCACTATATTCATCATATCAGTCAGGCGCGCTGCCCGCGCCGCCCTTTCTCCTGAAAGTGAGAGGGCCTTTCAAGGACCTTGGTTGCTTGAACTGGGAAGGGGAGTCTGTTATTCTTGAGAATGACAGGTGGGGCAGGCCTGAATTTTTGGATACACGAAGGAGACTCATATGGCGCTGGAGCTGACCGCGAAGGCCGTCGAGAAGGTGAAGGAGATCATCGCCAAACAGGATCCCAAGCCGCAAGGCTTGCGAGTGGCGGTCGTGGGAGGCGGATGCTCAGGATTTTCTTACCAGATGAATTTCGAGAACGAGTCGAACGCGATTGACAAGGTCTATGAATTTGACGGCCTGAAGGTCTTCGTGGATCAGGCGTCGCTCATGTACCTGAACGGGACGAAGATTGACTACCTCGAAACGCTGGAAGGATCCGGCTTCAAGTTCGACAACCCCAACGTCAAAACGACGTGCGGCTGCGGAAGTTCCTTCAGCGCGTAAGCCCTGCCCGATGGGGATCCTCACCCCGGCACGCCGCTCGCGGCGGGCCGGGGCTTTTCGTTTATGGACATAGATTGGGACGCCCGATACCGCGCTTCACCGGGAAAGACCGAGCCCTCCGAAATCCTGACCGTCTATGCGCCCTTGCTGCCCAAGCGCGGCCGGGCACTCGACGTCGCCTGCGGCAACGGCCGAAACAGCGTCTGGCTGGCTGAACGCGGCCTGGAGGTAACCGCCGTGGACATTTCCGCCGAAGCCCTCCGGCTGGGAAGGGAATTGGCCCAGCGCCGCGGCGTTTGCATCCAGTGGATTCAGGCCGCGGCGGAGGACTTCAACCTCGCGACAGCCGCCTACGACCTCATCGTTTGCATTCACTTCCACCATCCGAAACTTTATGCCTCCATGCAACGAGCGTTGCGTCCGGGCGGCTGGCTGGTTTACGAAACCTACACGCTGGCGCAGCTCCGGTACGACTTCGGGCCACGCAGCCCGGAGCATCTCCTCCAGCCCGGCGAGTTACTGGCGGCATTCGGCAGCCTCCGCGTCGCCTATTACCACGAGTTCGAGGAGCCGCGCGGAGCCGCTTCCCTGATCGCCCAGAAACCTGGCCCTCCAATTTGGTAAGACCGGCCTCCCCAGTTATAATCGACCGTTCGCCATGAAGATTGCACTGGCCCAGATCAACACGACGGTGGGAGATTTCGGCGGCAACGCCGCGCGCATCATGGACAGCAGCCGCCGCGCTCGAGCGCATGGCGCCAACCTGGTGATCTTTCCCGAACTTTGCGTGTGCGGCTATCCCCCCCGCGATCTGGTCGAGAAGTCGGAATTCGTGGAGCGGTCGGAACGGGAAGTGCGCCGCCTGGCCGCCGAGCTCAAGGACATTCCGGTATGGCTGGGCTATGTTCGCCATTCGGCGGCCGGCGCCGCCAAGAAAGTCGCCAACGCCGCCGCACTCCTGCGGGACGGGAAGATTGTCTCCGATTACTCCAAGATTCTCCTGCCGTTCTACGATGTTTTCGACGAATCGCGATACTTTGAGCCCGGCACCGGCCCGGTTATTTGCGGCATCGGCTCGCAAAGAGTTGCGATCACGATTTGCGAAGATGCTTGGAACGACAAGAGTTACTGGCAGGTCCAGCTCTACCCGCGCAACCCGGTTGAGGAAGCTGTGCAGGCCGGGGCGTCGCTGCTGGTGAATATTGCGTCTTCGCCCTACTGCGCCGGGAAGATTCAGATGCGCCAGGAGATGTTGCAGGCGCTGGCACGCCGCCACCGCATTCCGGTGGCTTATGTGAACCATGTGGGCGGCAACGACCAGCTCATCTTTGACGGCTCCAGCCTCGTCGTCGATGCGACCGGCAAGCTAGTCGCGCGCGCCGCATCTTTCCGGGAAGACCTGCTGCTCGTCGATCTGGCCGAGGGCCGGGGGGAAATTCGAAATCCGCCGGAATCGGAAGCGAGCGAGATCTACCAGGCCCTGGTTCTCGGCACACGCGACTACGTGGCGAAGTGCGGGTTTCGCAAGGTGCTGGTGGGGCTGAGCGGCGGCATCGATTCGTCGCTGGTGGCCGCCATTGCCGCCGACGCTCTGGGGCCGGAAAACGTCACCGGCATCAGCATGCCAGGCCCTTTCTCTTCTAGCGGAAGCCGCACCGATGCCGAAGCGCTGGCCCGCAACCTGGGGATTCACTTTCAAGTTGTGCCCATCACGCCGATCTACGACAGCTATCTCGCCACGCTGGCGGCGCCTTTCGCGGGATTGCCCCGCGACGTAACCGAAGAGAACATTCAGGCGCGGATTCGAGGCAATATCCTCATGGCGTTTTCCAATAAGTTCGGCACCCTGCTGCTGACCACCGGGAACAAGTCGGAGCTTGCCGTAGGCTACTGCACCCTTTACGGAGACATGGCGGGCGGGCTGGCCGTGATTGCCGACGTGCCTAAGACCATGGTTTATGAACTGGCGCGATACGTCAACCTGGGCGGCGAGCGAATTCCGGCCGATTGCCTGACCAAAGCTCCCTCGGCGGAACTGCGCCCCCATCAGACCGATCAGGACAGCCTGCCGCCCTACGAAACGCTCGACGCCATCCTGCGCGCCTACATCGAAGAGAATCTGCCGGCCGACGCCATCGCTTCCCGATACGGCCTGGAGCGCGAACTGGTGCGCGACACCATCCGCAAAGTGAATCGCGCCGAGTACAAACGCCAGCAGGCGCCGCCCGCGCTCAAAGTCACCGGCAAGGCCTTCGGCATGGGACGCCGTTACCCCATCGCCCAAAAGTTCGCGGAGTAGTCTCGGCAACCTTCGCGTGAGCCGCCCCGAACGGCGTGCTAAAATTGCAGCTTGCATTCGATCCACGCGACAGCCTTGCGAAGACGTGCCGCCCTTGCCGGCGCGGCGCTGGCAACCCTGCTGATTTCCGCCGCGGCGACGGCGGCGGGGTCCCGGCTTCCGCCCACGCGCTTCGAAACGGTGCAACTGGCCAACGGCCTGCGCGCCTTGCTGGTCGTCAAGCGCGAGGCACCGGTGGTGAGCGTTCAGGTTTGGTATCACGTCGGCTCCAAAGACGAAACGCCCGGCAAGACCGGCTTTGCCCACCTGTTCGAGCACCTAATGTTTCAAGGCACCAAGAACGTCGGGCCAGAGCAGTTCTCGACCTACATCGTCAGCGGCGGCGGCCTGGACAACGCCTACACGACGGAAGACTACACTGTTTACTGGTCAACCATTCCGGCCGGCCTTCTGCCGGTGGCGTTGTGGCTGGAGGCCGACCGCATGCGCCATCTCGACATCAGCGAAAAGACGTTTCACAACGAGCGGGAAGTGGTGAAGGAAGAGCGTCGCATGCGATTCGAGAATCCGCCCTACGGCACGGTGGTCGAAACCCTTTATCAGCTGGCCTTCACGGTCCACCCCTACCGGCACACGCCGATCGGCAGCATGGAGGATTTGGATCGGGCGAGCCTTGCCGACGTCCGGGCCTTCTACGACACCTATTACGTCCCGCGCAACGCGACGCTGGTTGTTGTCGGTGATTTCGATCCCGTCCAGGCACGCGCCCTGATCGAGCAGTATTTCGCCCCTCTCGACGGCGGATCGGCACCGGCCGACCGCCATATCCCCGCCGAGCCGCCCCAGTCGGCCCCGCGCGTTCTCCGCATCACGCGGAACGTGGCGCTTCCGGCCTACATCGCCGGTTACCACATGCCGGCCGACGGCACGGCGGATGCGTATCCGCTGCGCGTCGCCGCCCGGATTCTCTCCGACGGAGAGAGCTCCCGCATTCAACGCCGTTTAGTTTATGAAAAGCGAATGGCGCTGCAGGCCGAAAGCGACGGCAATTTCACCGAACATCCGAATCTCTTTTTCGTCTTCGCCGTGCTCAATGAAGGCTTCACGCCGTCACAGGTCGAAACCGAGCTGCTCGAAGAACTTGGGCGCCTGAAGTCGGAGCCCGTCTCCGAAGCGGAACTCTCGCGCGCCAAGACGCAGATCCTGCGCGACTTCGTGCTGAGCCGCGAAAGCGTTCACAGCCTGGGGGAACAACTGGGATACGCCGCGGTGGTTCTGAAAGACCCCGCCCAGCTCGACGCGGAATTGGACCGCTTCCTGAGTGTGACCGCCGAGGACATTCAGCGCGTGGCGCGCCAATACTTCGTGCCGGAGAACTCCGCCGTGGTGGAGATTTATCCTTCCTCCTCGGGACTCCCGGCGGTGGTGAAAGACGCGAAATGAGGGGCAGAAGCAACAGGTTCGCCGGGCTTGCGAGACTCGCCGCCTGCGCCTTTCTCGTTGCGGCTCTGGCGCGGGCGGGCGAGCAACCGCCACCGGCTGCGCCCTTCCCGCCTTTTCGCCCTCCCACGCCCGAAGTCCTGAAGCTCGCCAACGGACTCTCCGTCGTGGTGGTCGAAAGACGGACGCTACCCTTGCTGACGCTGCATCTTGTGATTCGCTCGGGCGCCGAACAGGACCCGGAGGATCTCCCCGGGACCGCGCAGCTCACAGCGCGGGTTCTAACCCAGGGAACGAAATGGCGCAGCGCGCGAAGGATTTCCGACGAAGTGGACTCGATGGCGGCGCAACTCGCATCGAGCGCCGGCTGGGATCACTCTGAAGTTGATCTAACCGTGCTCTCCGAGCAGACCGAGAAAGCGCTCGACCTGCTTGCCGACATCCTTCGGAATCCAGCCTTTTCGCCCGAGGAGGTGGAACGGCAGCGACAACAGACCGTCTCCGCCCTCGACTTGCTCCGCGACGATCCCGGTTACATGGCGGACGCTCTGTTCGAGGTGCTGGTCTACCAAGGAACCCCTTACGGCCATCCGCTCGACGGCACCGTGGAATCACTCCAGCGGATGTCCGCCAGCGATCTGGCAAGGTTCCACGCCCGCCATTACCAGCCGTCGAATTGCATCCTCGCCATGGTGGGCGATATCCGTCCGGTTGAGGCGTGCGCCCTGGCGGAGAAATACCTCGGGGACTGGAAGGGAAGCGAGCCCCGGCGCAGCTCCTCGTTCCCCTCCCGCCCGCCGGCCGGGCGTCGGATCGTTGTCGTCGACAAACCCGACGCCGTGCAGACCGAAATCCGGGCAGGGAATCGAGCAGCTCGCCGCAACAGCTCCGAGTTCTACGCCCTGACGGTTGCCAACCAGGTTCTGGGGGGCCCGTCGGTGAACCGGCTCTTCCGGCAGCTGCGCAGCCGTCGCGGCCTCGCTTATGGCGCTTCCAGCGAAGTCCAGCTCCGGCGTCAGGCGGGGAGCTGGATGGCCAAGACGTCCACTCGCACGTCGGAAACCGTTGCCGCGCTGCGCGCCGTGCTCGAAGAGACCGGACGATTCGGAAACGATCCGGGCAGCGCGCGGGATCTGCGAATGGCGCGGAGCTACCTGATCGGGCACATGGCGCTTGAATTTGAGACCTCCCGCGACGTCGCCGCACAGACACTCGAGCTGCTGGTTCATGACCTCCCGCTCGATGCCTGGCAGGAGTACGCTGCCAGAGTGGACCAGGTCCAGGCATCTGAGCTCTCAGAGGTGGGGCGCCGGTATCTGGCAGGTGGTTCGGAAATAGTCGTGCTGGTGGGCAACGCGCAACAGTTCGAAAAGGATCTGCGCAAGCTCGGCCCGTTCGAAAAGATCCCCCTGCCGGAACTCGATCTGGCCTCGCCCCAATTGCGCCGTCCGCGGCGCTGAGCGTACGAATTCAGGTGGCGTCGGACTTTCGCCCGGCAGTAAAATACCAAGGGATTATTAAGGGCGCCGCACGATCCACGGGCGCCTTTCCAGAGGGGGTCTTCCATGCGCGCAGCGCGCTTACTCGTACCCTTGTTCCTTGCCTGTTTGGTGGCGGCCTGGGGAACCGCCGTGGCCGCCGACAAGAAACCCGCTACGGGGCCTCTCACCGGTACCTGGGAGTGCATGGCCCACGGAGGCTCAAGCGGGGATATGGCATTCACGCTTTACCTCGAGCAGAGCAAAGAGGTGGTGACCGGCTCGGTGTCCTCGCCCATGGGCGGCGCCGACATTACGACCGGATCGTTCAAACGCAAATTCCTGGAACTCCAGATCCAAACCTCGCAAGGCAACTACGTGATCCTGGGAAAGCTGGAAAAGGGGCAGCTGAGCGGCACCTGGTCGCATGACAACGGCGACAAGGGAACCTGGGAAGGGAAGAAGGCCGCCGCCAGGTAACGGCTACTTCGACCACAGGCCGCGGCCGTGCTCCCGCGCGTCGCGCTCCGCCTGCACAAATTCCGCCGTCCGGCGATAGGCAAAGCGGGTATAGGCATAGCCGTACCCCTGGCGAATGATCTCGCGATTCAGCAGGGTCCCGTCCGGCAAATAGACGTAGGCTAGAGTCCGGCCGTACTCGTCGCGCCTCTCGTGATCGAACTCCAAACGCACCTGCTGTCGCTCCGCCAGCCGACGGGTGAAGGCCGCCGCCTCCTTGCCGTACGGCTCCACGGGCCGCCGCGGGTCCACCGACTCGGGGGTGTTGACGCCAATCAGCCGCACGCGCTCGCCGCCCTCCAGCTCCAACGTGTCGCCATCAATCACCCGGATGCAGAGCCGCGGCTCCCCCAGTGCGGGGGTCTGAACCTCCGCCGGTGCCGGACTGTCGGGGCCGGCTCCCGCGCCGCTCGAGTCCCCGGATATCGGATCCCGGCAGCTAAGGCCGAAAGTGCCGACCCCCAGCAACGCCAAGAGCAACGGGTTGTTCTTCTTTGACACCCGCATTCTGACTCCGCCGAGCTGGACGTCCCGTCGCCACCCTGGCGTGTCTTGGTGGGAGTGCGCGGTCCGATGCATTCTAGCACCGGCGGGGCCGGGGATGTCGGCCTCGTCGGAGCCACTGCGCGGAGGCGCGCCCGAAGTCTAGTGGCCGACGCTCTTATTATTAACTTAACATAAGATATCTTATCAGACGTTGAGAATGTGCTTGAACCAGCTCAGCGGGCCAGCGACTGCCACTGCCCTGTTAAGCCTATTACCGCCTGCCGATTACGTCGAAGGGGTATGCCGGTGGAAGCGCAGGCGTGAGGCATGCCTCACATGGGCCACAACCCATGCCTGCGCTGGCTGAAGCGAAGCTTGGAGTGAATGGAGGAGGAACTTCGCCGCCTCTTCGAGCAGGAAGATGAGGGTCGAGAGGACGAACAGGATCGCTCCCAGGATACCCACCATGACCACGATGACGACATAATCCATCGCGACGGCCATTTTCATTCACCACCCTCCAATCCATCGGATGCTGGAGCCAACCCTGAGGTTGCACTTCTATCGCTCCCCCTCCTTCATCGTCAGAGATGAGCGCAAGCTTGAAACGGAAACGCCCTGTCGCCACAACTCCGTGCCTTAAGCTATCATCAAACTGTTCATAATCTTGGGAGGGTTTGGGATGCATCGGCTTTCTATTCAGACGTTTCTCGTGATGCTCGTGCTGGCGGCGGCGGCCCGGGGCGACATCGTTCGCTTCAAGAATGGCGACCAGCTTACCGGCGAGTGGCAGCGCGTCAACGGCGGCACGCTGGTTTTCCGGTCGGAAAACGTGGGAGAGGTTTCGGTTCCCATCAGCAAGATCAAGTCCATGGACAGCAAGCGCGACTCCGCCATTCTGCTCAAGAGCGGCGACGCCTTCCGCGGCATGCTGTCGCTTCTGGAATCCGGCGCCTGGGAGCTGCGGGGCGAGGATGGCGGCGTGCGCCACGTGGCGCCCAACAGTGTGACGGCCATCTACCCGCTGCAAACCTACTACGCCAAGGCCGGTGAAACGCGGCGCCCATGGCAAAACTGGAAGGGCGTCGGCAGCGTGGGCTACAGTCTGGTCCGGGGCGACCGGGACGCGGGAACGCTCTCCATCGGCGTCAACGCGGTGCGGCGCGAGCCGGACCTGCCCGGCTACAAGGAACGATTCCGGACGAACTACCTTCTCAACGTCCTTTTTGCCAGCACGCAGACAGGCGCTGTCCGCACCAGCGCCAACAGTGTGGCCACCAGCCTGCGGCAGGATTTCCTTTTCACCTCGAACAACTTTGCTTTCCTGCTCGGCCAGTTCGAGCACATTCAGACGCAGAGCATCGATCTGCGACAGACCTATGGCGGCGGCGTGGGCCACGACCTGCTGACCCGTCCCAAGCTGAACATGCAGCTTCTGGGCGGGCTGACACTGGTTCGAACCTCCTTCGCCAACAACGAAATCCGGCGGGACGCAGAGGCTCTGATTGGGCAGAAGATCGGCTGGAAACTTTCCGATTCCATGGGACTGAGCCATTCGTTCGATTTCTACCCTAATCTCTCCGATGGAGGCGAGTACCGCTTCAATACCACGACCACGCTCAGCACCCGCCTCAGTTCCCGGCTTTCGGTCAACACCACGGTGGCCGACCGGTTCCTGAGCCGGCCACAGCCCGGCCGCCAGCGCAACGAACTGGTCTTCACCACCGGCCTCGGACTGAATTTCTGACGTTCGATGGGCGCGGCCCGCCCGGCCGCGGGCGGGCAAATTCTCCGCGCTCCCGGGGCGCTACCGCTGCTGCCACTGCCGCCACAGAATCATGCCGGTGGCGGCGCCGCCCAGGTGGGCAGCGTAGGCGGTGTGGTCCGTATTGACCCAGCCCATGGCGGCGCCGACCAACTGAAATCCAAACCAAAACACCAGGGCCCAGACAGCCTTCAACTTCACGGGGATAATGCGAAGCAGGAAGACCGCCACGCGCGCGTGGCGGAATTGGAGACCATAAAAGGCCACGACGCCCGCGATGCCCCCGCTGGCCCCGATCAGCAGCATGTGGGCATAGGGATCCGCGGCATACTGCACGAGATTGCCAAAGACGGTCGAGCCCAGAATCAGAAGCAGGAAGCGTTTCACCCCCAGGAAATCCTCCACGTTGTCGCCGAAGGTCATCAGGAAATAGATATTTCCCAGCAGGTGAAACAGGCCGTCGTGAAGGAAGAAGGAAGTCACGAGGGTCAGGCCGAGGAGCCGGAACGGCCATTCGGAACTGAAGCCCAGCCACGTCGTGATGCCGGGGAAAAACGTGTAAATGCTGAAACTGATTCCGGCGAGGATCGCCGCCAGGGTAGCGGTCGCCGAGGGTTGATGCCGGCGCTTCGGCGCCTGAATCTCCACCGGCAAACCCAGGAACCCGGTGAGCCAGTTCCACCAGCGCAACTTGATTTCGTCTTCATACTCCTGGGACCACGCCGCGCCCGAGGGGTGTGAATCATCAGCAGCCGATGGCTGAACCCACGGCGGAGGAGGCACGGTGCCGCGGGGGGCGGGCGGCGTGGCCATCTGGGTCGGCGGCGCAGTCACTGCCGCGACGGGCATTTCCGGCGGCAGGACGCGCTCGAACTCTTTCGGGTCGAACCAGAAGAGCTCGCAGGAAGCGCAAACGTCCAGCGTGACGCTGTCGTCGTCCACCGGAGCGGGCAGACCGCACATCCAGTTGGAGCAGATGGGGCAAAAACGCCCCTTGATTCCCTCCCCGGCCCTGGCCTTTTCCATCAGGCCGTTGACCAGCCAGTCCGGCAGGCGCGTTTGGCGCAGCGTGGTAAGAGGAAAGGCCACGCCGCCGCACGCGGTGCACGGCCACGACGGCCCGATGTTGCTCGAGCTATGCGACAACCTTTTGGTGCAGTGGGGGCAGACGAACATAACGACAGGGCCTAAGCGACCACAGTTTCCACGGAGCCGTATTTTTCCTTGTAGACATCGGGGCGAACACGGATCCCAAGTCCGGGAACCCTGGAGACCGTATAGTAGCCCTGGCGAAATTCGTAGCCTTCGGCCTGGATCACATCGCAGGTGGAGCGGTCATCCTCGGCGGCGGGGATGGCCTTGCAGGCCTTCGCCAGGTGCAGGCCCATATATTTGCCAATCTCCGAGGCCCAATTGTGGGGTACGGAGAAAGCTCCAGCCGCCTCCGCCCAGCCCGCCAGTTCGCGGTTGGCCAGCAAGCCGCCCACCCGGACGTCCATCTGGACCACGTCGAAGGTGCGCGGCGACTTCAAGTAAAGCTTAAAGGGCTCCGGCTCGCGCAGGTTCTCCCCGTCCGCAATGTAGGTACGAATGCCCTCCTCCGCCATACGTCGGCGCAATTCGGCGTATTTGCCGATGTCCTCTGGGAAGATTTCCTCCATCCAGTATAGATTTGCTGACTTGGTCTGGCGCATCAATTGCCATGCGCCCTCGAAGTCGTTCTTGAAACCGTCGTTGGCGTCGGCAAGAATCTTGATGTGCGGGCCCACGGCTCGCCGGGCCTCGTTCAAGACTTCGATGTCACGCCGAAGGCCCGCCTCGGGCGGCATCCACTTCCAGCCGCGCCCGACCTTGAACTTGAGGCCGAGGAATCCGCTCTTCAGCGCTTCCTCGGCCTCCTCGAGAACGGCGCGCACGCCACGGTCCCGGAACCAGACGTCACTGAAATAGAGCGTCCCGTCGTAAACCTCCACCTGGTCGCGCCCAGAATCGCCCAAAAGATTCCAGACCGGCTTATGAAGCAACTTCCCTGCCAGGTCGAGCAGCGGACCGTCGAGATGCAGATACCGGGTCAGCAAATCCGAAAAGGCGGGGGCGCGCCCCGCCACCCTGCCGTCCTCGATCGTGAAGATCGCCAGAGGGTCGGCGCCGATCAGCGACTTCAGGGCTGCCCGGTAGGCATCATCCGGCGCGCTGTAGCCCATCGCCCCCACACCCTCCACCCCGGCGTCGGTCATGATGCGAATCAACTGATTCGTGTAAGTATGTCCCTTGGGCGCCGTGTCGTAGGAATTCATGGCCACGAACTTGTGGAAGCGGCCCTGAATGGGGGCGATGGTGATGCGCGTGATGCGTACCGCGGCGGGCCGCGCAACCGCTCGAACGGCGGTCACGGCAGCAAGGGTGTTAAGGAATACTCGACGTGTCATGGCAGGCGAACTGTAGTGCCGTTCGGCGAATTGCGTCAAGCGCGGTTCTGGGTGCGCCGGCTCCTCGCCTTACAAACGTCGCGGCGGCCTTCAGGCCGCCATTCGATGGGGGCTCCCGTGGCCATCACCTCGCCGATCTCACGAGGTCCGCGCCACGTCTAAACCGTCACTGAGGCGATCCGCTGGATGATGTCGGCCTGTTCCTCGCGGCTCACGCAGCCGATCGTGAAAGCATCAAGCAACTTGCTGTCCAGCGCGTACTTCAGCGCCTCGCTCTGTCGGTCGCGCAGGTCGCCCTGGGCCAGGATCTTCATGCCGATCACCGCCTTGCCCGCCGCGCGCATCTCCCACAGCACCGACTTAACGGTGTCGGGATCGGCATCCATGTGGCGGCCGATGGGATTCAGCCGTGCCAGGTCCACTTCCACCCAGGGTGACCTGGCCGCCGCCCGAAGCGCCCCCAGCGAGTGGCAGGAAACGCCATGTGCCCGGATGATGCCCTTCTGCTTGTACTCGGAAAGCACATCCATGGTGGCCCGATGCTTGGTGGTCCAATCGTCATCGGTCAGGCAGTGCATCAGCATGATGTCGATGTAATCGGTGTTCAATTCTTTGCGGTAGCGCTCGAGGTCAGCGCGCATGCCGTTTGGTTCGCGGTTCCAGGACTTGGTGAGGATCACTACCTTCTCGCGGGGAATGCGTTTCAGCGCCTCGCGCACGTGCGGGTGCGTGCCGTAGGCGTCGGCCGTATCAATAAAGGTGACACCCTGATCGTAACCCGCCCAGAGAAGATCGGCGCACTTCGCCAGTCCCAATCGGCCTTGCGCTGAGCTGCCGCCGAAGCCGCTCGAGCCTGTCCCCATCGCCAGGCGCGACGTCTTAATGCCCGTCTTGCCCAAGGTCACCACGTCGGTGGCTTTGAATTTGCCGGCAACCCCCGTCGCCTTAGCGCCCAGCCAAGCAGCGCCCAATCCTGCGGCGGTGGTAGTCAAAAAATCGCGTCGCTTCATGGCCTCACCTCGATGTCAGAATTGGCCGATCCAGCCCCGTACTTCTTTAGCCCTGTGGTTCGCTAACCGTACCACGCCGCGGGGCCGAATGCAAGAACTCGACATCCGGGGAGCAGCGGCCGGGCCGCAGCTAGTGTGGTCCGTCGCCGATAACAATTCAATTGCGGGGCACCTCGTCGCGGCGGCCTTCAGGCCGCCACCCGTGCGTGTCGCCCTGAAGGGCGACGCGACGCCCCGCTCGGCCGAAACCACGGAAGACTTCCCCCGTGGTCGCGGCGGCCTTCAGGCCGCCACCCGTATGTGTCGCCCTGAAGGGCGACGCTACGTCCCCTTCGGCCGCAACCACGGAAGACTTCCCCCGTGGTCGCGGCGGCCTTCAGGCCGCCACCCGTACATGTCGCCCTGAAGGGCGATGCGACGTCCCGCTCGGCCGAAACCACGAAGGACATCCGCCATGGTAAAGAATCGCTAGACGCGCCACACTGGATTGCCCGATCCCCCGCAGCCTTTTGCTGATTCCAAAGGACATCGTGGCTTCGTTTCGCGTAATTGGCATGGTCAACTTGCCGGGGATACGGCCAGGTTGTCCTGGGGGCCTCTCCCTTCCATGCAGAGGACCACCTCCTCCACTAGCTAGGCTAGCATACTCCGATAAGGTCTGTCAGGAATCGCGAAGCAAGCGCGTCTATTTCCTGGCGACGCTGGCAGGGGCAGGCTCGAGCAGGCGTTCCTTGCGAAAGACCAGTTCGTTGGTGTTGTAAGCGGCAATCTCGAACTCGTGGCCGTGGGTAATGGCATCGCAGGGGCAGGCTTCCACGCAGTAACCGCAGAAAATGCAGCGGTTATAGTCGATGTTATAGACTTTGGCGTAGCGCTCGGCGGCGCTGATGCGGTGCTCGCCGGTATTCTCGGCGGCCTCGATGTAGATACAATGGGACGGACAGGCGGCGGCGCACAGGAAGCACGCCACGCACTTTTCCAGGCCGTTCTCGTCGCGCCGCAGGACGTGCACGCCGCGGAAGCGATCCTCGAAGTGCACCGGCTCGTGCGGATAGTTCTCCGTCACCGTGGGTTCGAACATCGTCTTGAAGGTGATGGCAAACCCCTTCGCCAGCGCCTTGGTCGAACTGGCAATTTCCTTGAGGATATTTCCCATAATCCCCTGCCCCGCCAGTATAGACGAGCGTCGGCCATCGTACAACCGTCATCGCAGGGAGTGAATCCAATCAGGGGGCGGGTTGCGGCACCGCTGACGCCGAGTGCGGTGCGTCGGAAAGGGCTTTGCGTGGGGAGGGGCGACCCGCGTGCTCGCCCCAGAGAGGGCACCAGGCCCGGCCCGACTACATCGCCCGACTTGGCCATATAAAGGTTTCTGAAACGCACCACACTCACGGGCATGTCCGGCCTTGGCGCATGCGGCGATGCCGGGCAACGGCTCGGCGCACCGGGGCCTTGCGATGGGCCCTCGGGCGCGGTAGAGTGGGAGCCACGGAAGACGGGGAGTCTTGGGCATGAAGAGACTGGCACTGGCAACCGGGATGATGATCTTTGTGGCGCTTCCCGTCGCGGCCCTCGCGCAGGAAGCGGAATCGGTGACACTCAAGGCCGGGACGCCGCTGGAAGTGCGCCTGATGACCACCCTTTCGACGCGCACCAACAAGGAAGGCGATCCGTGGTCGGGGAAGCTGGTCGAATCCATCATTCACAAGGGCGAGGATGTGATTCCCGTGGGCAGCATCATCGAGGGACGGGTGACCTTCGCCAAAGAGGCCGGGCGCGTTAAGGGCAAGGCGGAAATGCGCCTGGTCGCCGAGAGCATCACCACGCCGCAGGACGTGAAATACGTCATCATCGCCAGCCTGGAAGAAGCGCGCGGCATGGGAGGCGCCAAGGTCAAGGACAAGGAAGGGACCATCGAGGGTGGCGGGACCAGCGCCAAGGGCGGAGCGATCGAAGCCGGGGTCGGCGCAGGTGGCGGCGCAGCCATCGGCGGTCTGGCGGCGGGCGGTACGGGCGCGATGTACGGCGCGGGCATCGGCCTGGTGGCTGCCGGTCTGCACCACCTCTTCAAGCGCGGCCAGGATGTCACCCTGCCCATCGGAACGGAACTAACCTTTGTCATTTCGCGCGATTCGATCGCGCAGGTGGTCAAGGCAGCCGGCCCGGCGGCGCCGGAAGCCGAGCCCGGCCCGCCCATCCTGCGACGCGACGAAGCGGGCCCCAAGCATGAGAAGAGCGAGTAGAATTGCCGGAAGGAGGCGAGCATGAGCCGCATCGCGATTCGAGCCCTGGCCGTCATGACGGCGTTTGCCGCAGCCACGGCTTTCGCCCAGGAAGCGGCCGCGCCGCGTCCCATTCTTCCCGCTGGCAGCTTGCTGCGGGTACGCCTAAAAACCACGCTGAGCGATAAGACCAACAAGCAAGGCGATCCCTTTACCGCCATGCTCTACGAACCCGTGATGGCCAACGGTGAGGAGGTCATTCCGGCCGGCAGCATCCTGCACGGCCACGTCGCGTTCGTGAAGGAATCGGGCCGCGTCAAAGGCGTGGCCGAAATGCGTCTGGTGGCCGACAAGATCGTTTTGCCGGACGAGGAAGCCCACTACAACCTGGCCGCTGCGCTGGAAGAAGCCCAGGGCGCCGACTGCCAGAGAGTCGATGCGTCCTCCGAGGAAGGCACCATCAAGGGCTGCGGCAAGACGGCGAAGAATATGGCCAAGAATACCGCCATCGGGGGCGGCGTGGGCGCGGCCGCAGGGCTGATGGTGGGCCTGATGAATCGCGGCGGGTGCGACTACTACTACGGCTGCTGGCCCAGCAGCGGCCCGGGGGTGGGCGCGTCGGTCCTCTACGGCGCGGGCATCGGCGCCGGCACCGCCCTCATCTACAGCATCTTCAAACACAACAAGCACATCATCCTGGTGCAGGGCGCGGAACTCACCTTCGTCATCAATCGCTCCGTCGGCCCCGACGGCCAGGCCGTGCAGACAGCCACGGAGGCGCTTCCCTCGCCCCCTCCGGCGGCGAGTTCGCCACCGGCCGAAACACCCAAGCCGTAACCCCTGGCAACACGGGCTTCCCGCCTGCAATCCGTAGCGGCGGCCTTCAGGCCGCCACGATGGCTGTCTGCCTAAAGGCGGACGCTACGGAGTCTTCCTCACGATGTCGGCGACGATGAGCTGGCCGTGGAACCGCCCGTTTTCGATGAAGATTTCGTTGGTATCCATGCCGGCAATAATCACACCTGCCAGATAAATCCCCGGCACGTTGGTCTCGAGCGTTTCGGGATTGCACACCGGACGCATGGTTTCCGGATTGACCTCAACCCCGAAAGCGCGCAGCAGCGCAAAATCGGGTTGATAGCCGGTGAGGGCGAAAACGAAATCGTTTTCGATCTTTTGCGGCGCCTGACCCGCCGGTTCGACGGTCATCCAGGCCGGTCCGATTTCTTTTACCCGAGTATTGAACAGGGCCTTGATCGAACCTTCCTGAATACGGTTCTCAATGTCGGGCCGGATCCAGTATTTGATGTGGCGGCTCAATTCCGGCTCGCGCACGATCAGGGTGACCTCGGCGCCGTGGCGCGCCAAGTCCAGCGCCGCCACCGCCGCCGAGTTCGCGCCGCCGATCACCGCCACCTTCTGGCCAAAGAACGGGTGCGCTTCGGTGTAATAGTGCGAGACCTTGGGCAGATCTTCCCCGGGGACGTTCATGAGAACCGGCAGATCGTAATAGCCCGTCGCCACGACGATCTTGCGCGCCGCGTAGCACTTCCCTTCTCCGGTGCGCGTCTCGGTGCGCACGCAGAAGTCATTATCGACGCCTTCCGCACCGAGGACTCGCTCGAAGAACCGAATGTTGAGCCGGTAATGCTCCGCCACGCGGCGGTAGTATTCCAGCGCCTCGGTGCGAGTGGGTTTGAGATTCACGCTCGAAAACGGGATGTCGCCGATTTCGAGCCGCTCGCGCGTGGTGAAGAAGGTCATCCCTGCCGGATAGTTGAAGAGCGAGTTGACCAGACAACCCTTTTCGACAATCAGCGCCTGCAGGTCCGCCCGCTGCGCGTCAATCGCCACCGCCAGGCCCGTCGGGCCGGCTCCCACCACGAGGACGTCAAATTTGTCCGCCATTGCCCTCACATAGCGCCAGCCTCCAGAGTTTGTGTGATACCTCACGGACAGGCGGCGTAGCGGCGACCTTCAGGTCGCCACCATGTTCATCATAAGTGTGGCGGGCTGAAGCCCGCCGCTACGAAAAGCCGCGACGAAAAGCCTAATACCTCACGGACAGGCGGCGTAGCGGCGACCTTCAGGTCGCCACCATGTTCATC
>CAZHKT010000007.1:44224-49821 GCA_964533045.1 uncultured Acidobacteriota bacterium | reverse complement strand
GCGTCGCCCTTCAGGGCGACACGTCGTGGTGGCGGCCTGAAGGCCGCCGCTACGACGCATCGGGCGAGTGTGGTGCGTCTAACGGTTCTTTACAACGGCGGATGTCCTTCGTGGTCTCCTCCGTGGTTTGGGCCGAGCGGGACGTAGCGTCGCCCTTCAGGGCGACACGTCGTGGTGGCGGCCTGAAGGCCGCCGCGACGACGCGTCGGGCGATGGAATATTTATCTGCGACGGACCACACTAGCTGGGCAGGGGGGGTCTCAGGTTGGACTTGCTGAGCGTCTTGGCCAGCAGGCCTTCGGCGCTCGGGCGGTCCACGCCGCGCGCCACGGCCACCTCATCCACCATCAGCGCCCAGGCACGGTCCAGCATGCGCTTCTCGCGGAAGGAGAGGGGCTTCTCCTGGTTGAGGATGAGCAGGCTCTTGAGCACTTCCGCCACCTGCAGGAGCGAGCCGGCCCGCATCTTTTCGGAGTTTACCTTGAAGCGGTCCTTCCAGTCCGAGGCGGAGCGGCAGCGGCCTTTCTGAAGGTATTCCAGGACGCCGCTGATCTCGCGGCTCTTGGTCACCCGGCGCAGGCCGATGTTCGAGACGTTGCTGGTCGGCACCATGACGCGCATGGCGCTGGAATTGAGCTTCAGAAGATAAAAGGTTTCCGGCTGGCCGGTGACGTTGCAGCTTGAAACTTGTTCAATAATCCCCACACCCTGATTCGGATAGACGACCTTATCCCCGATCTGGAAGTCCATGAGCCCCCTCAGTTGTCGATGCCGAATGTAAGCTGAGCTTAAATCGAAAAACGTTCAAAAGTCAAGCTTGTGAGGCGCGGCCATCGGGATGGTCGGCGGCGCGGGCCGCCGGTCCGCGCTCGCGCCGCTGCCGCGCCAGCTTCAGCAGCAGCCGCGCCAGGCGCCCGGGATCGTGGCGCGCCACGCCGTCCTCGACTAGGAGACTGGCCAACACGGGCCGGACGCCGAGCGCGCTGACGGCCTCCAGGTCGTTTGCCACCGGCCCGGCGCGCTGTGCCTCGTAGCGCCGCGCCAGGCGGCGAGAAAGGGGTCGGGTGTTCAGCACCACGTAATCAAACAGGGGTTCTCCGACGTGGTCGGCAACCGCCCGCAGATGGGCGGAGGCGGAATAGTCGCGCGTCTCGCCCGGCTGGGTCATCAGATTGCAAACAAAGACCTTCACCGCCTTCGATTGCCGGATGGCCTGGGGAATGCCCCGCACCAGCAGGTTGGGGATCAGCGAGGTGTAGAGCGAGCCAGGACCCAGCGTGATCAAGTCGGCGGACTCGATGGCGGCGAGCGTCTCGGGCAACGGGCGGCAGCGGGCGGGGACAATCTGGAGGCGACGGATGGGAACCCGGGTGCGGCTGATCCTCGACTCGCCGTAAATGACTCGACCGTCCCGCAGTCGCGCCTTCAAGCGCACGTCGGCCAGCGTCGAAGGAACAATCTCGCCGCGAATCGCCAGCACCTCGCTCGAAAGGCGCACCGCCTGGTGGAAGTCGCGCGTCAGGTGGGTCAGCGCCGCGAGGAAGAGATTTCCGAGGCTGTGCCCTCGGAGCCCATGCCCCCTGGCGAACCGGTACCGGAAAAGCTGCGTCATCAGCTTTTCGTCTTCCGCCAGCGCGGTCAGGCAGTTGCGAATGTCGCCGGGAGGCAGCATGCGCAGGTCGCGACGCAGACGGCCGGAACTGCCGCCCTCGTCCGTGACGGTCACCACGGCGGTCAGGTGGCGGATTTGGGGCGGTACGCCGCCCACCCGGGCCCCGCCGCGCACATATTGCTTCAGCCCGCGTAGCAGGCAGGAAAGGCCCGTACCACCGCCAATGGCGACGACTCGCAGCATGATTCTTCAGGATGAGGCCCGGCGCGAGGGCAGGCCGCGGCCAGGCGGGACTCGAGGCTTACATTCCCCCCGGACGAATGAGTTTCTGAAACCGCGGGTCATCGGCGAGCGACCGGAAGTCTTCATCCTGCGCCGCCTGGGAACGATTCGCCGGGCGCAATTGGATCGCTGCCGCCAAGTGTTCGATCGCCGCGTCAGCGTTCCCCTGCAACGCGCAGGCCGCCGCCAGGGCGTAACGAATATGTTCCTGGTTGGGCGCCGCTTTGTCGGCTCGTTGCAGGTTCTCGAGCGCCGCGTCCAATTGCCGGGCGTTTAACTGCGCGATGCCCAGATCGTAAAAGTCGCGCGCCGACCTCAGTGTCGGCGTGCTCGCGGCCAGCCTCTTCTCGCACATTTTCAGATAGGACGCCGCACGGCTGGCCACCTCGACGGGTCCGCGGGCGTGCAACTTCTCGAAAATCTCCCTAGCCCGTTCGTAATTCTGCTTCTGAAACATGATAACGGCGGTCTCGAACTCCTTGACGGCGGCCGCCAAATATGCGCCGTGTTCCGGCATCTGAGCGCTTTTCTGATTCATCTTATTCTTTATCAATGATTTAGTTGACACTGGATGAATGGGATGACGGCGGGAGGCAGCCGCCGCCCGGCGGCGGGAAGACGTGGCTCGCCGCGAAACCCGGCCTGCCGCCGAGGAGCGGGAGCGAAGCGCCTTCTTTTTCCTAACCACTCGCATCTTCAATACCTTAGAAAAGATTTCGCCGTCGGTTAGGATCCGCGCGCCGCCCAACCTAGCCGCTATATATCAGAATTCAAAGACGCCCGTCAACCCGTGAGAACGGCGTCTGCCGGGGAGATATCCCCATCGTGCAGAGCGTCCCTTCCCCGTCGCCCCCGTGGTTGATGAGGCGTGATCTCAATTTCTGCGGACTGGATGAGTCAACCCGCCGTGACTGGTCCTACTCGCCGGGCCTCATTTTTTGATTTGAAATAGTTTGAGGGAGGTGCCTTGTGGGATAATCCCGCCGTACCATCTCCGAACGGCGGAGACCCCATGATCACCCGACGTGACTTCCTCGGCGCCCTGAGCGCCACGGCGCTGGCCGCCTCGGGCGCCAAGATGGACGCGCTTGCCCCATCGCCTCTTCGATCCTTTCCCGGGCCATACGGCATTCAGCTTTATAGTATGCGGCGGCAGCTCCAGCAGGATGTACCGGGAACGCTGCGGCTCATTCGCGAGGTGGGATATACGGACGTGGAAACAGCAGGTTTCTATGGACTGACGCCAGACGATTTCAAGAGGCGCCTGGATGCCGCGGGGCTGAAATGCACGGGCATGCATTCGGGCGACGACCGTCGCTTCCGCGACCGGTTGGACGAAATTCTGCGCGAGGCCGAAATCTTCCAAACCGAGTATGTCATCACGCCGTGGGTGAGCGAGAAGCGTCGCAGCGACGTGGAGGGATGCCGGCGCGTGGCGGACGAATTCAACCAGTGGGGCCAGCGAATTCGCGCCGCGGGATTCCGCTTCGGCTTTCACAACCACGACGCGGATTTCAAACCCATTGAAGGCACGACGGCGCTCGATGTCTTTATCCAGAATACGGATCCGGCGGTGGTCGATTTCGAACTCGATGTCTATTTTCCGCAGAAGGTGGGGCTCGTGCCGGCGGAGATCTTCCGGAAGTATCCGGGCCGCTTCAAGCTCACCCACCTGAAGGACGTGGCGCGAGGCGTGCCGACAGGCTTCGAACCACCGCCTGAGAATTCGAGCACGGCGCTGGGCCAGGGACAAATTGACTGGCCGCAAACGCTTGCGGCGGCGCTCGAGGCGGGCGTAGTATACTGGTTCGTGGAAGAAGAAAGTGAATCTGCCCCCGAAAATATCCGGGAGAGTTATCATTTCCTGAAGTCGGTCCGGTTTTAGCCCGAAACTGGGTTTCCCCATCCCTCGCCAGTGCGCCTCCGTCCGGATGGACGGATGGACGGGAGACTGCACATGAAACGCGAGGAGTTCCTTCAAACACTGTGTTCGATGGGTCTCTGTTCGCTGCTGGGCTCGGGAACGTGGGCCGGCGCCGCCGAGCAGAGTGCCAGCCCGGAAGTTGACGAACTGAAGTGGAAGCTGAACTTCGTCCGCCAGCGCTTCGCCAAGCTGGTGGGCATTCTTGACGCCCATCTCGACGAGCCGGCGCGAAAGAAGATTTTCGCCTCGCTGGGCCGGGAATGCGCCAGGATGATGGTAGACATTACCGGCCCCTACCAGGGGCGTCCGGCCGAGTTCCTGGAAGACATTAAGAAGCGCTGGGCCAAGGAGACGTCCTACGACGCGGAGAAAGGAACCATTCGCGTGGTGGACCAGTCGAACCATTGCACTTGCTCGCTGGTGGATGAGAAACTGACCCCGCCCGCCTTCTGCGATTGCACGCTGGGCTGGCAGGAAGAGACTTATTCCATGATTCTGGGACGGCCCGTCCGGGCGGAACTGGAGGAATCCATTCTGCGCGGCGGAAAGCAGTGTGCGTTCCGAGTTCACACAATCCAGACTGCATGAGGAGTACAAGAAACTGTGACGACCAGACCGGCCGCCCGCGGGCCAGTCGGATATCAACCGGGAGCCGACGATGAAAACACGAATCTCCGTTTGCCTGTTTTGTGTCTTGAGCATGGGTGCGGTGTCGGGCTTGGCGCAGTCGCGCTGGACGGCGGAGAAGGCGCACCTGTGGTACGGGGCGCAGCCCCGCCTGGCCGGCGCGAACTTTCTGCCCAGCACCGCCATCAACCAGCTCGAAATGTGGCAGGCGGACACATTCGACCTCGCCACCATCGACCGTGAGCTGGGGTGGGCCGAGCAACTGGGCTTCAACACCATGCGCGTCTTCCTGCACGACCTGCTGTGGAACCACGACCGCGACGGCTTCATCCGGCGCATCGACCAGTTCCTCCAGGTTGCCGACAAGCATCACATGCGCATCATGTTCGTCATCTTCGACGGCGTCTGGGACCCCTACCCCAAGCTGGGCAAGCAGCGCGACCCGAAGCCGGGCGTGCACAACTCCGGCTGGCTGCAAAGTCCGGGCCGTGAAATCCTGGAAGATCCAAAGAAGATGGACGCGCTGGAAGACTACGTGAAAGGCATCGTGAAGTACTACGGCCAGGACCGCCGCGTGCTCGCCTGGGATGTCTTCAACGAGCCCGACAATCCCAACACCAACAGCTACGGCAAGGAGGAATCCCCTCAGAAGGGCAAGCTGGCGCTGGAACTGCTGCGCAAGACTTTCCAGTGGGCGCGGCAGGCGAATCCTTCCCAGCCGCTGACGGCCGGAGTCTGGCGCGACGACTGGTCCGACCCGGCCAAGCTTTCCGAAATCAACAGGTTCATGCTGGAGGAGTCCGACGTCATTTCCTTCCACAACTATGAGGAACTTGCGCGCCTCAAGCGCCAGGTGGAAAGCCTGAAGCGCTACGGAAGACCGCTGCTCTGCACCGAATACATGAACCGTCAGACGCGCAGCTTCTTCGACCCCAACTTCGGCTATCTGCGCGCCGAGCACATCGCGGCGTACAACTGGGGCCTGGTGGCGGGGAAGTCACAGACCATCTATCCCTGGGATTCGTGGCTGAAGCCCTACCCCTCGGAGCCCGCCGTCTGGTTCCACGACATCTTCCGTCCCGACGGCACCCCGTTCGATCCCAGGGAGACTGACTACATCAAGCAGGTCACGGGCGTAAATCCATAGCACAC
>CAZHKT010000007.1:12341-44214 GCA_964533045.1 uncultured Acidobacteriota bacterium | reverse complement strand
AGGGAGACTGCATAAAACAAGCTGGACAGGGGGTTAAAACAATCGCAATGTTTTCTGTTTTTCGGTTGGGGCGGGGCCATGATGGCCGTGCCACGCCGAATTCTGCCACCGGCGCCCATGGAAGCCCCTTGCATTGAGAGTCTTGGTATGTATAATCGCGGCAGAAGTCGAACTTGGACCGGAGGGTAAGGAGTGGGAATCGCGCCGTCCATGGAAGTCCAGCGCCGGCGGTCCGAGCGCCGCCCGCACCATATTGAGGTTACATTGCTTGCCAAGGTCAAGGGTGTCGAGTACGAAGAGCCTGCACACACCGTGGATCTTTCCGACCACGGGCTCGGTATCCTCACGGACAATCCGGCCAACCTTTCGCGCACGATCGAGCCAGGCCAGATCGTTTATATCATGGGGATTGGCGAATCCCGCCTGGGATACTACAGAGTGGTTTGGACTCGCACGAACCGCCCCCCGTCGCCCGTGTGGGCCGGCCTCAAATACTTGAACTAGCTCGCCCAGCATCAACAAGACAAAGAGCTTAGCTCGACTCCGCGGTCATGTGCTGCCGCCTGGAGCAACGCACTCTCCGTAGGGGGCATCTGATAGGGATATAGGGAAATAGTGGCCCTCAGGGCCGGAGGCCGGGATTCATGAGAGCAACTCAGACTGCGGTGAAAACCTACCAGCACACGGCATGCGTGTACTGTGGCGAGCTGGTTTTTGACCGTCTGCTCAAGCGCTGCCGGCGCTGCAAGGGTTCCGTTGTGTACCTGGCCGAGCAGGACCTGCTGACCATGGGGCGTCATCGCCCCCGCCCCATCAATCCCCCGCCGCCGGAGGATTAGCCCGGCATTTCCGCCTAAAGTCCGTCCGTGCGCGGTTCGGTCCCCGCATGTATAATGGCAGGCATCGGGGGTTCCGTTCATGTCTGAAATCGAACGCATCGCGGACCAATTGCGCCGCGCGCATGAGGGCGAGGCCTGGCATGGGCCGGCGCTGCAGGAGATCCTGAAAGGCGTCTCGGTCGGGGCGGCGCTGGCGCGTCCGAAACCCGGCGCCCATAACATCTGGGAAATCCTGCTCCACATCGGAACCTGGGAATCGGTGGTTCATCGGCGGCTTTCGGGCGAAGTCCTGAAGAATGTCACGCCGGCGCAGGACTGGCCCGCGGTCGCCGACGCCTCCGAATCGGCCTGGCAGGAGACGCAGGCGGAAATTCGGCGCGGCTGCGAACAATTGCAGGAGACCATCGGCCGACTGTCAGACCGTCAGTTAATGGAGCCTGTCCCGGGCATGGATTACAATGTGTATGTTATGTTGCACGGCGTCGTGCAGCATACCCTGTACCACGCGGGGCAGATTGCCACGCTGAAACGATTAAACGCATGAAGAACGAACGTGGCCTGGCCGCCGTCACCGGCGCGTCGAGCGGCATCGGTGAGGTTTATGCGCAACGCCTGGCGGCGCGGGGCTATGACCTGTTGCTGGTGGCGCGCCGGCAAGATCGCCTCGAACAACTAGCCAGCAAGCTCAGCGAGCAGCACGGCGTTCGAGTCGAAGTCCTGCCCGCCGACCTCTCCAATCCCCAGGGTCGCAAGATGGTCGAGGAACGCCTCGCCGCGGCGAGCAACCTCACCTTGCTGGTCAACAACGCCGGCTTCGGCATCCGGGGGTTGTTCCAGGAATCGGATCTGGAAAAGCAGGAGGAGATGCATCGCCTGCATATCATCGCCACGCTGCGGCTGACGCATGCGGCGCTGCGTGGCATGACGGCGCGCGGGCGCGGCGCCATCGTCAACGTTTCCTCGGTCGCCGCCTTCAGCCAGAGTCCGTGGAACAGCACGTACAGTGCGACCAAGACCTGGATGAACAGCTTCACCGAGGCGCTGGCCGTCGAGCTTCGCACCCTCGGTTCACCGGTCAAATTGCAGGCGCTCTGCCCGGGCTTTACCGTGACCGAATTCCACGACGTCATGGGCGTCAGCCGCTCCATCGTCCCCCGGGGATGGTGGCTCACCTCGGAGCAAGTGGTGGACGATTCGTTGCGCGGGCTGGAACAAGACAAGCTGATTGTCATTCCCGGCTTGCGATACAAGATTTACGTCTTCCTGCTGGCCTTGATTCCGAATTGGCTGCGCCGGTCGCTGACCGTGGCTTTCGCCCGGCGGGTCCGCCGCAGGATGGCCGCCGCCGAAGGCCAGCCGAAGCCCGCCGCGCCCGTGCAGAATTGATGCGACCGGCGCGGGGCTGGACGTATCCAATGGACTGACCCGACAGCCGCGGCTGGCCTTGGAGTGGGAAAACCGCAATTCGTGGCGGCGAGCTTCAGCCCGCCCCGAGGCGCTGGCGACCTGAAGGTCGCCGCTACCCCTAGCCCTGGCGACCTGAAGGTCGCCGCCGCTTCGAGAACCAAAGAAGGAGAACCGATGACTGAAAAAGCGACATTTGGAGCAGGGTGCTTCTGGGGCGTGGAGGCGACGTTTCGCCAGATTCCGGGCGTGAAGGCGACCGCCGTGGGTTACATGGGCGGCACGCTCCGGAATCCGACTTACCAAGATGTCTGCACTGACCGCACCGGCCACGCCGAGGTGGTGCAGGTCGAGTTTGACCCGGGAGAAGTCTCCTATGATGAGCTATTAAAAGTCTTCTGGGAGAACCACGACCCGACGCAACTGAACCGCCAGGGACCCGACGTCGGGACGCAATATCGGTCGGTGATCTTCTATCACTCGCCCGAGCAGAAGGCTGCGGCGGAATTGTCAAAGGAAGAGCGGCAGAAGTCCGGCACCTACCAGCACCCCATCGTCACTCAGATCGTCCCCGCCACCGAATTCTGGCGCGCCGAAGAATACCACCAGCAGTATCTCGAAAAGCGCGGGTTGGCCAGCTGCCATATCAAGTAGAAACCCAGCTGCATCTCAGGCCAGCTCACCGTTTCTCCGGCGGGTCGCTTTTGATGCTGATCCCACTCGAGGAATTATGCTGGATGATGTGCCGGCCGGACGGGCTGGGTGCGGTCACGGAGGGGATTAATTTTCTCAGCACCCACAGCAGCGCGCAGCCCATGGCGGCGGCGACGATGCCTTCAAAGCCAAGACCGTAAGTAATGTGGCCGGTGATATGGTAAAGGTGCGTGGCCCCGGGGTCGAATTCGGGAATGGTGTAAATGTTCTCTTTCCCCGAGACCATGGTCACCACAATCGCGCCGACGATGAGCAACTGCTCCCACAGAATCAGAAGGAAGGCCGAAACCACCACGCTGGTGTAACCGCCAAATCGCTTGAAGTGGATGAGGACCACGGCCACGAGCACAGCGACAGCTCCCGCCACGCTGACACTCAGGCCGCGGACCAGCGCGGGCGGGGCGGAGGCCACGTCCAGGATCCAGCGCAAGGCCCACACGGCCGCGATCAAGCCGAACAGCGGGGCGAGCAGCTTCAAATGCTCACCCAGTCCGCGTTGACCGATCTTCATGCGTCCTCCCTTCCGGTCGCCGCCACGCGCGCCAGCAAAAGCGTGAAGTCGTCCTCGAAATCCCGGTCCGTCCACTGGCCGACGGTGCCCAGGATCTGATTCTGAACCTCCGCCAGCGGCTTCGCGGCGTGCGCCTTGACCAGCGCGGCCAGCTGCGCGTCGCCGAATTCTCGCCCCTGGGCCATGCCCGCGTCGGTCACCCCGTCGGAGAAGAGCACCAGCAGGCTGCCCGGGGCCAGCACTTGGTGCGCGGCCTGGAATTGCGCCTCGGGCACGATCCCCAGCGGCGCGTTCGTGGCCGAAAGGCGCTCGATGCCGTTCGACCCCACCACGATGGGGGCGTTGTGGCCCGCGTTGATATAAGAAACGCGGCGCGAGGCGGGGTCAAACTCCGCGTAGACCAGTGTGGCGAAACGCCCGCCCTGCGTGACCTCGTGCAGGTGACGATTGAGGCGCTCGGCAATGGTTTCGGGCGGCATATCGGAGGCCGCGAGCGTACGCAGGACCGCCTGCAGGTTCGACATCAGGATGGCCGCCGAAACGCCTTTGCCGCTGATATCGGCGATGGCGATGCCGGTGCGGCCGCCCGAAAGCGGGATGACGTCGTAGTAATCGCCGCTCACGCCGCGCGCCGGAATGCAGACGCCGGAAAATTCCATGCCGCTTTCCGGCGGGAACTCACGCGGGAACAGAGAGAGCTGCACCTCCATGGCGAAGTTGAGCTCCGCCTCTTTCATGGCCAGTTCCTGGCGGCTGGCGCGCAGTTCGAGCGTCACGCGGTAGAGCGCAATGCCCAGAATCCCGACCGCCAAGGTTCCAGCAAAGGTCAGCCCGAAATTGAGGATGGCGGACTCGCGCAGCAGGCCCCGTCCCAGCACAAGCAGCAGCCCCGCGATGGCCAGGGTCGCAATGGTGTAAATCTTGTCGCGCATCGTCGCGCCCAGTGTGGCTTAGAACTGCCGGGCTGGCAAGGGGGACTCGCCCGCCTCCGGCCCATGGCGTTCAAATCCGCGGCAGACGAGCACCGGTAGGCGGGGATATTTCGGGTAGGCCGGATCGGCCGCGGAGCGGCTGCACTGGTAGAAAAGCGCGCCGCGATCTGAACGCACCACGCGGGCATGCAAGCACTCGCAGCACAAGCCCGCCCGGCTCTTTTCGAGAATATCGTTCACGCGGATTCCGGCAGCGGCAGAATGACAGCGTTCTGCAGGAAGGGATTGCCCAACTTGCTCCGTTCGCCAGCCTCCTTTCCTTCGACGCGCGGCAGGTGCGCGCTGTGCGGCTTGCGTCATGTCAAGCCGGGCGAGGCAATGCGCCGCAGACCACACAATTCGGCGACGATGTCTCGGTCCCCCATCCATTTCATCATGCCGCACCGGAAGGCAGGATCCCTGAAGAGCGAATTCTAACTCACTTCCGGCGGCGTGCATGGAAAACGCTGGCCGGCCTACGAGAGCAAACCTATACTGGGAACGCTGAGTGACATGCCGCCGAGATTCGGAATCATCGCTGACGACTTGACCGGCGCCTGCGACGTGGCGGGACGGCTGGTGGCGCGCGGCTACCGGCCCGTGGTGACGCTTGGCCCCCTGAGCGCACCCGCTCTGCGAGGACTCTGCGCCGAAGACATCGTGGTGATAAACACCCGCAGCCGGGCGGCGACCCCCGCCCGCGCGCCCGCCCGGGCCGTGGCCGCGGCGCGCGCCCTGACGCGTCGGGGATGGAATGTCGCCTACTTCAAGATGGACTCCACCCTGCGCGGACACTGGGCCACCGAGCTGGCTGCCTTGGAGCGATTCCTCAAAGCCGACCGCGTGCTGATCTGCCCCGCATTTCCGGCGCGCGGCAGGGCATTCCGGAATGGGTGGCTCGTCGTTCCGGAGCCTTTGAAAAATCGGCGCCGATGGCCCAATCTCCCACAGCATCTGAGATCGGTCCTCGGCGGCAACCCGTGCTTGATCCGCCTCCAGACGGTGCGGCGCGGCGCGGCAGCGATCCGCCGCGCCGTACAAGCTTCGGAAGCGGTGTTTGTCGTCATCGATGCTGCAAAGGACCGCGACCTGGCTGCCATTGGGAAAGCTCTGGGGCATACCCCTCGGAAGATCCTCTGGGCAGGGTCGGCCGGGCTGGCACGCTATGTGTTTCCCCCGCGGGCGCGCGCGACTTCTGCAGCAATGCGCAAGTCCCCGCGGCCGTGGCTCTTCATTCAGGGCAGCAGGCAGGCCATCAGTCACGAACAGTTCGCGCGTCTGAGCAAGAATGGCGCCGTGCATTGCGTCCTCTGGCAGCCGGACTTGCCCGCGCGCACGGTTCGCGCCACGCTCCAAGAAATCCAGGAGGCTCTTGGAAGGAACAGATCGGTGCTGATTTCTGCGCCGTTTGATTTTGCCAGGGACTTCCCGCAAAAGTCTGGAAAGTTCATCGCGCGGCTCTTCCGACGCCTGGATCCCGGCCGCTGGCTGGCTGGCATTTTTGCCTGTGGCGGAAGCACAGCGGAAGCGGTTTGTGATAGCCTGCGGGCACGGATGTTGCGCATCGAAGGCGAGGTTCGCCCCGGGATTCCGCGCGGTGTGCTGCTGGACGGGCGATGGCCGGGGCTCCCGCTGATCACCAAGGCGGGCGGCTTCGGTGGCCCGAACGACGTCCGGAGCATCTTTCGCGAGGTTACCCGATGAAAGGAATCTCGAAGCCTCGAATCGGCATTACGGTGGGCGACCCGGCGGGCGTGGGCCCGGAGGTGGCGCTGAAGGCTCTGCAAGATGGGAAGATTCTGGCTGCGGTTGAACCTATCCTGCTCGGCCCGCGCGCGGTCATAGAGCACTACGCGCGCGCCCTCCGGATGGAAGATCAGGTTCAGATCTCGGCAGAGCTTCCCTCGCGCCCCGTGCGCGGAAAGATCACGGCGCTCGACACCGGCGGCTTCGGATTGAGACGAATTCCCTTCGGCCGCGTCAACGTGGAATGCGGTCGCGCCGCGCTGGCAGCGATTCGCGCCGGCGTTGCGCTGGCGCGCGCCGGAGCACTCGAAGCCATCGTGACCGGGCCGATTCACAAGAAGTCAGCACAACTGGCCGGCATGGTGGGCGCCGGCCATACCGAGTTCATCGCCCACCTTTGCGGTGCGAAGGAAGTCCGCCTCATGCTGCTGGGGCCCACCCTTCGCATCATCCACGTTACGGCGCATGTCAGCCTGCGCAACGCGCTGCGGCTGATTCGCGCGGATCGGATTCTACGAACCATTGAACTGGGTGCAAATATGGTGAAGCGTCTCGGCGTCGCGCGCCCCCACGTGGCGGTGGCGGGCGTGAACCCCCACGCCAGCGATTTCGGGCTCTTCGGAGACGAAGAGGCGACGATCGTCGAGCCCGCCATCCGGCAGGCCCGCCAGCGCGGGTATCGCGTGACCGGACCGGTGTCGCCCGACACGGTCTTCTTCCGGGCCGCGACGCGCGAATTCGACCTGGTGGTGGCGATGTATCACGACCAGGGACACATCGCCGCGAAAACTCTGGGCTTTGCCAGCGCCGTCAACGTCACGGCCGGTCTTCCCATCCTGCGGACTTCGGTCGATCACGGGACGGCGTTCGATCTGGTGGGAAAGAACAAGGCAGACGCGGGCAACATGAGACTGGCGATTCAGTTCGCGGCGCAGCTCGCCAGGCGAGGCTCAAGCGGCGGCCTCTGACCGCCGCTACAACTGTCAGAACTTCTGGACTCTCGACACCATGCCGTTCGTGAAATCCACCACCACGCGGTGGCCATCCTTCATGTAAAACCAGCTTTCCGACAATTTGCCCGCGCCGCTTTCATTGATCTTTTTTTGTTCGGGCTCGCCCCAGGCGAGCAGCACCATCTGGTAGGTCATGCCCTCGGCCAAGTTCCTGGTTTCCACGGCGCGCCGAGCCTCGGGAGAGAGGTTGAGCATCATGGCTTCGTTGCGGATGCCGCTCACGTCCAGCAGACGCCCCGCAAAATCGAGGAAGGCGTTGGGATCGAGGTCGGCGTCGGTGATGTCCCGGTTGTAGAAGAAATTGATGCGCGAACCGCCCGCCCGCTTGTAGCTCGGATCCTTTTCCTGCGCGTGCTTGCTGCCGCGCCGCCCCATGCCGCCCCCCGCCAGGTGCAGCTCGACGGAATCGCCGCCCACCTTCACTTCCGTAATGGTGACGATGTCATTGGCCTCCACACCCACCCCGCGCTCCTTGAGCCACTTGGCCAGGTGCTTCACGTTCAGCCCGCGCTGGTCCCAGTCCTTGCCGCCGGGCGGCGTCAGGTAAACCTTCACGCCCTCCTTCGTGGCAGGCAGTTGGGTGAGGGCGCGAACGTCCTTGCCGGTCAGGAGTTTTTCCAGCGATTTCTTGGCCGCTCCCGAGGCGTCCGCATGAAGCGGCATCGAGGCAAGGGCAAGCACAATGATCAATCCCAACACAGTCCGTCTCATACGGCCTCCTCCGCAACGCTCGTAGAAGCGCCCTTCGGCCCGCCTTAGCCGCCATATCCGGATGGCGGCCTGAAGGCTGCCGCTACGCCGTCCGCTCAAAGATGGCGGCCTGAAGGCCGCCGCTACCCGGCTGGCTCAGGCTTTTTCACAAAGTACGACGCGATCTTCCTTGTCAACTTCGTGCACGTGCACTTCGACGATTTCCTTGTCCGTGGTCTGCACCACGCGGCCCACGTAGTTGGCCTGAATCGGCAACTCGCGATGCCCCCGGTCAATCAGCACGCAGAGCTCGACGCGGCGCGGGCGGCCGTTGTCAACCAATGCGTCGAGCGCAGCGCGCGTGGAGCGGCCGGTGAAAAGGACGTCGTCCACCAGCACCACTGTCTTATCCTGAATGCTGAAAGGAATCGCAGTCTGCGCGGCAGGAGGAGGGGAACCACTGTGTTTGCGGTCGTCGCGGTGCGATGTGATATCCACCGAGCCTACAGGCGGTTTGACCTTTTCGATGCCCTCGATGCCCGCCGCCAGTCGTTCGGCAATCGGCAGGCCGCGGCGCTGCACGCCGATCAGCACCAGACCTTCGACGCCGTTGTTGCGCTCGACGATCTCATGCGCCAGGCGCACCAGCGTCCGTTCAATTTCGGAGGCAGACATTAGCTGCGACTTCTCGCGGTATCCCGCCGCCACCCCCACGGCGCTCCTGGACTTCTTCATGACTCGTCATTATAGCATTCCCTGGAGCGGCGCCGCCTGCGGCACGCGCATCCTGAGCGCATGGTCCCCCAGGCGAAACGCCGGCGCTTCGAGCCTCAGCCCGGCATCCTATCGGCCTGAAGGCCGACGCTACGATCCTCTGCGTTGGAATTCGCGCCGCAATGCCCCGACGAAGTGATCCGCCTCGCGCGTGGGTTGGGGGATGCGGAAACCGTCGCAGCAGCACTGGACGATTTCGACCGCGGTGGCAAGGGACAGGCGGTGCCCGACCGTAACAAAGATCGGTTTGACGCGGTCACGCGTGCGCAGGACTTCGCCGACGAGTTCGCCTTCGTGCCAGAGCGGCGCGGTGGAGCCGGCCTTGACGCCGGGCTCCTTGAAACTGCCCACCAGCAGCGATTTCGCGCAGCCGATGGAGGGCACATCGAATAAGACCCCCATGTGGCAGGCGATTCCGAATCGGCGAGGATGCGCGCGGCCGTGGCCGTCGATGAGGATCACGTCCGGCTCATGGCGCAGGCGCGCGAAGGCGGCCGCGAGCGCCGGGCCTTCCCGAAAGGAGAGCAGGCCGGGGACGTAGGGGAAGCGAAGTTTGAACCGGGCGCTGCGCCGCTCGACTTCTTGAAGCTGGGGGAAGCGGTAGACGATCACGCCGGCGAAGGCGGTTTCGGTTTCCGGATCAAAGGCCAGGTCGGCGCCGGCCACGAATCGGATATCGCCAAACTGGTCTTTCTCGACGACGCGGTCGCGCAGGCGATCCTGCTCGCGCATCGCCTCGCGGGGCGAGAGGTTCCAGCGGGGTGGGAAGCGGGGTCTCATCCTAGGGGGAGGGCTCTGCCCTCCCATTGTAGGGCAGGTCTGCGAGCCGCGTTCGATCCGGTCTCATCTGGGGTCGCCGGGCGGCGGTGAGGACGCCGCCGCACCCGGGGGCTACGCGGTCCAGCCCTTGTGGTGTTCCACGCCGGGCCCGGCGAACGGTTTGACGCGTTCGAGCAGCGTCGCCTGCTCCGCCTCCGGCATGGGCTTGAAGGTCTTGGCGAGATAGACGTTATAGTTAAGCCGCTCGATCGTGTCGCAACCGGAAATCAACACGCCGACGGGCTGGGACCAGGACCACACCATCGCCTCGGCCGCCTTCGCCACGCCCATGGAGACAATGTTGCCGAAGCTCAGCGTCTTCATGGCGATCACGCCGATGTTGCGTTTCACGGCCTCGTCCACCACCGTCTTGCGGAAGCTCTTGTAGTGGAAATCCACCACGTTGATAGGCATCTGCACCGTGTCAAAATCGAAGTGCTTAATGAAGGCCAGGTGAACTTCCGGGTCGGAATGGCCGGTCACGCCAATAAAGCGGATCTTGCCTTCCTGCCTGGCTTTCTGCGCGGTCTCCATGGCGCCACTGGGCCCAAAGATTTGTTCGAGGTCCGACATTTTGGAAACGCCGTGGAATTGCCAGAGGTCCAAATAATCGGTCCGCAGGCTCTTCAGGCTTTTCTCCAGGGTGAGGCGCGAACCTTTGGCGTCGCGCTGGTCCACCTTGGTCATCAGATAGATGTCCTTACGGCGGCCTTCCAGCGCCTTGCCCATGCGCTCTTCGGCCCGGCCCGTCTGGTAGCAGTCGGCGTTGTCGTAGAAATTGATCCCCAGATCCAGCGCGCGGTGCAGGAGGCGGATGGAATCCTCTTCGCTCTCCGGCTGGCCGAAATGGTAGCCCCCCAGGCCGATGATCGAAACTTTCAAACCCGTCCGGCCCAGCGTGCGGGTCGGGATGGGCCCCAGAACCTCAGCGGCGCGGGCGTAGTCTATTCCCGCTTCGCCCGCCACCGAGGCTGCGGCCGCAGTGCCCGCCGCCTTCAGAAAATTCCGACGATCCAGATGATGCCACTCCATGACTGCTCCCAAGATGAAATTGCGCCGCCCACGGATGGCGAGAGCCGCAGGCCCGCGATCCCGCAGCGTTAACCCCAGGCCTTGTAGGCTTCGATGTTGAGTCCGGCGTGACGCTTCGTGCGTTCGAGGAGGGCCGCTTGCTCGGCCCCGGTCATGGGCTGGAAGGTCTTGGCCAGCAGAACGTTCTGCTCCAGCATCTCGATCCATTCGCTGCCGACCACCGCTGTCGCCACCGGCTGGCTCCAGACGTAGCGCAGCGCCTCGGCAGGGGTGGCCACCTCAAAGCTGGTGATGTTGCCGCGACCCATGGTCTTCATGGCGATGACACCGATGTTGTTCTTGACCGCCTCATCCACCACCGTCTTGCGGAAGCTCTTGAAATGCGGATCCACAACGTTGATGGGCATCTGCATGGTATCGAAAGGATAGCGCCGGACCGCCGCCAGCAGCACCTCGGGGTCGAAGTGCGCGGTGATGCCAATGAATCGAATCTTCCCTTCCTTCCTGGCCTTCTCCGCGGTTTCGAGCGCGCCGCCCGGGCCGAAGATCTGATCCAATTCCCGCAGGTTGGGAACCTGGTGGAACTGCCAGAGGTCCAGATGATCGGTCTTGAGACTGCGCAGGCTGCGCTCCAGCGTGGCGCGCGAGCCGGCCGCGTCGCGCGCGTCTACCTTGGACATGAGGATCACTTTGTCGCGCTTTCCGGCCAGGGCCTTGCCCATACGTTCTTCGGTGCGGCCGCCCTGGTAGCAATCGGCGTTGTCCATCAGATTGACGCCCAGCTCGATGGCGCGGTGAATCAGCCGAATTCCATAATCCTCGCTTTCCATCACTCCGGAGTGGAACCCGCCGAGCGCCATGAGGCTGACCTTCAGCCCGGTGCGGCCGAGGAGGCGCGTGGGCATATCGCCTGCCCTCTCCGCAGCTACGGAAAGGCTCGCGAACGAGCCCGGGAGGCTGGCGGCCACGGCAGAAGCTGCCGCCCCTTTCAGAAATATGCGGCGATTCACCTCATCATGAACCATTCAATCCCTCCATGACCTTGGTTTCCGATTGTCGCAATTGACCCCAAGGAAATCAACGCTCAAGTTTCCGACGGAGATACCCAAAACGGATGATGAAACGGCCCTGCGAACGGACCCCAATCTGTAAACCTTCCACCCGTTCGCCCGGCGTGATTTCTCCCGTCCCGGGGTGCGCCCGCCGGGAGGGGTAATATGTTGGAATCGCACCTCTAATATCTTTCCATCATTGACGCTGGGGCAGCGGTCCGCCATCCTGTAGAGGGTGTTCCAGATCGGTCAGGGCTGAGGGGTGAAGGGGGCCGCGTTGCGCGCAGGGGGTTGCGTCGCGCGGCAGCAAATGGTCCTCCCCCCACGCGAATACCAGGAAGTATCCGGGCAACACCCTCACTCTTTCAGGTTAGCTCAAATGGAAAAGACTTGGGAAAGCGAGCCCGCGAGCTCGGCTGGCGTCCCGGGCAGCGGCCGGCGCCTTCTCCTCCTGTTTCTCCTTCTGCTCATCAACAGCGCCTACGTCGCGGCGTTTGGAGACGCCACTCTGTTTTACGTCGCCCAGGCGTTGCTGCATCCCTTCCTGGGAATCGCGGTCGCGGTCTGGTTCTATCTTTTCCTTCGCCGCCGGCGCGCCTTCCTCGCCGGCGCGGCGGGTAACGCCGCCCGTTTGCTATTGGGTCTCTCCGCAGCCTTCGGTGTCTATTTGATGATCGAAGGGATGACTCGGCCCAATAGCTGGGCACTCTATGCGCATGTGTCACTGGCCATCCTGGGACTGGCGGCCCTTCTGATGGCATGGCGGTCGCGAATCACAAACGCAAATTCGAAATGCGAATTTCGAGGTTCGGCCAGTTTCCAGTTTCCAGTTTCGACTTTCGAGCGCTCCGCATGGCGCTGGAGCACGGCGGTAGCGCTGGGCTCGCTGGTATTCTATGGAGTCGCCGCGGGATACCAGACACTGCGGCCCGATCCGCGCTTCCTGATTCAAAATCCCAAGACCCCCCCGTTGAGCATGGAAGAAGAGGGTGGCGGGGTGGACAGCTTCATGTTTCCCAGCTCCCTCACCACCACAGACGGGAAGCCCATCACCTCGCAGTTCTTCATGGATTCCGAGTCGTGCAAGAAGTGCCACGAGGACATTTACAACCAGTGGGCGAGCTCGATGCACCACATGGCCTCGTTCAACAACCAGTGGTACCGAAAGTCCATCGAGTACATGCAGGACACCATCGGCATCAAGCCTTCGCTGTGGTGCGGCGGCTGCCACGATCATGCGCTCATCGTCGCGGGAAAGATGCAGAAGCAGCATATCCGCGAGCTAGTGCATACGCCCGAGGCGCAGAACGGCCTGGGCTGCATGTCATGCCACTCCATCGTGCACGTTCGCGATACCATGGGCCAGGGCGGCTTCGTGCTGGATTTCCCGCCGCTCGACGACCTAGCGGCGAGCAAGAACCCGCTGCTCGTCAGCGTGCACGACTACATCCTGAAGCTGAATCCCAAGCCGCACCGCAACGCCTTCCTGAAGCCTTTCCATAAGGATGACGACAAGGTGAGCGAGTTCTGCTCCACCTGCCACAAGGTGCATCTCGACGTGCCGGTGAATCATTACCGCTGGCTGCGCGGTTTCAACGACTACGACAACTGGCAGGCGAGCGGCGTCTCCGGCCAAGGCGCGCGCTCGTTCTACTATCCGCCCAAGCCGCAGAACTGCTCCGACTGCCACATGCCGCTGGTGCCGTCCAACGACTTCGGAAATATCAACGGCAAAGTTCATTCGCACCGCTTTGCCGCCGCCAACACGGCCGTGCCCGCCTCCTATGGCGATCACCCGCAGATCGCGGAGGTGGAGAAATTTCTGAAGGGCGCGCTGACGGTGGATATCTTTGGTCTGGCGGAATCGCCGGAGGGCGAATTGCCCGAGCATGTGCTGCGCCCGGGCGAGGGGCCGCAACTGGCCAGCACCTTTGCGGTGGGCGAGGAGTCATCGTCGGGCATGGGCGCGGGCGGCGTGATCGGTCTGGAACCTGCGAAGCTGATCGCTCCCCTGGGACGCGTTCCGGCGCGGGTCCGCCGCGGCGACACCATGCGCGTCGAAGTGGTCGTCCGCACGCGGCGCGTGGGACATTTCTTCCCGGGCGGCACGGTGGACGCCTTCGACGTCTGGCTGGAACTTCAGGCGAAGGACAATCAGGGCCGCATCATCTACTGGAGCGGCAAAGTGGAAGACGACGGGCGCGGCCCGGTCGAGCCCGGCGCGCATTTCTACCGCTCGCTCCAGCTCGACGGCCACGGCAATCCCATCAACAAGCGCAACGCCTGGTCCACCCGCGCCGTCATGTACGCACGGCTGATTCCGCCGGGCGCCGCCGACACCGCCCACTTCCGCGTCAAGATCCCCGACGATTGCGGCGATCAGATTACCTTTACCGCCAAGCTGAATTACCGCAAGTTCTCCTGGTGGAACACCCAGTGGGCCTTCGCGGGAGTCGTCGATCCCACCGATACCACCGGCACCGTGGATCAGCACCACGACAGCCGCCGCTGGATCTTCACCGGCGACCTCTCCAGGGTGTCGGCCAAGCTCAAAGAGATTCCCAACGTCCCCATTATCACCATCGCCGAAGCAACTCAGACCCTCCCGGTAGGAGGCAAGGACGCACCGCCCTTTGAGGAAAACCTGGCGCTGGACGTCAAAGACCGTGAGCGCTGGAACGATTACGGCATCGGGCTGCTTCTGCAAGGCGACCTGAAGGGCGCGGGGCGCGCCTTCGAAAAAGTGATCGAACTCGAACCCACCTACGCGGACGGCTGGGTGAATGTGGCGCGCGCCAAGGTCATGGAGGGTAATACCGAGGCCGCCAAGCCGTATCTGGCGAGGGCGCTGGAACTGAATCCCAGGCTGGCCAGCGCCCATTATTTCACCGGGCTCGCGCTCAAGGCCGACGGCAAATACGCCGAGGCTTACGAAAGCTTCGCACGGGCCTCCGCCTTGTATCCGCGCGACCGCGTGGTGCGCAATCAGATGGGTCGTATGCTCTTCCTCCAGCGCAGGTACCAAGAGGCCGTGGCGGAGTTCGAAAAGACCCTCGCGGTCGATCCCGAAGACCTGGAAGCGCACTACAACCTGATGCTCTGCTACCGCGGACTGAACAACGAGGCGCTGGCGGCGCGCGAGGAGAAACTTTACCTGCGCTTCAAAGCCGACGAATCCTCGCGCGCCATCACCGGTCCCTACAAACTGAAGAGCCCGCACGATAACAACGAGGCGCAACCGATTCACGAGCACAGCTCGGTCGCGCTGGCGCCACCGGAAGGCAGGAAGCAGAGGGCAGGAGGCAGTCCGCCCTACGCCGGTGCCAGCAAGCCCGGCCAGCCCTCCCCGGCCAGGAGTGGGTGGTCCACCGCAGGAGGACCAGGTGAAGGGGCTCAGGCCCAGATCATTCTGAATCACGGAGACCAAGTAAGCCGGTGACACAGACCCGCAAACTGACACTTCCCCTCATTCTTTTCGCAGTTTTCGCCAGTCAGGCCCATGCTCAGGGACCGGGCGCGGCCCGGAAGGCGCCCGCCCCGGTGGGGGGCTTCGTCAATGTGGCGCGGCAAGCCGGCATCAATTTCGTTCACAACACCGGCGCGTTTGGCAAGCGCTACCTGCCGGAAACCATGGGGCCCGGCTGCGCCTTCGTGGATTACGACCGGGACGGCACGCCGGACCTGCTGCTGGTAAATGGCGCGGACTTCCCGGGCCACAAGGCGAAACGTACCACCTTGAAGCTCTACCGCAACGACGGAAAGGGGAACTTCACCGACGTCACGGCCAGGGCCGGCCTGGCGATTGAGATCTACGGGATGGGCGCGGCGGTGGGCGATTACGACAACGACGGCTGGGACGATATTTATATCACGGCACTCAACGAATCGCGCCTCTTCCACAACGAGCAGAACGGCACGTTCCGCGATGTCACAAAAGCCTCGGGGACGAACAATCCCGGCTACGGCGCCAGCGCCGCGTGGTTTGACTACGACAAGGACGGCAAGCTCGACCTCTTCGTCACCAACTACGTCAAGTGGACCGAGAAGGGCGATCTTTACTGCACGCTGGATGGCCGGAACAAATCCTACTGTACCCCGGAAGCCTACCCGGGCGACACTTGCCGCCTTTTTCACAATCTGGGAGGCGGCCGCTTCGAGGACGTGACGCAGAAGTCGGGAATCTTCGACCCCACCTCGAAAGCGCTGGGTGTGGCCCTCATTGACTACGATAATGACGGCTGGCTCGACCTGGCCGTAGCCAACGACACCGAGCGCAACAAGCTCTATCGCAACAACCGCAACGGGACCTTTACCGAGCAGGGCATTCAGGCCGGCATCGCCTTCAGCGAGGACGGCATCGCGCGCGGCGCCATGGGTATTGACGTCGCCGACTTCGACCACTCCGGCTTCCCGTCGCTCGCCATCGGCAACTTCTCCAATCAGATGCTGGGACTGTATCACAACGAAGGAAACCGCTTCTTCATTGATATTGCTCCGTCCTCGTCGATCGGCCGCGCCTCGCTGCTGTCGCTGACCTTCGGTCTGTTCTTCTTTGATTACGACCTGGACGGCCTGGAAGATATCTTTGTCGCCAACGGCCACATCGAGCCGGAGATCGCCCGCATCCAGCCCCAGGTCACCTTCGCTCAAACGCCCCACCTGTTCCGCAACCTGGGAGGAGCGAGATTCGAGGACGTCGGGAAGAAACTCGGATTCACCGCGAAGCTGGTGGCGCGTGGCGCCGCCCACGCTGATATCGACAACGACGGCCGGCCCGACATCGCGCTGGTCACCAACGGCGGCCCGGCCTATCTCTTTCGCAACGCAACGGGAACCAGCCTGAACGCCATCCGAATCAAGACGGTGGGCACACGCTCCAACCGCAACGGCATCGGGGCGACGATCAAAGTGCAATCGGCCCGCGGCTCGGGCTGGCAGATGGTCCGGTCCGGCTCCAGCTACTGCTCGCAGAGCGAACTAACCGTCACATTTGGTTTGGGCAGAGCGCTGCTGGCCGACAGCGTCGAAATCACCTGGCCCAGCGGGCAGAAAGACGTCCTGCGAAACCTCAAGGCCAACTTCACTTACTCCGTCGAGGAAGGCGGGAAGATTCTCTCGAGTAAACCTTTCGTGAAGTAGGAAGGCGCCTGATTCGTTCACCCGTCCTGAAGATATCTTCCAACCTGAGGTTCTGACCAACCAGGGACCTTAAGGACGGATTGCTTCCCAGGTTCCACGCAATTCCAGCTTGCAGGGCGGCCGATCCATTTCCTGCCAAATTCGCGAGTAGCTGAACTCACCAGACGCTTCGCCGGGGGCGGCAAACCGGCCGGTGAAAACGGCCTTGAATCTCTTGCCGAATACAGCCCGAAACGAGCCGTTCTCGACCACTGCCTTCGAAGCCAGTTCTTTTCTGAGCTCCTCGTTGTAACTTTGCTGGATATCCCAGACGGTGCCCTGGTGGTTGAAATGGCCCCACTGATCGCGTCTGTAGCCCTCGCAATCGCCATCGGGAATTGTCAATGTCATATCGACGTCGTCCACAAGATTGTCTTTCACCACGAACCTGAACCGCTTGCCGTCGGAAGTGGTCCCGAACCAGTTGCCATCATAGGAATTGGCGGGGCCAGTGCCCGCATCAGCGGAACCCGTCTTCTGTCCGGCGCTAGACCTCTTCTTTGCACTGAAGGTCATCTTCGCCGCGGCTTGGCAAGGCGTCTGCCCAGGTGCGGATATGGCGATCAACTCCAGGTTCCCCCGGACTGAATCTGCCGAGGCGAAACTGCCGCGAAGAAACATCATCGGGGCCGCGTTGATCCCCCCCCGAGGTCTGATTTCGAATGATCTCGAAACGGCTGCCCTGAATCGACGGTGGCGACTTGGCGCCGAAGTAGTCCACTTGAAATGTATTGTTCAATTCGGGCACAGAGAAGCAGCCCTTGGCCGGGATGGAGTAAGCGATCTTCACGAGCACGATACTGCCCTTGTGTGCCACGAGGACGATTTCCTTTCCTTGAGAAGTCGTGCCCTCCCATCGTCCATTGGTGTCCTGAGGTGCAATTCGCGAAGATGGGGCCGGCGGCTTCGAATCGCGCGGCTTGGCGGCGGACGGACTCTCACTCTTTTTGGGCGAAAACTGGGGCTGTTGAGAATTCAGCTGGTGGGGAAGCGCTATAATGACTCCAACCAGCAGGATGCCGCGGAGTTCAGTGCGTCGGAACATTCCTATCCCCCGAATTGAATTTTGCAGATCCTACCCTCTCCTTCACCACACAGTCAAACGAAATGTGGGAGCGGGAGTGCGGAGCCCTCCGCAGCGCGGCGAGGTCAATGTGGCGGTTCACGTTGCCGCCCTTGCGCTACGCGCTGGGCGTCAGGAAGTAATTCTGGCAGGCCTGGTGGACGGCCTCGCGGCTGATCTGCGCCTCGCGGCCTTCGTACTGCGCGCCCCAGCGGATCTGGTTGATGACGTCGCGCGCGTAACAGGGACGCAGCGGCTGATGGAATTCCTTCTGCAACACTTCGATCAGGTAGTCCACCACCGCGGGGTCATAGCCTAGCCCCTGCTGGATACAGAGCCGCTTGAAGACCTCCTTGAAGGCGGCCGGAGCCATGGCTTCCACCTTGATCTTGTTGTGAATGCGGCGCAGGAAGGCCTCGTCGGCGAGGTCGGTCGGATTCAGGTTGGTGGCGAAGACCACGAAGAGGTCGAAGGGGATCTCCAGCTTGCGCCCGCCCGCCAGCGTCAGGAAGTCAATGTGGCGGTCGAGGGGAAGAATCCAGCGGTTCAGCAGCTCGTCCGGACGAATCCGCTGGCGGCCAAAGTCGTCGATGATGAGCACGCCGTTGTTAGCCTTCATCTGCACGGGCGCGGAGTAGTATTTCGCCACCGGATTAAACTGCAGGTCGAGCATTTCGAAGGTGAGTTCCCCGCCCACCAGCACGCGCGGGCGCTTGCAGGCAACCCAGCGCTCATCGTGGAGGGTGTGCAACGGATCCTCGATCTTCTCGTGCACGATAGGGTCGAAGATGGCAATGATCTGCCCGTCCACTTCCACGGCGTGCGGAATCCAGACGCGGTCGTGGTAGATGCGCGGCATGAGCTCCGCGATGGCGGTCTTTCCGGTGCCGGTGGCTCCGTATAGGAAGATCGAGGTTCCCGAAACCACCGCCGTTCCGATCTGGGTCAGGATCCGCTCACTGAGGACCAGACTTTCGTAGGCCTGGGCCATTTCCTCCGGCCGCACGGCAAAATCGCGGACGCTCTGGCTGCGCACCCGGATTACGTAGTCGCGAAAGGACACCGGCGCCGCGCCGGTGTACTGATTCTGCATCAGCAGAGCGATGGAGCGCTCTTTGCCCAGGGTGGTGGTGGTGACGCGGTAGTCGCCGCCCGACATGCCCTTGACTTCCACCAGTTGTTCCTTGCGCAGATACTCGAAAATCTCGCGAATGATGGCCACACTGAGCTTCATGACCGCCGCCAATTCGCGCAGGGTCAGTTCGCCCTGAAGGTAAAAAGACTTGAGCGCCAGGTCTTCCAGAATGCTGCGCTTGACCCCCGTTTCATCCACCGTTTGAGGTTGAGGCATCGTCGCCAGTTCCATACTCTGCTCCTCCTGTTGCCCGGGGCGTCTTCCAGTCTGCGCCCCGCCTGCGACCTTCGTAAGCGCCGGGGGACTTCTTCATCGCCCCCCAATGTACAAGAGATGAACGCCGCCTCCGATTATCGAGTTGGTCAACACGGTGGCGGGTGGAGTTCCCACCAGGGGGCGAGACGCGTTGCCCGCCCTCTTTCGGTTTCTCGCGTTCGCCGGTTGCGGTAGAATGACGGCGAATCACGACCGACAACGGAGGAACTGGGGGATGCCCGACTACAACAACTTCATCAACGGTAAGTTTGTCGCCTCGAGCGGCAAGGAGCGCATCGAGGTCACCAATCCCGCCAATGGCCAGCTCATCTGCACCGTGCCGGAAAGCACGCCGGCCGACGTGGAGACGGCCATCGCCGCGGCCGAGGCCACCCAGCGCGCCTGGGCGCGGCGGCCCGCCATCGAGCGCGCCGAGGCGCTGCGCGCCATCGGCGAGAAGATTCGCGTCCACGCCGAATCACTGGCCCGCATCATCACCGAAGAACAGGGCAAGCCGCTTCCCCTGGCGCGTGCCGAGGCCAGCTTCACCGCCGACTATTTCGACTACATGGCGGAGTGGGCGCGCCGCATCGAGGGCGAAATCCTGGAGAGCGACCGCCCGGGCGAAACCATCTTCCTCTTCCGCCAGCCCATCGGCGTGATCGGCGGCATCCTGCCGTGGAACTTCCCCTTCTTCCTGATCGCGCGCAAGACGGCGCCCGCCCTGGTGACCGGCAACACCATCGTCATCAAACCGAGCGAAGAGACGCCTCACAACGCGGTAAAATTCTGCGAACTGGTGATGGAAGCGGGCGTGCCGCCGGGACTCATCAACATGGTGCACGGCCGCGGCCCGACCGCCGGCAAGGCGCTGGCGGGCTCGCCGCGCATCGGCATGATCAGCTTCACGGGCAGCGTCGAGACGGGCTCCGCCATCATGAGCGCCGCCGCCCCCAACATCACCAAGGTCAATCTCGAGCTGGGCGGCAAGGCCCCGGCCTTGGTCATGGCCGACGCCGATATCAACCTGGCGGTCAAGGCCATCAAGGCCTCGCGCGTCATCAACAGCGGCCAGGTCTGCAATTGCGCCGAGCGCGTCTATGTGCAGAAACCGGTGGCAGACGAGTTTGTAACAAAGCTGACCGCAGCGATGAAAGAGACTCATTACGGCGATCCGCTCGCCGATGAGACGGTCGAATATGGCCCGCTGATCAACGAAAAGGGCTACAAGAAGGTGGAAAGCCTGGTGGGCGGCGCGGTCAAGGCCGGAGCGACCGTCATCACCGGCGGCAAGCGCTCCCCGCTCGAAGGAGGGTACTACTACGAACCCACGGTGCTCGCCGGCTGCCGGCAGGAAATGGAGATCATCCACCGCGAAATCTTCGGGCCGGTTGTGCCGATCGTGACCTTTGAAGATCTCGACGAGGCCATCGCCTACGCCAACGATTCCGAGTACGGCCTGACCTCATCCATTTACACCCGCGATTTGAACGTCGCGCTCAAGGCCTGCCAGGAGATTCGCTTCGGCGAGACCTACATCAACCGCGAGAACTTCGAGGCCTTCCAGGGGTTCCATGCGGGCTGGCGGAAAAGCGGCATCGGCGGCGCCGACGGCAAACACGGCCTCTACGAGCACCTGCAAACCCACATGGTGTATATCCAGCGAACTTGAGTGGAGGACCGCGACTGGCGCGGACATGGCACACTTTGCCGTCTCTGCGCCAGCCACGCAGAGATCACAATTCGTCCCAGGCGAGGAATTCCCACATTGGTTGATCGGTATCTGGAAAGGGGCCAGGATGCCACCTCGTCTCCGTCCGAAGGTAGCCGGTCGAAGTGAGTTCACTGGTATCCGAGAAGGTCACAACCCAAATCTTATGCTCTGAGGCCACGACAAGCTTATCCAGCGCCTCCCGGGCAGTGCTACCCCCTAGCTCAATCCTTAGCGGTTTCTCTTCTACTCCTGTGGCATAGCTCCCTCCGACCCCTGCGCCGAGAGGCAGCTTCCGAGATGAAACGATATCTTGTAGGGTGCCCCTCAGGCGCTGGTTTGTAAGGCCACTTATCTCATTGCGTACGTCAAAATTTTCAGGAATCTTGAGATTGAGGAAGTTTCGATTGTCATAAAGCAATTCTTGCCGAAACACCCGCACGACACCCTGCTCAGCCTGGAATGAATAGCCGGGGTAGTTCTTAACCACCGATTCGATCATTTCCCCGACCGTGGCGTCCCTCCAAGAGATAATGAAAGCGCGGCCCGTTTGTTTGTCCTTGACCCACTCGACCCCCACTGGAAGTTCAAAATGCTTCCCAATCTTCAGGATGGCGTCCGCAAGGTCAGTCGCCGAAAGACTGAATGCACTCACTTTCGTATTGAGATCGGCCTGCAAGTCCCGTGCAGTTACGGGAGAGAGGGAAACGGGCGAACAACAAATCAATACCAAGAAAACTATTCGATTCATGGGCCACCTCAATTTCCATTCACCAAAATCCTGTCACACTGATAAGAGAGAGACTTTACATTGCCGCTTAACGTGTACCCTGCCACTGTCCATGTCTGACTTGCCACCGTCTGCCCTGCCGTAATACAGACGCCAGCAGGCTTACATGCTGGCGCGCATACGGTGAGTGTCTCAGTAAACTGGCCGTTCGAATCTGTGAACTTGCCGCATGGTCCCGCAGTACCCCAACAGGACCCCGTCATTCCTCCACAGGTTGTAACGTACCCTTGCAGGTTTAATTGGTTTGTGGCGGTGTTACAGATTACGTCTCCAGTTGCCATGTTTGCCTTCATGAGGGGCTGTCCGTTCTGATCGTTCACTTGGTATTTGAATGTCCTGGTCACGCCGCAACCCGCCAAACCACCGGACGTCGTGCATGGGGCTTCGGAAGTGGTGGATGAGGTCCCCGGTACAATAGCGAGGCTGGTTGGCACTTTTACAACGCACGTGTCAGTATCGTCATCGGCGGGCAGGCCGTTGACCTGGCAGTAGCCCGGATAGCCACCGGACCAGAGATAGGCGACGCCCTGGTAATAGGCCTTGATGGTCGCCGTGCCGCCGGCCACTCCAGTCACGCGGCCCCTCTACGTCGAGTTGTTCACCGTCGCTACTGCCGTATTGAGCGACGTCCACGTCGCCAGGGTGGTGATGTCCGAGGCGAAGGGCGACCAGCAGCCGCCGTAATTCCCGATCGCCGTGTGCTGGCAGGTTCCACCCGGTAGCATGGGTGGATGCGGGTTGGGTACTTGCTCGTCGATGCTGATGAAGGTCGCCTCGCAGGGGCAGAGCTGGCATTGGTAGCTGCTGGCCATCCCGCCCTTGCGCCGCAGCATGGCCACCCGACCCATCACCGGCCCCTTCTCCAGCCGCAACCACGCCACGCTGCCGTCCGTTGCGCTCGCCGGAATTATCGTGCCCCTATAGTCCTTCCTCTGGGCGTCGCGGATTTGCCGGATGTCCATGGCCCGCGTTTCATGCGGCCGCAAATCCACGTCGGTGATGAAGTAGGGCTGGCCTTGCACGTCCACGCGGACTCCGACCCGGCAACTCTGGCCGCTCATGTTGGTGAGAAACAGAATCGAGTCGGTCTCGTCGTCCACATGCCAGGGGTTGCCGCCCGAGCCGGCCCAGCCGTCGCCTTCGTTGGCGAGGCGGCCGTCAATCACCAGATCGCCCTTGGCTTCGACGCTCGCCACTTCCGCAAACGCCGCCCCCGGCGCGCCGCTGTATTCTATGCGGATCGAGGCGAAAGGCAGCGGGAGGGGCAACTGGCCCATCACGGCGTCGAGCGAGAAGGCCCGCGTCTCGTAGGCGGCAAGAAGCAAAGGCGCCAGCGCCGTGCGCGCCGGACCGTCGTCGGTAGGGTACTCGACAGTAATACTGGCCGTTTGCGGGATGCTCAGCAGATTGCGCACAATCACATGCGGTGTAAACGTTCACGCCCCCGCGAAAGGCGAGCCCCTGGCGGGCAAGCCAATCGGCAAGCCGCTCGCGTGCAGCGCGCTCGCCACCTGCTGCGACGGATCGAGAAAGTTGAGAGTGGTCGAGAAACCCGTCGCGGGGTCCATGATCTTCCCCTGAGCCGTCAGCATGGGGTTGGGCCCGCTCGCCACAATCGTGATACCGCCCTCGGGCGCTGCGGCGGGCGAGACCTTCAAGTTGCCCAGCATCTCCACGACAGAAAGCACCTTGGTCTCATGCGGGGCGAAGTTGAGCGGCTCAACGGAGTGGCGCTCGGACTGGAAATCGAGAAAGACATCCGCCGTGGCAGCCGCCCCGGACGTATTGGTGACGGCGATGCGCGCGTCACGTCCCCCGCCTAATCCCCACCACAGGCCATGCTGCTGCTTGGGAAGCAGAAACAGCCCTGGCGCGTTATCCACCATTTCGGTTTCGAAGCTCAAATTCTTGGCCGGGTTGCTCATGGTCACCTGGCCGGTGACGGGCATGATCTTCCCCACAAAGTATACCGTCGCGCTGCCCTCGGCGAAATCACCGGTCACGTCGGCCGAGAGGCTGGCGAGCACCGCGCCGATGTCCAGCGGCAGCTTCTGAAAACCTGCGATGGTGAGGGCCGGGGCGAGCAGCGTCTGGCCCGAGCGGCTATGAAGAGCGAGCGTGAGGTCCACCGGCTCCGGCGTCACATTCACCAGGATCAGGGTCGAGGTGAACCCGTCGCGCAAGGTGTAGTAGGAAAACTCGAGTTGGCGCGGCGCGATCTTGCTCTCCTCGCCGCCGCAGCCGGACGCGCAGCCTTCACTCTCCTGCGCCTTGGGTGTGAGGCCGTGCCACAAAAATATGGCGAGTATTGCCAAAACCATCAGCGGAAGGAAGGAAGGAAGGAAGGAAAACCCGCGCGTTTCATGACTGCCTCCTGTCTTGCAACACCCCGGTGGATGAGCGGAGTCTACTCCCGCACAATCGAATGTCAAGCCAAATCATGATCCGACGCCTTATTGTGAACCTGCAGATGAAGCACGAAGACCTTCGAGGCTTTCCCCTACCTCAGCAGTTCAACGCCGATTTCCCAACCGCCCTCTTGGGGCCTCAGCCAGGCCACGCGCGCCGGAGATTCGATAGGATGGGGGTCACCCTCCTTAAAGGGAAGCACCACCGAAATCGTCATACCCTCCCGCAATTGATGCTGGGTGCAGAAGCTGGCACCTTTCCGGGATGCGGTCTGGGTTGTCGTCACCTCACTGAACTGCTGTGCGGGATGGTCGCATCGGATGAAAATCGGCAGTTGGAGCCGCGCCTGCGGCGCCCGGCGGCGGTCTAAACCGCTGCGGCGGTCCGCCTGCGCGCCGCGCCAAATCGTGCTCCTGCCGCACACCGCGCAGAAGATTCGAACCTGTCCCTGACGGCCAAGATCCTCGAACAGGGTTCGATCTAATTGGATGGTGCGCTGGTCCTGGCATGACGAACAGACCAGAGGCACCTCAAAACCGCTGGCTATGGATACCCCCATGGCCTCCTACCCTATGCGCTTTACGATCGGGAAGAGGAATCCGCCGGCATGGTCGCGCCGCCCTGCTTCCTCGATATGTTTTATCGGCAGAACGCTAAGGATTCTGTAAGGGATCATGGGTCCCGAAAAGATAAACCGAGGCCCAAAAGGCCGCGGGGGCGCGCTGGGTACGCGCCCCCGGGTGGCTTGAGCTGACTCTGGTGGGCCCGCAAGAAGCTTGTGAGGCGCCCGATCGGTCCGGGCGGCCGGGGCGTGGGTTACGCCCGTGGATTCGAGTATCTCCTTTCAAAACCTCTCAATGCCGGGTGGCCAGAGGTGCGATCGAAGGCCCGGGGAGCCAGGCGCAGCGGTTCAGGTTCCGGCTCGGGCGCGCGCGCCTTCGCGGTCTCGCGCTTCCAGAAGGTATCCAGCAGGTTCTTCATCCCCAGGCCGAGCACCAGAAGTGCTCCCACGCTGAGGCCCTTCTCCAGGCCCGCCATCCCCGAACTCAACCACATTAACCACGCCGCTCCGACTGCAATCTGCAACCACATGTCTGTCGTCTCCTCACTTCGAACTTACAGTGACGATTCTCCTATAGTCCCGTGTTGATGGGAATAGCACGCAGGTACCAGTACCTGGGTACCCCTTCGGATTCCCCCAAGGACAAGGTTGGTGGCTTCAATCGTAATCTATTGAAATTAAATGGAATAGGAAAGAAACACGGTGAGCTGGGCCAAATGTATACCCCTCCCTCCCCGTATTCCGAAGAGTAAAACCGTGAACCTCGCCATGCGCCCGGCCTTTCGGCGGCATGGCATTGAAAAAACAGGCCTTAAAGCTCACCAAGGATGGTCTTGTATTCGCTCTCAGTGAAGGCCTTCAAGGTCGCGGTTCGGATGTTGCCCGATTGGGCGAGGGTCAGCACGGCCTTGGCGGCGCTGGCGTCGTCCGGAAACTCGGAAATGGTCACGAAATCGTACTGGCCAAGCGTCATATAGAAGGCGGTTAGTTTGCCCCCCGCTGCTTCAAATGCCTTCTTGGCGATTTCCAGACGCGCAGGACTCTCTTTAACGTTCTCGATTCCCTTCTGGGTCCAGTTGCACAACGAGATATAGGCGGGCATGGCAGCACCTCGATGGTTGAATGGAGTTGTGTGCGAAACGGCATTATCAGCCCACCGAATTGCGATGTCAAGGCTTGAAATCTGATATGCCTCAGGCCGAAGGGGCCCGGTTTGGGACGAGGAATTGCTCTCCCCAACGAATAAGGTCCGTCCTGCGCTAGAATAGTGTGGAATCACCCGAAGCTACCCCCAGTCGCACTCATTAAGCAGCACCAAGGAGAATCCTCGAATGAAGCCCCCCAAGACACCCAAAGTCGAAGCGGCACATGACATTCTGCGAGGCGGCCAGCATCCGCTGGACGTCTTCTTTTCGCCGCACCGCGTCGCCGTCATTGGCGCCACGGAAAACCCCGGCAGCGTGGGACGCACGCTGTTCTGGAATCTGATCAGTAATCCTTTTGGTGGCGCGGTTTTCCCGGTAAATCCCAAGCGTTCGCATGTGCTGGGCGTGAAAGCCTATCCCAACATCCGCGCCGTGCCGGAGCAAATTGATCTCGCCGTGGTCGTCGCTCCCGCCCCGGGCGTGCCGCAAGTGATCCGCGATTGTGTCGATGCCAAGGTCAAGGCGGCCATCGTCATTTCGGCGGGTTTCCGCGAGATTGGGCCGGAAGGCGCGAAACTGGAAGCGGACGTTCTGGCGGAAGCGCGTCGCGGCCGCATGCGCATCATCGGACCCAACTGTCTGGGCGTCATGTCACCCCGGACAGGATTCAATGCCACGTTTGCCGCCGCCATGGCCAAGCCCGGCAACATCGGCTTCATCAGCCAGAGCGGCGCCCTGTGCACGGCGGTGCTCGATTGGAGCCTGCGCGAGATGGTGGGGTTCAGCGCCTTCATCTCCATCGGCGCCATGGCCGACGTGAGCTGGGGCGACCTGATTGATTACCTCGGCGATGATCCCCACACGCACAGCATCATCCTTTACATGGAATCGATCGGCAACGCGCGGGGATTCCTGTCGGCGGCGCGCGACGTGGCGCTGAACAAGCCGATCATCGTGATTAAGGCGGGGCGGAGCGAGGCGGCGGCCAAGGCGGCCGCCTCGCACACCGGCACGCTGGCCGGCAGCGACGAAGTGCTGAATGCGGCCTTCCGGCGCTGCGGCGTGTTGCGCGTGGACAGCATCGGCCAGCTCTTCTATGTCGCCGAAGTGCTTGACAAGCAGCCGCGGCCGAAGGGACCCCGCCTGGCCATCCTCACCAACGCCGGCGGTCCGGGCGTGCTGGCCACCGACGCCCTGATGAGCGTCGGCGGTGAACTGGCCGAATTGGCCCCGGAAACCATGGAGGCGCTCAACGCCATTCTGCCCGCCGCCTGGAGTCACAACAATCCCGTGGACATCCTGGGTGACGCGACGCCGGAACGCTACGCGAAGTCGGTAGAAATCGTGGCCAAGGATCCCCATACGGACGGTCTTCTGGCCATCCTGACGCCCCAGGCCATGACCGATCCCACCCAGATTGCCGAGCAGCTGCGGCCCTACGCCCGGCTGGACGGCAAGCCTCTGCTGGCCAGCTGGATGGGCGGCACGGGCGTGGCCGCCGGAGAACAGATTCTGAATCGAGCCGGCATCCCGACGTTCGCCTATCCCGACACGGCCGCGCGCATTTTCCAATACATGTGGCAGTACAGCTACAACCTGCGCGGCATCTACGAGACGCCCTCGATGCCCGCCGAGTTTGAAGAAATTGTCGCGGGCCGCAAGCAGGCCACCGAAATCATCGAGGCGGCGCGCCAGGCGGGCCGCACGGTTCTCACCGAAACCGAATCCAAGCGAGTCCTCGCCGCCTACGGCGTCCCCACCGTCGAAACCCACATTGCCAGGACCGCCGACGAAGCGGCCGTGCTGGCCAAGAAAATCGGCTATCCGGTCGTGGTCAAGCTCTATTCCGAAACCATCACCCACAAGACCGACGTGGGCGGCGTCAAGCTCAACCTGACGGACGCCGAGGCGGTTCGCAAAGCCTTCCGCGCCATCGAAGCCTCGGTCACGGAAAAGGCCGGGGCGCAGCATTTCCAGGGCGTCACCGTCCAGGCCATGATCAAACTGGACGGCTACGAAATCATTATCGGCTCCAGCCTCGATGCCCAGTTCGGGCCGGTGCTGCTGTTCGGCACGGGCGGACAACTGGTCGAGGTCTTTAAGGACCGCGCCCTCGCTCTGCCGCCCCTGAACACCACCCTGGCGCGGCGCATGATGGAGCAGACCAGGATTTACACGGCGCTCAAGGGCGTGCGCGGCCGCAAGCCTGTGGATCTGGAAGCACTCGAACAGATTCTGGTCCGCTTCAGCCACCTCGTGGTCGAGCAGCGCTGGGTGAAGGAGATTGACATTAACCCCCTGCTCGCCTCCGAAGACCGCTTGATCGCGCTCGACGCGCGCCTCGTCCTGCACGGGCCGGAAGTCACCGAGGACCAGCTGCCCCGCATTGCCATTCGGCCCTACCCCACTCAGTACGTTGCACCGTGGACGATGAAGGATGGATCGGAAGTCACCATCCGCCCCATCATGCCCGAGGACGAACCGCTCATCGTGAAGTTCCACCAGCAGCTTTCCGAACAGAGCGTCTATATGCGCTACTTCCACATGATCGCCCTCAGCCAGCGCATCGCGCATGAGCGGCTGACGCGCATCTGCTACGTGGACTACGACCGCGAGATTGCGCTGGTCGCGGAACAAAAAGATGCCGCGGGCGAGCGCAACATCCTGGCCGTCGGCCGGCTCACCAAAGAACCGGCCACCGACGAAGCCCAATTCGCCATCCTGGTCGCCGACCCGGTGCAGGGCCGCGGGCTGGGCAGCGAACTCGTCCGGCGTCTCCTCGAAATCGGACGCAAGGAAGGCATCAAGCGCATCACCGCCGAGATTCTGCAGGACAACTACGCCATGCAGAAAGTCTGCGAGCGCCTGGGCTTCCGCCTCGAACGCGACGCCGAAGAGGGCGTGGTGAAAGTGAAGATCGAACTGTAGCGGCGGCGGACAAAGAGCCAGAAGCCAGAATACCCTGGGTTTCCTGTGCGCGAAGCGTGCTTTGGAGCGCGGCAGCTTGCCGCCCCTGTTCCGCTGACGAAGCACTCCTTCGCCGAGTGCTCCTGCCCTCCACGGGAGCGGCGAGCGTTCACCTCCCACGAACCGCCGCTGCCGTTGTTGTAGCGGCGGACCATGACTGCCGGTTCTTGTTTGGGAGAGAAAAGCCAGCGCTCATAGAGTGCCGCGACAGCGGGCTTGCCGCACGTGCAGCGCGGGGTCCAGTCAGCATTCGACCCTCCCTAATTTCTCTTGCTGCTATAATCTTCCTTCAACACTCATACCAACAGGGGACCTCCGCCAATGTTCAAAACCATCGAGTGGACGGACGAGGGCGTGCGGATGATCGACCAGCTCAAGCTGCCGACGCAGGAGGTCTACGTCACCTGCCGCACGTATCAGGAAGTAGCGGAGGCGATTCGCTCGATGGTGATTCGTGGTGCGCCGGCCATCGGCGTGGCGGCGGCGATGGGCGTGGCGATGGGAGTCAAGCAATCCCGGGCCCAGTCACTCGCGGCGCTGCGCACCGAATTCGAAACCATCTGCGACACAATTTCCAAGACCCGGCCTACGGCGGTGAATCTGTTCTGGGCCGTGAAGCGCATGCGTGACGTTTTGGATCAGGCTGTCGCGGCGGTGTCCCCGGCACCGCCCACCAGTAACCGGCGGTCAGAGACCGCCGCTACAGAGGCGGATGCCATCGAGACCGTCAAGGCGCGCCTGGTCGAAGAGGCGCAGCGCATCCTCGCCGAAGACCTTGCCATTAACCAGGCCCTGGGACGGCATGGCGCGGCCTTGATGCCCGAATCGGGCACGGTGCTCACGCACTGCAACGCCGGGGCGCTGGCGACGGCCGGCTACGGCACGGCGCTGGGGGTGATTCGGGCCGCGGTCGAGGCGGGAAAGAAGCTCCACGTCTTCGCCGACGAGACCCGGCCGTTCCTGCAGGGCGCGCGGCTCACCGCCTGGGAACTGGCCAAGGATTCGATTCCCGTCACGCTCATCACCGATAACATGGCGGGGCATTTTATGAGGGCGGGCGAGATCCGCGCCGCCATCGTGGGCGCGGACCGCATCGCCGCCAACGGCGACGTGGCCAACAAGATCGGAACGTATTCGGTCGCGGTATTGGCCAAAGAGAACGGCATCCCCTTCTACGTGGCGGCGCCGCTCTCGACCATTGATCTGAGTCTGGCGACCGGCGAGCAGATTCCGATCGAAGAGCGCGCGCCCGCCGAGGTCACGCACTGGGCCGGCGTGCCTACGGCGCCCGACAACGTTCCGGCGCGCCACCCCGCCTTCGACGTCACGCCCAACCGTTACGTCACCGCCATCATCACCGAGCGCGGCATCGCCCGCGCGCCTTACACCGAAAGCCTCAAGGCCCTGTTTTCCTGAGATCGCATTTGCAGCCGCCCGGGAGCGCCGGCGGCCCACCGGCCGTTGGGAAGGGCTGCCGATGGGCGGCGGTGAGGACGCTGCCGCTCCAGTGAACTTGGCGCGGCCTATTCCAACGGAATTGGCCGTTGGCAGGCTTCACCGCTATGGGAGAATAGGGGGTTGCCCGCAAGCCCGCCGCAGAGGCTGGCGGCATGGAGCAAATTCCCGTGGCCCGCTCGGATTCTCATCCGCTCATCGACCAAGCCTGGAATCGCCGGGAGGTGGAGCGCCTGGGGCGCGAGTTCGCCCGCCTCGCGGCGCGCGAGCTGACCCGCACCGCCGGGCCAGTGCGCGATCCGCTGTTCTACCCCAAGGTCAAAGAAATGCTGCGGCGCCCTGCCACGTCGCGCAACGCGGCGCGGCTCCTCTCGGATTTCGCCGCGGCCAGCCTGCATCTGAATCACCCGCTTTACGCCTCGCACCAGGTGGTGGCGCCGGTGCCCATCGCCGCGCTGGCGGAATCGGTGACGGCGGCACTGAACAACGGCGTCGCCATCTGGGAAATGTCGCCCGCAGGGCTGGTGATCGAGCGCGACCTGATCGGGCGCTTCAAGAAACTCTTTGGTTATCCGATGAGCGCCGATGGGACCTCGGTGGCCGGCGGCTCCTACGCCAACCTGACCGGACTGCTGGCGGCGCGGGCGCGCCTCGCGCCGGACGCCTGGACCAGGGGGAACGCGCGCATCGCCATCCTGGCCGGAGAGCAGACTCATTATTCGGTCAGCCGCGCGGCCGGCATCCTGGGCCTGGGTACCGACTCAGTTTTCACAATCCCGGTGGATGCGGGCCAGCGCACCGACCCGGCCGCTGTGCCTGCGGCCTTCCGCGCCGCGCGCCGGGCGGGGTTCCGTAAGTTCGTCCTGATCGCCACCTGCGGCTCGACCTCGACAGGCAGCCACGATAATCTGGAGGCGCTGGCGGCGCTGGCGCGGCGCGAAGGCGCGTGGTTGCACGTGGACGCGGCGCACGGCGGAGGCCTGATCTTCAGCCGCCGCCACCGTCATCTTCTGCGCGGCATCGAGCGCTCCGATTCGCTGGCCTTCGATCCGCACAAGCTGCTCTTCATGCCGCTCACGGCCAGCATCGTGCTGGTGCGCGACGGCCGCGCGCTGCACCAGGCCTTCCAGCAGGACGCCCCCTATATGTACGGCCATCGCCGCCGCACCCTTCCCGATATCGGGCAATTCACCATTGGCTGCTCGCAGCGCGTGGATGCGCTCAAGACCTGGCTGACGTGGAAGGTTTACGGACGCCGGCTGTGGGAAGAAATCATCGAGAGCGTCTGCGGGGCGGCGCGAGCCGGCTACGAGTACTGCCTGCGCTCGAAGGTCCTGATCCCCGACCACGAGCCCGCATCCAACATTCTCTGCTTCAGTCTGCGGCATCCGCCCGGCTCGCGCGCCGCCGCCGACCGCGCCCACTTGCGCTTGAAGGAAGCCGTCAACGCCAGCGGCGACGCCTACATCAGCTCGACCATCCTGAACGGACGGCGCTGCCTGCGGTTCGTGGTGTCCAACCCGCGCACCACCCCCGATGACATCGTGCGATTGCTCCAAGTGGTGGAGCGGGAAGCACGCAGGCGTAGCGGCGGGCTTTAGCCCGCCACCTGAATCCTCCTGACACTGGCGACCTGAA
>CAZHKT010000007.1:0-12241 GCA_964533045.1 uncultured Acidobacteriota bacterium | reverse complement strand
CGTAGCGGCGGGCTTTAGCCCGCCACCTGAATCCTCCTGACACTGGCGACCTGAAGGTCGCCGCTACGAGTGATCGAGAAGTTGTCGCCCAGCCGTAGCGGCGGGCTTTAGCCCGCCACCTGAATCCTCCTGACACTGGCGACCTGAAGGTCGCCGCCACGAGGGCGATTGAGAGGTGGCCACACCGGCTCTCCGGCCCGGCGCTAGGCTACTCCATTCCTGGGGCGGCGGGCGATGAGCCAGGCGACCACGAGGAAGCAGCCGGCCGAAAGGGCGTTGGCGGCGACGCCGACCTGCAACCCGTGGCGCAGTTCACTGACGTCGGACACCTTGCCCACCAGGATAGGCGCCACAGCGTCTCCCAGCAGGTGAATGACGAAGGCATAGAGCGCGAAGGCGAAGCTGTGGGCACGCGGCGGCGTCAGGTCGTGGATGACAGCGGTCGCCGGGCCATGATAGCAGGTCAGAAAAAAGCTTCCGACGAAGAGGCACGCCAGGAAGAGCGGCAAGGAATCCGTGTTAATCGCCACGTAAAGAAACGGCGTCCCCATCAACAACGTGGCGCCGATGGTCAGGGCGCGGCCACACGACCAGCGCGCCTGAAGCGTGTCGGCCACATAACTGCCCAGCAGGACGCCCCCCACTGAACCTACCAGCACCGTGCCGCCCATCCAGAACGACGCCTGGGCGACGTTCAAACCGTGGTAGCGGGTGACGAAGGTGGGTCCCCAGGTAATCAACCCGGTGCTGGCAAAAACGACGAACATGCCGCCCGCCATCACCATCAGGTAGGCAGGATTCCGGAGCAGGTTCAGGATCGAAGGCGGCTTCTCCGCCGGCAGGCTGACCGGAACCTCCAGCCGATAGACAGCGAATGCCAGCAGGATTCCCGGCAGGCCGACCAGAAAGAAGGCGTAACGCCACCCCACCCATTCGGTCAGCAGACCGCCGGCGGCCAGCCCCGCCACACCGCCCATCAGCATGCCCATGTTGAACACGCCCTGCACGCGAGCGCGGAAACCGCGCGGAAAGGAATCGGAAATCATGGCCGTGCCCGCCGGGGAATAGGCGCCTTCCCCGATGCCGACCAGCGCCCGGCCGCCGACCAACATGCGGAAGGAAGTGGCGAGGCCGGACAGGGCGGTAGCCAGGCTCCACAGGGCCACCCCGAAGGCCATAATTTTCTGCCGCGAGGCGCGGTCCGACCAGTAGCCGAATGGCAAGACCGCGATCGAGTGGACGACGATAAACACCGAACCGAGCAGGCCCAGGCGGAAGTCGCTCACCCCGAACTCGTCCTTGAGCAGCGGGAACATGGGGAAGACGATCAGGCGGTCGAAATAGTTGAGGAAGTTGATGAGCGTCAGGACGACCAGGACTTTCCACTGCCAGCCGCTGAAATGCGGCCACTCGATGCCCAGCCAGCGGTAGCTCGCCTGCTTGCCGTTCAGGACGGGAGTCGGAGTCGCCATAGGAGAGGTCTTCGTGCCGGCCGCCGAAACCGCAAAGCGTTTATTCTAGAGGGAGCGGGTTCGCGCGTCGAGAGGTTAAATCTCGCGGCAGCATCGAGGCTTCCGAGGCTGCCATCCCTGGCCGGCGCGGCGACATCTAAATAAAGACGAGGTCTGCATCCGGTTGACCTTGGCGGGCAGGAGTGCCATGATACGGGCATCGCAATTGCGGGCGGGGGAATAACACCATGACATGCACTCGTTCCATCCGGTACGGGATTCTGGGGGTTTGCGCGGCAGCGCTGCTCGCCCTGTCGGTGGGAGCGGCGGCGCGGCCGCAGGAGGAGAGCGGGCCGAGCCCCTCCGGGCCGAACCGAGGCGTCGGCGACACCGTACTGATTCCCAAGAAAACGACGCCCACCCCCGGCCCCACGCCGGGCGGCCAGCCCGCACCCAAGGCTCCGGAGAAGATTGATCCCAAGGAAATCTATACCCTGACCACCTCCACCAACCTGGTGAACGTGGATGTTCTGGTGGTGGATAATAACGGCAATCCCATCAGCGGCCTGACCAAGTCCAACTTCAAACTGGCCGATGAAGGCGTGCCGCAGGCCATCACCAACTTCTCCACCGGCGACGCGCCCATGACCGTCTGCCTGTTGATCGAGTTCAGCAACACCTACTGGTTCATTCTGTATACGACGCTTCAGTATGCCTACCAGTTTGTGCAGGTCATGAAGCCCGAGGACTGGGTGGCTGTCGTCACCTATGACATGAAGACCACCATGCTGACCGATTTCACCCAGAACCGTTACGAGGTGCTGCAGGCGCTGGACCGGCTGCGCATTCCGGGGTTCAGCGAAATCAACTTGTTTGACGCCCTGGCCGAGACCATTGACAAGATGAAGGACATCCAGGGCCGCAAGGCCATCATCACGCTTTCGACCGGCATTGACACCTTCAGCAAGCTGACGTACGACCAGATCCTCAAGATTGTGAAGAACTCGGACACCGTCATCTACCCCATCAGCATCCTGGAGTTCGCCGATGTGCGCCTGCCGGGCGGCACGGGCATCGCCGGCGTCCAGGCCCGTTCCCAACTGACCTATATCGCCAAGTATTCCGGCGGCCAGGCCTACTTCCCGCGCTTCCCGCAGGATATGCCCGGCGTCTACGACCAGATCGCCCGCCAGATGCGCAGCCAGTACAGCCTCGGCTTTATTCCCACCAACACGGCGCGCGACGGCAGGTTCCGGAAACTCAAAATTGAACTGGTGGACGAGCGCGGCAATCCGCTCATCATTCCCAATGAAAAGGGCAAGGCGATCAAATACAAGATCATCGCGCGCGAAGGCTATTACGCGCCGAAGTCGTAGGTCGCGGTCCTCTCGTCGCCCCGTCATTCCGAGGAGGTCGGACCAACGCCGAATCTGGCTCGGTTCACTTCCTGACGGCGGGATTCCTCCTCCGCCCGCGGCGGCCTCGGCATGGCCACGCCCCTGGCGGGCGGGGCTTGTGAGTCTATCGCCTGGACCGGGGGGGCGGGATCAGTTCATAGACCGTGGGGGGCGGCGGGGGCGGCTCCGGCCCGGCCACCTTGATCGACCGCGCCGTCTGATGGCAGGCCTGCATGTAGAGGGCTTCGTCCGCCTGGCCGGGCGTGCAGGTCATTTCGAGGATCCGCTCGGACGACATCACGCGCGCCGTCAGTTGCATGGCCCGCTCCTTGAATTGCTCGATCAGCACCGCGCTGCGGTTGTTGATCTTCACCTGCTGAAAACTATAGCGGGGGATTTCCAGGTAGATGTCGTCGGTCTGCCACCTGGCCAGCTCCTGAGGACTGAACTCAAAGGTGCCCTCGGGGTTGGGGCGCGCGGTGAAGGTGACCGAGGGGCCCAGGCTCATTGTCTCGGGCTTGAAGATCCGCACCCCGCCCGGGAATTCCTCGATCTTGCCGGTCAGGCCGGCGGCGATCTCCGCCTCAAATCCCAGCTTGTCGTTCTTGTACGGCACCGGCTTGAGCACTTCCTCGCGCAAGCGCTCGCGGTGGCCGGGCAGCCACTTCACCAGGTAATACTCGGCCCCCAGAATCGCACCCCCGATCACCACGATGGCGATCATCAGAATCCATTGCGTCGAGAGAGCTTTCTTCATGAAGAATCCTTCGGGTTCGAAGCCATCCGGACGGGGGCGGCCCCCGACTCATTCTAGCGCCATTTCCATGTAAATCGCGCCTTCCAAGGCGGTGGGCTTGTAAGGCCTGGCCACCGCGAAGCCGAGCGACTGGTAGAGCGCGATCGCCTCCTTCATCACGGGCAGCGTGCCCAGGCGCGCCGTGTGATAGCCGGCGGCGCGGGCCTCGACCAGGACCGCTTCGGCCAGCGCGCGGCCCAGCCGCTGCCCGCGGAACCTCGGCCGCACGTAGAGCCGCCGAATCTCGCAGCAGCCCGGCTCCATCGGCCGCAGGCCGATGCAGCCCGCCGCCTCACCCTCCACGTAAGCCAGGAGCAATCGCCCCGCAGGCGGCGCGTACATCCCGGGCAGACTCTGAATCTCCTCTTCGAGTCCCTGGAAGCAGGTGCCGTAATCGGGAATGGCGCCGTACTCCCGCAGCAGGCCGCGCGCCTGCTCGAGGTCGGCCTCGGATTCGGCGTGAACAACGATCATCACTTCACTCCTGCCGTAGCGGCGGGCTTTAGCCCGCCATGTGCTTCCCTTCACTCCCCCGTAGCGGCGGGCTTTAGCCCGCCATTTGAATCTGCATCAGCATGGCGACCTGAAGGTCGCCGCTACGTCAGTGCTGGCGGACTGAAGACCGCCGCGACGCCAGCCTCTACTTCACCCAAATCAGCGGATGGGTTTTCGGAATCACTTCACCCACTTCGCGAGCGGGCACGCCGCGCGCGCCGAGCGCCGCCACCAATTCCGCCACCGCCGGAGCGTCTATGGAAAGGAGCAGCCCGCCGGAAGTCTGCGGATCGAAGAAGAGATTTCGAACGTCCTCCGCGACGCGATCGGCGAATTCCACGCATCCGGCGATAAATTCCACGTTGCGTTTCAACCCGCCGGGGAGAAATCCCTGCCGCGAACCATCGAGCGCGCCCGGCAGATATTCGACCGCCGTGTGATCCAGGACCAGGCTGACGTTGCTGCCGATCGCCATCTCGCGGGCGTGGCCGAGCAGGCCGAAACCGGTGATGTCGGTCGCGCCGTGCACGGGAAATCCGAGCGCCACTTCGCTGGCCAAACGATTGAGCGTCGTCATGGACTCGACCGCGGCACGGATGGATGCTTCGCTGGCCTTACCCTGCTTGATGGCGGTCCCGATGATTCCCGTTCCAATGCGCTTGGTGAGCACCAACCGGTCGCCAGGTCGCGCGCCGGCGTTGGCCCAGACGCGCTTGGGATTCACGACGCCCGTCACCGCATAGCCGAACTTGATTTCGTCGTCGCCAATCGAGTGGCCGCCGATCACCGTGCAGTTCGCTTCCTGCATCTTGGCGAGCCCGCCCTGCAGTATCTTTTCGAGAATTTCAATGGGATCCGCTTTGTTTGGAAATCCGACAATCGAAAGCGCCGAAATCGGCCGCCCGCCCATGGCATAGACATCGGAGAGTGAATTCGCCGCCGCGATCTGGCCGAAGGTGTAGGGATCGTCCACGATGGGCGTGAAGAAGTCCACCGTCTGCACCAGCGCCAGGTCGTCGGTCAGTCGGTACACTCCCGCGTCGTCGGCCGTGTCGAAGCCGATCAGAACATTGGGATCCGACTGCCGCGGCAGCGTGGCGAGCACCGAGTCCAACAGACTTGGACTCAACTTGGCCGCTCAACCCGCCGCCTTCACCATCGCCGTGAGGCGCACGCGTTCGTCCATAACGATGTTGATTATAAGCCGGGCCGGCGGTCCTCAGCTTGAAATACGCGGAATCCGCCGCTAGAATCGGGGCGGGTGACGCGAGTGAATTTGTGCCGAGGTTGTGACCTGCCCGTCCCGGACCCCGCCTTCGCGCTGGATTTCGAATTCTTCGATGCGCCGGGGCTTCGCCCGGCAGGGGCAGTTGTCGCGGCGGTCTCTGACCGCTGCCATCCAGGCGGCGATGGGGAGAGCGCCGCTCCCAAGGAGAGTTCTCATGTTCCCATTTCATGGCGTGGACTACATGGATATTGATGCGCTCTTCAGCGATGAAGAAAAGATGGTGCGCCAGATGGTGCGCGAGTTCGTCGACAACGAAGTGAACCCTCACATCGAAGCATGGAACCGCGAAGGCAAGTTCCCCATGCACCTGGTGCCACTGATGGCCGACCTGGGTTTCTACGGCGCCAACATGCAAGGCTACGGCTGCGCGGGGATGTCGAACGTCGAGTACGGCCTGATCATGCAAGAGCTGGAGCGCGGCGACAGCGGCCTGCGCAGCTTCGTCTCGGTGCAGGGGGCGCTGGTGATGTATCCCATCAGGGAGTACGGCTCGGAAGAGCAGAAAGACCAATGGCTGCCGCTCCTGCAGCAGGGCAAAGCCATCGGATGCTTCGGCCTGACTGAGCCCGACTTCGGTTCGAATCCCGCCGGCATGAGAACGCGCGGCACGAAGGATGGTGACTCCTGGATTCTGAACGGCGAAAAGGCGTGGATCACCTCGGGCACCATCGCCGACGTCGCCGTCATCTGGGCGCGCACCGAGGAAGGCGTGCGCGGATTTCTGGTTGAGAAAGGAACTCCCGGTTTCACGGCGAAGGACTATAAGGGCAAGTGGTCGCTGCGCGCTTCGGTCACGTCGAGCCTGTCATTGCAGGACGTGCGCGTGCCCGCCGCCAACATGCTCCCCCAAGCGCAGGGCATGAAGGCGCCGCTTTCCTGCCTGACCCAGGCGCGCTACGGCATCGGCTGGGGAGCCATCGGCGCGGCCATGGCCTGCTACAACGAGTCGCTCGAATACGCCAAGATCCGCAAACAGTTTGACGATAAGCCCATCGCCTCACATCAGCTCGTGCAGGCCAAGTTCGCCGATATGGTGACGGAGATTACCAAGGCGCAGTTGCTCGCTCTGCACGTCGGCCGCTTGAAGGACCAGGGCCGCGCCGACCACGCCCACGTCTCCATGCTCAAGCGCAATAACGTCAAGATCGCGCTCGATATCGCCCGCGCCGCGCGCGATATTCTGGGGGCCAACGGCGTCGCCGACGAGTACCCCATCTTCCGCCATATGTGCAACCTGGAGTCGGTCTTCACCTACGAGGGCACGCACAATATCCATACCCTCATCATCGGCGAGCGGGCAACGGGAATTCCGGCGTACAAGTAGGATTCACCTTTGGGCGGGATGAATACTGGGGAACCGGCTGGGTCTCACAAAAGGCGTTCTACCCGCAACTCGCGGCTAGGCGGGAGTCTGTCGGTGCCTTCGATCCCTTCGCTGGGCACCACCAGTCCTCTTTTTCTTCTCCATGCGAGGAGGCTGGTTCATTGAGACTTCAGAAGTCCACAGTTCCCGACGCCGCACGCGCAGGATACGGCTAGGCGCCAATGATGTGAGATTTAGGTCGGCGGTGGCGATTGAAAGAGCAGTGCCCCCCACTAGCTGGCTGGCAGTGCCGAGTCCAGCGGTGCCGTCGGTCGTTACAACGTGCAAATCTTCGAAATTCATATGTGACTCCGGCTAAGCGGCTTTCCGGGCTTGGATTCGCCACGCATCCTCGAGAGTTCGATGCTGGAATCCCTCAAGTTGGAAACCTTCCTTGGTGGCTTTGACCCGCTTAACTTCCCGCTTCGTATGGAAAACGTATGTGCAGTCGGAACTCTCGATGAATGCTCTGTCGAACTCAATTACCTTGGTACTCTGATTTCCTAAGACCACATCGGGGTTGAAGGCCGTACCAAGCTCCAAATCCCCCGCATAAACATCGTACAACGCCATGATCGCGGATTCAAGGTCCTCCGAGCAATTCTCAACTTGGAGTCCGATTTGCTCTTTCGCTTCTCTTCGGCCTACCAAGTAGTCGTGAGAATACAGCTTTCGCGTCAGGGTCTCAACAATGTGGTTAATCCGACTCTGCTCTCGGTCTGGGTCTATGTGGAAGCTCAGCAGTTTGCGTGCGAGCATGCCAATCTGTTGTTTGGCTCGATACACGTTGCCCAATGCAATCGGCCGAACATCAGACGCCAACACCTTCATGATTTCGGCCATATGGGCCTCGCCACTAATCTTCGCCTCGTCTCGAACCAAGTCCATGAAAGACACGACGTCCTCGACGCTAAGTGGGAGAAAGTTGGGAGGAGTCCCCGGCACGTCGCTCAAAAGGGTTGGATTAAATGGAGAGCTTACCGTCGGGTCTACGGGGCTGAGCTGACCCATCTTGCTCATAACAATCTCGTTCGCCCCCAAAGCGATTAGAGTAGCGCTGCTGTATGCCCTGAACGGGACCAAAACGGCCAGCCTGTCGCAGAACTCCCTCAAGAGATTTACCAGCCCCCATGCGGCCATTGTCACGCCGCCTGTGCTGTAAATAAACAGGTCGATTTGTTGCTGCTTCCCCATGCGAGCCAAGACATCATAGAATAGAGGGATAATATCCATTCCGATTCTCGTCTGGAGATCGGGTCCCCTGTCCCCGGTGACATAGGTCAACACCCGCGATTTCCGAATCCCTTCGAGCGCTTTGATTTTCGACACCCGTTCCTCTAGGGACATTAGGACACCTCGAATATTGCTTAATCGACCGAAATCTTAGCTTACTTGAAAGCAAAAACTCAAGTTCGACTTTCCGCAAGCTGGCGCGGGCCTTCTCGTGCCGCGGGCGGCGCACGGCCCGTCGCGCCCACCCCTTGACAAGCCTACTCCGCTATGCTATATGTCTAGCCCATGGAGACTGTCCCCGCCATCCCGGCCCGCCGCCCCTACCGCCTCTCGGAGCGGGCGCTCGCCGCCCGCCGCGCCAACCTGCAGAAGGCCCGCGCCGTGGGCAACGCGGTGCTCTACCGCCCCACCGCGCGCCGCCAAGCCGCCAGCCGCGCCAATCTTCAGAAAGCCATCGCCGCCCGGCGCTCCCCCGAAGGCAATGCGCATGCCCGGCTCAACGCCCTGCGCCACGGCCTGTTCGCGTTGCACTTCGAGGATTCGGTCCGTCGGCTGGGCGAGAATCCGGAAGAACTGGCGCGGCACCGGCTGCTTTTTCTCCACACCTTTGTTCCGAGGGATCCCGAGGAGGGCCAGATCGTGGCGCGTCTGGCGGACCTCGTCTGGCGGCGCTTGAGATTGTTTCGCGCCCAAGCCGATTGGGAGTCGCGACGGCTGCAGGCGCTGCTGGCGGCGGCCGAACCCACCGACGCGCTCGACGCCGGCCACACCGAACGCCGCGCCTACGCCCTGATGACGGCGCTCACCGACTGGGACGCTCTGATTCGGGAAAGCGGCAAGCTCCATTCCGGCATCGAGCGCCAGCTTCGCAAGCTGCTGTTCCTGCGTTCCGGCGGCAAGATTCGCTTTCGCGCCGTCAGCCCCCGCCGCGAAGAACGCGAGTCCAAAGACGATCAGTTCCTGGATTGGATGGCCAACCTCTTCATCACCTCTCAAACCCTGCGTGCTATGAAGGAAGGCGAATTGTAGGGGCGCCGCTTGCCGCACCCGCCGGCGGGAACTGCCGTGTTAACGCTTTTTTCTGGCGGGGGTGTCCGGAGCGGGCGGATGCTCGCCCCGGCGCTCACCGATGCGCCGCTTGAGCCGGTGGGGACGCTCCGGGCGGCGGTCCACCTTCCTGCGCTCGGCGCGCTCCCCGGGGGCGGGTTCGGATTCTCCAGGCTTCGAAACGCCTTCCATCGTGCCTGACCAACACTCCGTGAACCTGCCAGCGATAGCCAAAGTCAATTCGTGTTCGTCATGGACCGCGGGGTCCCGGCTACGCCCCAAACCCCACGGCACAAAACCCGTGCCGTGGCTGCCGCCTGCTGGTCCATTGAGTTTCTGTCCAGCCAGGGGCCGGGTGCCCCATCCTTCGGCGGCATCGAAGGGTGGGGCGGTTGCCGGCTCCCGAGAAACTTCTTCAATTCCCCACCCTTGCACAGTTCGCAAGGATGGGGCACCCCTAACTTATTTGGTGGGCGACCCGCCACCGGCAGGTGTCAATGTTTCCTCTCAAATTCAACTGCGTTGGGCGGACCGCTGGGATTCCAGGATAGGGCGCCATCTGCAACCTTCCGGTAGCTCGTCGCTCCGCCCGATGTCATGTCGGTCAGGGTGAGCACATCTCCTGCAAAGCTCACCTTGAGACGGCGGTTCGTCACTGTGAAGTCGGGATGCGCGCAATTGGAACAAAACTCGTAACCCTTCGTCACAATCGTCGACCCACCCTCCAGCGTCCAGGGCGCGCGGAATCGGGCAAGATCACTCTCTTGCAGGAACCGCCCTTCCGCGTCAAAACGGATGATGACGTTTCGGTCCTGGGCTTGCCAGGTACCCATGAGCTTATTTCTGGTATTTGAACATCCTATTCCTGCCACAATCAGCAGGACGGAAACGACCCGCACGTATGAGTGGTCCATGATCCTCTCCCTGGAATCTGCGCCGCTTGCCGTCAGGCACCGGAGTTGTGGCCCCGGTCAATTCGTAATGGAAATTCACCGAGGGTGGCGCAAACGTGGGTCTTCCATGTCTGCGATCCACGAAGCGCGCCGCGCAAGCCATTGGCCCAGTGCCGAACACCTATTCAGTGCGTTGCCGCTCCCTGACATCACACAACGATCTCGGCGCCACCCGCGGATGCGCCAACTGCGGGCACTCGTGGCCGCAGGAATAACAAAACGACGTAAGTAATGACCGCAGTGGCGGGAAAGATCACCAGGAGAATGATGGCCTTATTCAAATGTTTCCTGAGCACCATACGAATGGAAATCCAATAGAAGGCAACGAGGTGCACGCCCACCAGAGCGCGCTGCCATATCGCCAGCTTATATTGATGTTGTTCTTCGGCGTAGGCCAGCACGCCTACCATCAGTGCAAACGTCAGGATCGGCAGGAAGTTTATCCATTGGTTTCTTGGCGCTACCGTGGGATCGTTCGGCATTTCAATGCTCCCTTGCAGCGGGTAGCCACGGCCAATTCGCATGATGCATTGACCGGGGAGTGGCGCACACCCCGACTTGTCGGGGTGTGCGGTCATCGATTTCCGGAATATAAACGCAGGAGGTATACACCCGGGGCGGGGGAAAAGCAAGAAGGCAGTGGAAAGTGCACAGGGGACAGAAAAGCAAGTAGCGCGGACCTGCGTCCTTCAGGTCCGCGGCTTTTCCCGGACCGCACGCATCAGAACTTATTGCGCCGGGCCATAACCGGGATATTGAGAAAATGGGCATACCTCAAGAGCGCTTGAAGTGCAAGCGCGAGGTGTCAGGGGCCGGCTCAGTGGACAGTGGTGAGTGGACAGTGCACAGAGAAGCAGTGACGAGGGGGGAGGAACAGGGGAGCCAGGTGCGGGGGCCAGAAAATGCAGAGTTATGAGTTCTGAATTATGAATGGTGAACGCGAATGAGCCGGGGGATGCTTCGGCGTCGAAGTGACAGCGCACCGCATCGCGCACCATCTGGCGGAGTTCATCGAGGCTGTCCGCTTCCGTGAAGATGGCGTGCCCCAGGGCACGCGCCTCAAAGCCGCCCTCCGGCGATTCCTCAGCTTCGAAAATGATCTCCGCTCCATTCATGAAGATCATTCTAGCGTCCAACGGTTCTTTACAATGGGGGATGTCCTTCGTGGTCTCCTCCGTGGTTTCGGCCGAGCGGGACGTAGCGTCGCCCTTCAGGGCGACACGTACGGGTGGCGGCCTGAAGGCCGCCGCTACGCGGCGCCCCGCGATGGAATCGTTATCTGCGACGCACCACACTCGCAATGACCATCCACAAAAGCAAAAGGGGGGAAAGACAGGTGTTGGGTTTCGGGTGCCAGGTGTCAGGGGGGAAGAGCAGGTGTCAGGTACCAGGTGTTGGGTGTCAGAAAAAGCGACGCCCGAAAACGAAAATGGCCCCGAGATGAACTCGGAGCCATTTTCAAATTTATCCCGGCGACGACCGACTCTCCCACGCACTTTCGCGCGCAGTACCATAGGCCCTGGAGGGCTTAACTTCCGTGTTCGGGATGGGAACGGGTGTCGCCCCTCCGGTATGATCGCCGGAAACTTGTTGGACCCTGTAGCGCCGGGCTCGCTTTGCCGCCCTGCGGATTTTCGAGAAGCCGCGCGGCCCGACGGGCCTCGCGGCGGAAGAGCCGCAATGCCGGAAGGCGGGCGCTGCGCTACAAGGCGATTCTGACAGTGCGGTGTCGTCGGTTTCAAGAAGGCGATGGGACGGGGAGCCAGGCAGCGAGGAAAGGGTTGGACCCTGACCCCTGGAGCCTGACACCGGACCCCTGGGCGGCGCGCTGCGCCGCGTATATTGAGCAGATTTATGGTCAAGCCGAACGGGCGATTAGGACGAGTCAGCTCAGTGCATTACTGCACGTACACATCTCGCCTATAGACGTCGTCGTCTTCGACGGCCCTTCATAGAGATCGCATTCCGCGTAGCTGCGGAACGCTCAAACTTGGGAGATCGGATCTTGGGGCGTGCTTCCCGCTTAGATGCTTTCAGCGGTTATCACTTCCAGACTTCGCTACCCAGCCGTGCCACGGGCGTGACAGCTGGTACACAAGAGGTCTGTTCATCCCGGTCCTCTCGTACTAAGGACAACCCCCCTCAAATCTCCTGCGCCCACACCAGATAGGGACCGAACTGTCTCACGACGTTCTGAACCCAGCTCACGTACCGCTTT
>CAZHKT010000006.1:31125-49938 GCA_964533045.1 uncultured Acidobacteriota bacterium | reverse complement strand
GTCCGCGACTTTTTCGAAGTGATGCGCCAGGCCGGGGCCACGGCGCGCACCATGCTGGAACAGGCCGCCGCGCAGAGATGGAACTGTCCGGCAAGCGAGGTCGAAGCCAGGCTGCACGCCGTCGTACACAAGAAGACCGGGCAGAAACTCGGCTTTGGAGAGCTTGCGTCGGACGCTGGCAAGCTGCCGATCCCTGCCAAGGAATCCATCAAGTTGAAGCCTCGCAGCGCCTGGCGCTACATCGGCAAGTCGACGAGTCTTTACGATCTGAAGGACGTCATCACGGGCAAAGCCGGCTTCGCCATGGACGCCAAAGTGGACGGCATGCTTTATGCCGCCATCGCACGTCCACCCGTCTTTGGGGGGAAACTCAAGTCCTACGACGACAAGGAAACGCTGCGGGTGACTGGCGTTAAGGGCACGGCCACGATCGATCCCTTCAAGCCGCCATACCTTTTCCAGCCGCTGGGCGGCGTGGCCGTGCTGGCCGAGAACACCTGGGCTGCCATTCAGGGCCGCGAGAAATTGAAGGTGGAATGGGACAACGGACCGAACGCTTCCTATAACTCCGCCGCATACCGCCAGCAATTGGAAGCCACCGCGCGCCAACCGGGCAAGGTCTTCCGCGACGTGGGCAACGTGGACGCGGAGTTCGCCAAGGGTGGCACGATTATCGAAGCGGAGTACTACGCACCGCACCTGGCGCACGCCACCATGGAGCCGCCCGTTGCGGTCGCAGACTTCCGCGACGGCAAGGTGGAAGCCTGGGCCTGCACACAGGACCCGCAGCAGGTTCAAGAAACGGTGGCTAGCGTGCTCGGCATCAAGAAGGAAGATGTCACCTGTCACGTCACCCTGCTGGGCGGGGGCTTTGGGCGCAAATCGAAGCCCGACTTTGTGGCGGAAGCGGCCGTTCTCTCGAAGAAGGCCGGCAAGCCCGTCAAGGTCGTCTGGACGCGCGAGGACGACATCAGGTTTGATTACTACCACTCCGTCGCGGCCATGTATATGAAGGCCAAGCTCGGGCCGAACGGCTTGCCCACGGCGTGGCTGCAGCGCTCCGTCTTCCCCTCCCTGTTCGCCACGTTCGACGCCACCACCCGGCAAAGTAATGCCTTTGAGCTGGGCCTGGGCTGGACCGATGCGCCGTGGGATATTCCGAACCACCGGGTCGAAAACGGCGAGGCGCTCAACCACGTGCGCATCGGCTGGTTCCGCTCCGTGGCGAATATCTATCACGCCTTTGCCATTCACTGCTTCGCCGACGAGCTGGCGCACGCCGCCGGACGCGACTCGCTCGAATACATGCTGGCGCTGCTCGGGCCGGACCGTATTGTTGACCGCAAGCTGCTCCCCCCCGACTATCCCAACATGAATGGGTCCTATGAGGACTATCCGCTCGATACGGCACGCCTGCGGCACGTCGCGCAGAAGGCCGCCGAGATGGCCGGCTGGGGCAAACGCCCTAAGGTCAGGGGCGAAGGCATGGGCATCGCCTTCCATCGCAGCTTCCTGACCTACGTGGCCACCGTGGCCCGCGTCGCCGTGGATGACAAGGGCAAAGTCCGCATCAAGCAGATTGACACCGCGCTCGATGCCGGAACCTTCGTCAATCGGGACACAATCTTGAACCAGTTCGAAGGCGCGGCAGTCTTCGGAACGAGCTTGACGCTGATGAGCGAAATCACCGTGACCAACGGGGTGGTTGATCAGTCGAACTACGGCGATTACCTGGTCTGCAAAATGGAGGACGCACCGGAGAAGATCAACGTCCATATCGTCGAGAGCACGGCGCCGCCCGCAGGCGTGGGCGAACCCGGCGTGCCGGTTATCGCTCCTGCCATCTGCAACGCCATCTTCGCCGCCACCGGCAAACGCATTCGCGAACTGCCGATTTCGAAAACCAAACTGGCCTGAGCACCGGTCATGAGCAGGGGAGCAGCTTGCTGCGACCCTGCCACTGGCCCCTTCCCCGGGGAAACGATCGCGCGCCTATGCCCCGCGACGCTGCGGTTTCTCGTCTGGGGCGGGATCGCCCGGGAGCGGCAACCTGCCGCCCCACCACTAACCGCATCGGTCTGCCTCTTTCGGCCGCCGGCGGCAGAATCTAATGAGTATTACAGAATGAAGTCAGGACCAGGACTGTAGCGCCGGCTGGCAGCATCGCTCCAAAGGGCAGCGTCACTCGCTTTTGTAATCCTAATTAGGAACGGCCCGTGTGGCCGCGCCGGGCAGGCACCAGGCCTGCCCCTACGCGCGGAATTTCCCTCTGAGGGCTTCCATCAGGCGCTGGTGGATACCGGAGGGCAGCGGCTGGGGTTCGGCGTTGCAGTAAATCTCGATGGTTTTGCGCGGGGTACTGACGAGGATCCGGCAGTCGCGGCAGGCGGCAAGGTGCTGTTCGAGTTCGCGCGCCAGCGCCGATTCGAGCTGGCCGTCGAGGTAATCCGAGAGCTGACGCACCACTTCGCGGCAATTCACGGTTCTTTCACCTTACCCACCGAAGCGGCAGCTTTGCGCCGCCATGGGGCGACGCGACGTTCCAGAGGCTCCAACTATTCCGATGATTGGAAGGGAAAGAAGTTTCAGAATTTTTGGGCTGAACGTATAATGCGCGGCTATTGCGCGGGTCTGTGAGCCGCGCCGTCGGGGCGACCCGCTCTGAGGGGGTGCGCCGTACAGCGGCGGCTGCATGCCGGCCGAGACAGAACGCAGGGACGGCCCTTGTGGCCGCCCAGCGTGGACACCAGGCCTGCCACGACGACTTGAAAGGAGCACTCATGACTCGGGAGATTAACCGGCGCGATTTTATGAAGCGGGCTGCGATGACGGCGGCGGCCACGAGCGTTTCCATGGCGGGCGTGAGCACCAACAAGGTCCTCGGCGCCAACGACCGCATCCGCCTGGGCCTGATCGGTTCCGGCAAGCAGGGCGTGAGCAACATGAAGTATTTCCTCGATCAGGGCGTCGAGGCGGTTGCCATCTGCGACGTGTACGAACCGAATCTCGCCAAGGGACTGGCGGCGGCGGGCGGCGCGGTAAAGGGCTACAAGGATTTTCGTCATCTTCTCGACGACCAGTCCATCGACATGGTCATCAATGCCACGCCCGACCATTGGCACGCCTTGCCCACCGTCATGGCCTGCCAGGCGGGCAAGGACGTTTACACGGAAAAACCCACCGCGACCACGATTGAAGAGAGCAAGAAGATGGTGGAAGCTGCGCGGAAGTACAAGCGCGTGGTGCAGTGCGGCACCTGGCAACGCTCAAATCGCCATTTTCAGAAAGCTGTGGAAGCAGTCCAGGATGGCGTTATAGGCAAAGTGACCTTCGCCAAGACGTGGAATTACGCCAACATCTACCCTGAGGGTATCGGCAACCCGCCCGATAGCGACCCACCACCGGGGCTCGACTGGGATTTCTGGTTGGGACCGGCGCCCAAAGTTCCCTTCAACGTCAACCGTTTTGGCATTCTGGGTGACCGCTGGGCGACGTTCCGTTATTTCTACGATTATGCCGGCGGCTGGGTGGGCGATTGGTGCGTGCACCTGCTCGACATCGTGCACTGGGCCATGAAAGTGGACGGCCCCATGGCGGTCACCGCTTCCGGGTCGAAAGTCTATTTGAAAGACAACAGCGACGTGCCCGAAGTCCTTCAAATCACCTTCGAGTATCCGGGGTTCCTCTGTACCTACGAAAACCGCCTGTGCAATAGCAATTCGATGTACGGCAAAGGGGGCGGGACGGAATTCCACGGCACCGATGGGACACTATTTGTGGATCGCAGCGGGTTCCAGGTCTATCCTGAGCCCGCCAAGTATCGCGACCGCGAGGTGGGCCGCACCGCTTCGGTCCACATGAGCCAGGTGGATGACGGCCTCGAAATCCACGCCGCCAACATGCTGGAGTGCATGCGCACGCGAAAGCTGCCCGCATCGGACATCGAAAACTGCCATCGCACGTCGAGCGCGTGCTTCCTGGGCAATATCGCCCTGCGCACGCAAGAGCGCATCGTGTGGGACGCGGCCGCACAGAAGATGACCGCTGGCAGCGCCAGGGCGCAAGAACTACTTGACCGGGAATACCGCGCGCCGTGGAAACTGGTGGTCTAAGCAGCGCCGGGGTGCGGAGAGATGGAACAATCGCCGCCGTGGCTTAATGATTCAGTTTCGCTGTGCCTCGGTCGCTGGTGGCTTATTGGGGAATCGAAACGACGAAAATCGAGGTGGCATCGCTGCCGAATTCGGCGGGGACGATGAAGGCGACGTTGCGGCGGCCATCACTGGCAAGAGAAATGATCGGCCGGCCGGGCGCCGCCTCGGTGACGGACAGGAATTCCTCGGGCGAGGTCAGGCGCACCAATTCCGCCTCACAGTAGCAGTAGAGCGCCAGATCGTTCGGGTTCCGGAGAGTCGCAGCGGCCAGGATGATGTTCCCGCGCGGCCCTGCGGTCTGGCCCTGAATGCGAGCCAGTTCGACGGGCGGGGACTTGGCGGTTTTCTTGGCCCGGATAGAGGCGGTGGGATCTCCCCGGAGCATGGCCGTCTGGATGCTATCCCCTTCGGCCAGGACGAATACCAGCGGGATGGGCGCTTCACCCACCCGCCCCGCCAGAATCTCCGCGACATCGGTCTCCTTCAACGACGTCCGGAGTTCCTCGTAGCTCTGGCCGGCAATGGTGCGGAAAATCTGCTCGGTGGCGGCGTCGGCGGGCGAACCGCGCGGGACGAAAATCATCTCGTCCACTCGGGCGTAACCGGGCACTAGCAAATCGGCCGGTCTGGGGCTAAGGCCGGCCGGAAGCGCCACCGAAGAAATTCCGTGCGGAGTCCACAGATACAACCCGCTCGACGGCGTTCTGCCGCCGACGCGCGCCCCGAAAACAATGTTTCCCGCCGCAGTGATCACTGGCGCGGAGAATTCCAGGAACGTCCCGTCCGCACTTCCCGGCGCCGCCATCCGCGTGGTCGCGATGGCCTGAGCCCCCTCACTGCCGACGCGCACCACGGCCGAAATCGGCGTCTCGTCGTTCAGGATCGCGGAAAAGGCAATCTGGCCAGCATCATTTAGGCTGGGGGCGCTGAAGGATGCATAATTCGTGCCCGGGACCGGAGCTCTTAAACCTTCAAACGCCACTACTTCGAACGAGATGCCCTGCGACTTGACCACCGCGCGGACCTCCGCCTTTGAACCGCGCAGGCGCGTCAGGAAAACAATCTGACCGGAATTGTTCATGGCCAGATTGCTGAACGGGCCGAAGGCAAACCCCTGCCGCCCTGGCACGCCCAAGCCGCTGGAAAGGACCAAGCGGGTGTTGGACTGAGCCCCGGCCGGCAGGCTGAACGAGACAGCGACGAGCGCCAAAAACGCCAGCCGGCAGGCCCAAAGGGCGCGAGGATGTTCCCCAATTCCCATGCGGTGGAAGTGAAGATGGCAAAGTAACATCCGGCGTGGCGAAGGTCAAGGCGCCGGACGCCGCGGTGCGGCGCTTGCCGGGCCGAAGCCCGGCGCGCCATCGCCTCACTCGGCGATTTCAAACACCAGGAAATACTGGTACTTCAGAAGGTCGTAGTCCTTCGCCAGGCGGAAGCCGGCGGCCTCAATCTCTTTGATACACGCGCGCTTGTCAATCTTCATCTCCACCGGCGGGCCGACGGGCAGGTCGCGCTTGTGAAAATCGACAATCACCAGCTGTCCGCCCGGACGCAAGGCGCGCAGAAGGAGCTTGTAGTAGGACGGCCGCTTCTCGATATGGTGGAGCGTGTTGCAGATGAAGATCAAGTCCACCGAAGCCGAGCCCAGATGCGGGTCGTCCGGCGCGGCAAGAACGGTCTGGATATTTTCCACCTTTTCCTGCTCGGCGCGGCGCTCGATCAAATCGAGCATCTTTTGCTCGGTGTCCACGGCATAAACCTTGCCCGTCGGGCCGACCTCCTTCGCCAGCCGCAGGGTGAAATAGCCGGATCCCGCCCCGATATCGGCGACTTCGTCGTCCGCCTTCAGGTCGAGCATCGCCACCACCTGATCGGGCTGCTGCCAGGCCGCGCGCGCGGGGTCGTCGAGAGCACGAATGTAGTCGTCAATTTTTTGCGGGGGATGCTGTTCTACCGAATGCTGCGCAAGCAGTTGCGCGACACCCAAGAGAAGCGTCCCTACCCCAACTCGCAGCACCCGGGGCACGTACTCTTCTGCAAACATTCGGTTCCTCTCTCGCGTCTGCGGCGGTCCACGCAAACCCACATTCAGGTCTAAAGCGAACCGACCGACATCATACCCGAGTGGCCCGGTGCGAACAATGCAACACCTGGCACGGTTGGGAAGTGCCTCATTGAAGGAAAGCTTGGAGGAGAAGCATCGGCCCAGAGGTGACGTTCGGCTTCGTGAGAAATACGGCGCTTCACACCGCGCCATTTTGAACGCAGATCGGCAGCGGCCGCACCCCCACACTGGCATTGGACGGTATAGACATAACGTGTGCGACCGCAAGGTCCCCCTTGAGCAGAGGCCGGCCTCGGACTCAGACAAGCAGCTACTAACGCCCATAGAATCAGAGTGGTAGTTTTCGTAGTCGATTTCCTCCCTCTTGAATTTGCCTAATGACGTTTTCACAATATAGTGACAATGAACCGCTGCGGCGACGCTGGCCTCATCGCCGTAAGCGCCGGTGGGGACACCAGCGCCACAGCAAGAAACGTCACTATGCTTTGTAATTCTCAATAGGAGAACACGTTGAACGTAAGCTGTGAGAGCAGCTTCTAAGAGCGTGCATGCTTTTTTGTACCGCCTCGTGTCACAAGCCGCTCCAGAGACCTCCGTGCTCTGGCACCGGCAGTGTCCTGATGATGACTCGGATGGTGGACGGACAAACTCGCGGTGGGCTACGGCGTCACAAAAGGAATGCTGAAAACGAACGGCTCCTGGGAAGCTCTCCATGCCGTTTGTCCTCGAGACCTTTCGTGTCTTTTCGCGTATTCTCTCCCCCCTCTGTTGTACTCGTCAAGCGGGGATCCCAATGACTTCCGTCCGCGTTTAGACCTCCGTCGGGACAAGGAATTGGCCTGCAATCGAAAACGCGACCAAGTGCCAACGTCGGCGCGAGCGTGTTGGAGTATCAGGCTTATTGCCCTGCCCGCGAGGCTGAGGTATTGTTAGCGAAGGCATGTCTCGAGCGCCGACTCAACACGACCTTCTGAGCCAGATTCCCTCGCCCTCGCGGCGTCTGGGTATTGGGTTGTTGATTACTTTGTCCATCTTCGGGGTATTCGCCTTTTATGTGATTCGTGAGATCCGGCGGCTGGAGGATTTCCAGACCAACGTCGTGCAACGCAACCGGCTGGCCTCCATCCAATTGCAGCAGCTTCAGGAACATACTTTCTATCTGGCCACCTCCCTGCGCGACATGACCTTGCCGGAGAGCCGCTATCCCATCGGCTACTGGCGCGGCGAGTACACGCGGGTCAAGGAAGAGATGACGCAAGCGTTTGAGCAAGAAGCCCAGTATGCCGCCACCACCCCCGCCGGCAACGAAAAGCGGGCCCAGTTGCGCGACGTTACCAAAGATTTCTGGGAAACGGCGGATATGGCCTTCACCCTGGCCGACCAGGGCCACGAAGACACGGCGCGCTACGTGATCCGCTCCCAACTTGAAACCAAGCGCGAGATCATGTCGCGGCTGATCCAGAGCCTGCTGACGCTCAACGACGAGGCCCAGGCCGAAGCCGGGCGGCGCATCACCGAGGTTTACAGCAAGGTGCAGCGCGACATGCTGCTGGTGATCGGGATTTTCTTCCTGGTCGCCCTGGGTACAGGCCTCTACACCTTGCAGGCCAACCGCAAGACTTTTGCGCGACTCCAGCATCTGGCCGAGCAGCTTCAGATTCAGAACCGCCAACTGGCCGTCCTCTTTGAGGCCATCAGCGCTGTGAGCCAGGAGCAGGAACCGCGCAAGGTGCTTCAGGACGGTTGCGAGCAGTTGAGCCGCGCCCTGGGAACGCATCGCGTAGCGTTCTACCGCTACCATGCGGAGGGAAACCGATTCAGCCTGGAAGCCTCCACCGGCAGCGAACCGGTTTCGAATCTCTCGCACTTGCTCCCCCGGCGGGATGAGTGGGCGGCGGGGCGAAATGCCCCCGTGCCCGGCGAGGCGGCGAGGGGGATTCCCCTGGTGCTGGGGGGGGCGCTGTTCGGAGTGTTTGTAGTGGCGGAGGAACCGGGCGCCGCACCCGCCCGCGAGGAGGACCTCCGGCTGGCCTCCAAGATTGTCGAGGCCACGCTCGGCCCTTTGAAGAACGCCCGGCTTCTTGACCAGCTCAAGGTCCAGTCCGAACAGCTGCGCAAACTCTCCTGGAAGCTCATCGAAATTCAGGAGGAAACCCTGCGGCAAGTGGCCCGCGACTTGCACGATGAATTCGGCCAGATCCTGACCGCCATCGGCACCATGCTGGGCCGCGCCGGGCAGCAAGGATTGGCCAAGGATTCCCCGTTCATTCAGGAAGTGGAGCAGGTCAAGAAGATTGTGGAAGAAACGCTGCAGACGGTGCGTAGCGGGTCACAGATCTTCCGTCCCGCGATTCTGGACGACTTCGGGCTCGAGCATACCCTGGAATGGCTGGCCCTGCAATTCACCCGTCAGACGGGCATTGACGTCCACTTCGAGGGTCATATGACGGACGAATACTTCCCCGCCGAGGATGCCATTCACGTTTACCGCATCGTGCAGGAAGCGCTCTCCAACGTGGCCCGCCACTCGAAGACGGATGAAGCCTGGGTGAAGCTGGAGGAATCGGCGACCGAACTTTGTGTGGAAATTTCCGACCGCGGCGCGGGATTTGACCCGGACGGTGAGATGGACCGCGTCTCGGGCGAAGGCGTGGGCCTGATGGGCATGCGCGAACGCGCCCAGCATCTGAACGCCCAACTGACCCTGGAAAGCGCTCCCGGGCACGGCACCACAGTGCGCGTCCGCATTCCGCTCAAGCGGGCGCCAGCCCGAACCATAACCGAAAAGGTGACCCTATCATGACCGAAAAGAAGATTCGCGTCATTCTGGCCGATGATCATGCTCTGGTGCGCCAGGGCTTTCGAAGAATCCTGGAAGACGACCCGCGGATTGCGGTGGTCGGGGAGGCCAGCACGGGGCTGGGCGCCGTCAAACTGGCGCGGGAACATCATCCCGATGTGGTGGTGATGGACCTTTCGATGCCGGAGCTGGGCGGGATTGAGGCAAGCGCCGAAATCCTGAAGGAGAATCCCGACACCAAGATTCTGGTGCTCAGCATGCACTCCGACCCGGCCTACGTGCGCAAGGCCTTCGAAGTGGGCGCCAAGGGCTATCTGCTCAAGAACGCCATCGAGGTCGACCTGACGCGCGCCGTGATCGCGTTGGCCGAGGGCGGCGCCTACATGAGCCCGGGCATTTCCAACATTGTGATCGAAAGCCTGAAGGCCGGATCGTTCGAAAACGCCACCCAGGACCCCTACGAGCAGCTCACGCTGCGCGAAAAGGAAGTCCTGCAGCTGATCGCTGAAGGTAAATCCAATAAAGAGATAGCCCAATTGCTGAATATCAGTGTGAATACGGTCGCCGTGCACCGCGCTCACGTGATGGAAACGCTGGGGGTCCACCGCACGGCCGAGCTGGTGCTCTACGCCGTCAAGCGCGGGCTGATCCAGACCCAGTAGCGCCGCGCCCCGCACCTCGATGGGCCGGAGTCTCTTCAGGGACCGTGGGAGTCTTTGTGCTCGGCGCGCTTGCGGCCGCGAGGCGTCTTGCCGGCAGCGAGGGGAGGCGTGGCGGCCTCGGCGCCGGGGGCCACGGCGGGGACCTTTTTCAACATCGCGAGCGCGGCAGCTTCGTCCGCCGCCTGGCGGAAGAACTGCGCCAGTTGCGCCGTGTCGAGCACCTTGCGGACATGCTGGTTGAGGGCGGCGAGCACAATGGTGGCGCCCGCCGTCTGCGCCACCTTCTGACTGCCCGCCAGAAATCCCAAGCCGGTGGAATCCAGATAAGGCACTTCCTGGAAGTCAATCACCAGCTTGCGCGTGCCCGCTTCGATCAGATCGATGACCTTCTGGCGGAGGAAGGGTCCGTCGCCGCCCGCGATGAAACGGCCGCTCAGGCGGAGGATGGGGATGTCGTCCGAAAACTTGAGTTCGATTCTCACCAGCAGTATCTCAACGGGAAGTTCGTCACAGGGAATCTGTGAAGCCTCATGCTAGGGGACGTGACGGCTGATGTCAAGCGATTGCCGCCGCGCCGTTCCAGATCTCGGGCCCGGGGGGGTGACCACCTCCCATGGGCCCGATCCCTGTCCGGCACGACGCGGGTCGCAGACCGGCGTCACAACACCGCTTCAATCCGATTGACGACCGTTTTCAGCGCCTTGACGCGCGCCCACCACTTCCAGTTGCCTTCGATAATGGTCCAGGGCGCGTATTCGGTGTCCGTCTTCGCAAACATGTCTTCCAGCGCCTCGATGTACTTGTCCCACTTCTCGCGATTGCGCCAGTCCTCCTCGGTCAGCTTCCAGTTCTTCCAGGGGTCGGCCTCGCGCTTCTTGAAGCGCTCCAACTGTTCCTTCTTGGAGATATGGATCCAGAACTTCACCAGCACCATGCCGTCGTCGGTCAGCTGGCGCTCGAACTCGTTGATCTCGCGGTAGGCGCGGCTCCATTCTTCCTTGGTGGCGAACTTCTCCACGCGCTCCACCAGCACGCGCCCGTACCAGGTGCGGTCGAAGATGCCGATGCGGCCCCGCGCCGGGATGCGCAACCAGAAGCGGCGCAGGTAGTGGGCCGACTTCTCGGCGGGCGAGGGCGCGCCGATGGCGTGCACCTCATAGCCCCGTGGGTCGAGCGCTTCCGTCAGACGCTTGATGTTGCCGCCCTTCCCCGCCGCGTCGCAACCCTCGTAGGCCACGCAGACGGCGACTTTCTCCTCGATGATCTTGCGCTGCAGCTTCAGCAGCTTGAACTGGTATTCCTCGAGCAACTCCTCGTACTCTTCCTTGGATTCGATCTTCTTGTCCAGGTCCAGCTTGTCGAGATAGCCCATAGCGTCTCCTCTCGCGCGTTAATCCTTGCCCTCGCTGCAAGCGGCGGGATTCTACCAGAACCAGGGGCGTGGGGCAAAACCGTTCCCGCCGTCGTCGGCCGGCCGCGGGTGAAAAGCCGCCGCGCGCTACGGCGCTGGCGGAGGCGCGACGGCCCAGCGGTTCCGCTTCAGGAAGTCGTTGACCAGGGCGATGTCGGGAGCATCGCAGAGGATGAGGCGGCAAAAAACCTCGCTCTTGGTGATCTGCGGCTGGACCCTTGCGGCTCGAACCAGCGAGCGCTGCGCCTCCTTCTTGCGGTCCAGCTTCCAGAGGCCGATCGCTTCGAGCGCCATCATGGAGGGCGAGGCGGGATCGGCCGTCACGGCTTCGGCGCACTCGGCGAGGGCGCTCTCCGCGTCGCGCTGCCGCCACAGCGCGAGCGCCATTAGGCGATGCCCTTCTGGGGCGCGCGGTCGGGCGCGCAGAATGGTGTTGGCTTCCGCCAGCGCGGCGTCTGTGTCCCCGCGCCGCAGGGCATGCAAGCCCACCTGTTCGCGAGCCGCGTCGAAGTCCGGCTTAAGTTTGAGGCACTCCTCCAGCAGCCCGGCCGAGCGCGTCATTTCACCAATATCCGCAAGCAGAAGCGCGAGGCGATAGCGGCTTTTTGCGTCCCGCGCGTCCAGCTCGACCGCCCGCTCCAGGCGCGGGCGTGCGGCGGCGGGGTTGGCCCGTGCCAGCAGCAATTCCGCCAGCGTGGCGTGCGGTGCGGCCGCGTTGGGGAGGAGTTCGACGGCGCGCTCCAGCTGCTTCTGAGCCGATTCCAACTGATGCTGAGTCCAAAGGGCCATGCCCAGGCCGTAGTGCGCCTCGCCGCTTTCCGGCGCAAGGCGCAGCGCCTGCCGGAAGGCCGCTTCAGCCGACTGCGCCTCGTGGTGTTCCAGCTGGGCGAAGCCCTCGGCCACAAGACGCGAAGCCTCGTCGTGGTTCGACGCGCGGGTCCCCTCCTGGGCGGGAAGGAAGACGAAAAGCAGGAGGAGAAGGGCTTCCATCATGTGTCGGTCGGAACTGCCGATCCTTCGCCGGGCCTGCCGGCAGGCTTCGGAGCTCAAAGACGGGGTTATTGCCGCAGCTTGATCTGCTCCGGCGCGCGAACGATTATCTGCGGCCGTTCCTTGTAGGTGCTCACCAGGCCGCGCAATTCCACGAATCGTCCTTGCAGGTACTGCAGGTCTCCGAATCGCCCGCGGTCTTCCTTGAAGATGACGCTGGAAAAGGGGCAGGTGCGGTAATCCTGGCAGAAGTCCAGATACGTGTTCCCCGCTTTTGAAGTCACCACGTTCAGAACCCGTCCCGTGATGCAGGCATCCTTGCCCACCAGGGCGGCAGCGTCTTGATAGGAGGAACACGGAGCACCGCTGCTCGTCGTCGGTGCTGCGGCTGGAAACGACGCACCCTTTCGCAGCCCGAAGCGGTAGGCTACGACCGCACTGATCAGCGAGCAGAGCGCCACGACGGCGATGATAGGCGTCAGCCGGCGCGAAGCAGCGCCGGCGGGGCTCGATGGCTCACTCATGGCTCGCCGCCCCCTCCGGTTTTCGAGGGCTGCCGCAATGCTTGCAGCGTCTCCCTGGGAATGTCCAGGGTGCGCACGGGCCAGGGGATCACGATGCCCTCCTGGCGGTAGCGCGCGTGCAGTCGCTTGATGAATTCGTGCCGCAGCAGGTGCTGATCGGTGAAATGCTTCGCCCGCAGAGCCACCGTGAAATTGATGCTGGAGGCATCGAAGGTATGATAGCGGACCAGCGGCTCGAAGTCCCGGACGCCGCCTTCCACGCTTTTCTGGACATCCCGTGCCACCTCGATCGTGACTCTCTCAACATGAGGGAGATCGGAATTGTAGCTCACGCCCACCTGCACCGGTACGGAAAGCTCCCTTTCCGGCATATCGAAATTGATGATGATGCTGTCCGCCAGCCTGGAATTCGGCACGATCACCATATTGTTGGGAGTCATGCGAAGCAGGGTGGCGCGCCAGCCGATCTCGGTGACAAAACCTTCCTCGCCGCTCTGCAGGCGCACAAAATCACCCACGCGGATGGGTCGCGTGCTGATCAATTGCAGGCCGGCAAAGAAGTTGGAAAGTGTACCTTGAAGCGCCAGGCCGACCGCCAGGCCGCCCACGCCCAGGGACGCTAAAATAGGGGTAATGGAGATGTCCAGCGTGTCGAGCAGGACCAGCACGCCGAGCAGCAAAACCATCAGACGGAGCACGGTGCTGACGAATCCCTGCGTGAGGTTCAATTCGGCGAGGCGGCGCTGGTAAATGTTCACCGACTCGCGGACGAGCCGGTCCACAAACAGGATGAAAGCGAAGATGAAGCCGACCCGCGTGGCTTGATCGATGGTACGGCTCCAGTGGGCTGGAAGGTGGAGGTATTGCAGGCAGACCCATCCCGCCGAGGCCAGAATCATCAGGGTCAGCGGAACCCGCAGCGCCACCACCACGGCGTCGTCCCAGGGGGTTTCCGACCTGGCCGCCAGTTGGCGCAGGTTGCGAAGCAAGAGGTGACGGGCGGTGAAGCCCGCCAGAAGGTAGATCAACACCATCGCCAGACCGATGACGATGCGCGGCACCAGCACTCCGAAAATCTCCACGTGATTCGGCGACAAATGGCCTCCCTGCCAGATACAAAGTCTAACCATGCCGTGGCCCGAACGGGAAGCGAAAAAACACACCCCTCGGCGTCGCAAGTCCAGGACCCTTTCACCGGAACTTCGCACGGCTTGACCGCAACTCGCAGCGGGCAGTACACTTCTCAACACGCGCCTGTAGCTCAGATGGATAGAGCGTTTGCCTCCGAAGCAAAAGGTCGCAGGTTCGAGTCCTGCCAGGCGTACCATCCCTTTCGAGCATTTCTTCTGACCTGCTGAAGAATTGAAAGAAGTTTAGGCGAGGCTCGTTGCGTCGGATTTCGTTTTGGTGTATTTATAAGAAGGGATTCAGGGCGTTATTTTTCTCAAGACGAAAGCGGCCGGAAGGCTTCGGCGTTTGGCCGGCGCGGGTCATTTCAGGAGGTTCGACTTTGCAGACCAGTGGGTTCTGCTCGTCTGTTCTACCCCATGCTATTCTTCTTTCCTGGCTGGTGAGTCTGCCGGGGGTGGCGGCGGATTCGGCCGGCGCCGCGCGCCTTGATTTCAATCGCTCCATCCGCCCTATTCTTTCTGACAATTGTTTCGCCTGCCACGGGCCGGACGCACAGACGCGCCAGGCGGATTTGCGCCTGGACGTGAAGGATGGCGGCGCCTTCGAGGATCGCGACGGCCATCGCGTGATTGTCCCCGGCGACAGTGCCAAGAGCCAGCTCTTTCATCGCATCACCAGTCCCGACGAGGCCACGCGCATGCCGCCGGTTTCCACCGGCATGAAACTGACGGGGAAGCAGATCGAACTGATTCAGCAGTGGATTGACGAAGGTGCCAAGTGGGAACAGCACTGGGCGTTTGAGCCGCCGGTTCGACCCGCCGTTCCGGAAGTGAAGCAAAAGGGTTGGGGGCGGACGCCGATCGATTCCTTTGTACTGGCGCGACTGGAGCAGGAAGGCCTTCAGCCTGCCCACGGAACCGACAAGGCCACGCTGCTGCGCCGCGTCTCGCTGGACCTGACGGGCCTGCCGCCCACCCCGCAGGAGCTTGACGCCTTCCTGGCCGATCCTTCGCCGGACGCCTACGAGAAGCAAGTGGACCGTCTGCTCGCCTCGCCTCACTATGGCGAGCGCATGGCGATCTTCTGGCTTGACCTAGCCCGCTATTCCGATACCCATGGCTATCACATCGACAGCGAGCGCGGCATGTGGCCCTGGCGCGATTGGGTGATCCGAGCCTTCAATCGCAATATGCCTTTCGACCAGTTCGCCATCGAACAGATTGCCGGCGACCTGCTGCCCAACGCAACCCTGGACCAGAAAGTAGCGACGGGCTTCAACCGGAATCACATGATCAATTATGAGGGCGGTGCGATCCCCGAGGAATACCAGAATGAGTACGTGGTGGATCGTGTCGAAACCACTTCCACCGCCTTCATGGCGCTGACCATGGGCTGCGCGCGCTGCCACGATCACAAGTACGATCCCTTCAGCCAGAAGGATTTTTACCGCTTCTACGCTTTCTTCAATAACATTCCGGAACGCGGGCTGGACGGCTTCCTGGGCAACGCCGACCCTCTCGTCCAGCTGCCCACCGAAGAGCAGGCGGCAAAGCAGCGCGACTTGCTCGCGCGCATCGAGCGCGTGAAAGCCGCGTTACCGGAAGCTGAGGTCAAAGCGGCGCAGGAGACCTGGGTCAGGACGGCCCTCAACACCATTCCCCGCCCGCCCAATAACGGCTTGGTGGCACACTATGAATTCGATGGGCACCTGGCCGACACCGCCGGCGGCCATTACCACGGCCGGACGGTGCGCGGCGAGGTGACGTTTGGCAACGGTCAAGTGGGCCAAACAGCGGAGTTCAACGGCGAAACGCACTTGATCCTGGGCGACACCGGCGACTTCGACCGCGACAGGCCTTTCTCCGTTGCGGCCTGGATCAACCAGGGCGGCGCTCTCGAGCATGTGGACCGCGTGGTGATTCAAAAAATGGACGCGACGCCCGCTCAAACCGGCTGGGAGATCTCGCATGACGCAGCCAAACACGTGGGCGACTACCAGCGCGGCTCCCACTGGTATGTGCGCCTGGTGCATAACTGGCCGGATGAGGCGATCTACCTCCGGACCAAGCGTCGCCTGAAGAGCCCCTTCAACGAAGCGGGCTGGCGGCACTTCGCCGTGACCTACGACGGCAGCGGCAAGGCTTCCGGCGTGCGTGTCTACAACAACGGCAAGCTCGAAGAGATGGAAGTGTTGAAAGACAACCTGACAGGATCATTCAGCACCCCGGCTCCGCTGGAAATCGGCGGCACCAAGCACGGCAATGCGTTCAAGGGCACCTTTGACGATCTCCGCCTTTACGGCCGGCAACTCGGCGCGAGTGAAATCGAACAACTCGACGCCCACGAGCCCCTCCGCGCGCTGCTCGGCGTGACCTCGAAAGCCTGTGCGGAAGCCGGCGCGGCAGCGGACGAAGACGACTCGGACAAGGACCCCCTCTACCTGCAAACGTTAGTGGACGACAAGCTGTTCAAGGCCAAGAATCAGTGCCGCGCGGAGCGCTCGCGCATCCGCGATTACTTCCTGACCTACGCTGCGCCCGAGCATTTCCGCCGGGCGAGCGCCGAGTTGAAAGACCTCGAAAAGGAAAAGGCTGAACTGGAAAAGACCATCGCCACCTGCATGGTGATGAAGGAAATGGAGAAACCGCGCGAAACCTTTCTGCTGCGGCGCGGTGATTACCGCATGAAAGCCGAAAAGGTTACGGCGGGAACCCCGGCCGTGCTGCCGCCCCTGCCGCGGGGCGAGGCGCCCTCGCGCCTGGCGCTGGCTAGATGGCTGGTCAGCCCCGATCACCCGCTCACCGCGCGCGTGGCGGTAAATCGCTTCTGGCAACTCTATTTCGGAATCGGCCTGGTCAAGACGGCGGAGAACTTCGGCTCGCAAGGCGAGCCCCCCTCCCATCCCCCGTTGCTTGATTGGCTGGCCACGGAATTCATGCGCACTGGCTGGGACGTCAAGGGCCTTCAGAAGCTTATTGTCACCTCCGCCACTTACCGCCAGTCCTCGGCCGCCACACCGGACTTGATCGAGCGCGATCCGGAGAACCGCCTGCTGGCGCGCGGGCCGCGCTTCCGCCTGCCGGCCGAAGTGGTCCGCGACAACGCGCTGGCGGTTAGCGGACTTTTGAACGACAAGATCGGCGGGAAGAGCGTTTATCCCTATCAGCCTCCCGGGCTCTGGGAAGAAATGGCGATCGGCGAAGTCTTCAGCGCACAGAGCTATACGCCCAGCCACGGGCCGGATCTTTATCGCCGCAGCCTTTATACCTTCTGGAAACGGACGGTGCCGCCGCCTTCCATGGCCACCTTCGACGCGCCCGACCGCGAGAAGTGTACGGCGCGGCGCCTGGTAACCAATACACCTCTCCAGGCGCTGGTACTTTTGAATGATCCGACCTACGTCGAGGCAGCTCGCGCCCTCGCGGCCCGAACCCTGAAGGAGGTCCATGGAAATCCCGCGGCGCGCATCCGGCACGCCTTCCGCCTGGCCACGGCCCGCGAGCCCGACCCGCGCGAAGTGAAGCTCCTCGAGCGCCAGGTGCAACACGAACTGGCGCGCTATCGCCGCAGCCGCGCCGATGCCGAGAAACTTCTGAAGATCGGCGAATCGCCTGTGGAGCGCAAACTTAAACCTGCGGAGCTGGCCGCCTGGACGATGGTGGCGAGCACAATTTTGAATCTCGATGAAACGATGACGAAGGAATAGCTGCTGTGGCGGCGCCGGATAAGCGCCGAGTGGGTTCAAAAAGAAGAACCGGCGGTCAGGGGCCGGCGCAAGAGGAACAGGTGATCCCATGGACTTACTGAAGGAAGTGCAACTCCAGATGACGCGGCGCGTGTTCTTTTCGCGCGCCAGCGTAGGCATCGGCGCGGCGGCTCTGGCGTCGCTGGTGAATCCGCGCCTGCTGGCGGGAGCCGAGGTGGACCCAAAAACAGGCGGATTGGCCGGGCTTCCCCACTTCGCGCCCAAGGCCAAGCGCGTCATCTTCCTTCATCAGTCGGGCGCGCCCTCGCAGATCGAGCTCTTCGATTACAAGCCCAAACTGAAGGAACTGCGCGGCACCGAGCTTCCCGCCTCGGTGCGGATGGGACAGCGCATCACCGGCATGACCTCCGGACAGGATTCTCTGCCCATCGCGCCTTCAATCTTCGACTTCCACCAGTGCGGCCAGAACGGCACCTGGATCAGCAACCTGCTGCCCCACACCAGCAAGGTGATTGACGATCTCACGCTGATTCGAACCATGCATACCGAGGCGATCAATCACGACCCGGCGATCACCTTCATACAGACGGGATTTCAGCAGCCGGGACGTCCCAGTCTCGGCTCATGGGTCAGTTACGGGTTGGGCAGCGAGAACCAGAATCTGCCGGCCTTTGTCGTGCTGCTTTCCCAGGCCAACGGTTATAACGTGGATCAACCCTTGTTCACGCGCCTGTGGGGGAGCGGATTCTTGCCCTCGCGCTATCAGGGCGTGCGCTTCCGGTCGAGCGGCGACCCGGTGCTTTATCTCGCCGACCCCGAGGGCGTGGACCGCGCTTCGCGCCGTCGCATGCTCGACACTGTCGCACAGCTGAATCGCATGCGCGAGACCCAGTTCGGAGATCCAGAGATTGACACGCGCATCGCCGCTTACGAAATGGCCTATCGGATGCAGACCTCTGTGCCGTCGCTCATGGATTTGAAGGACGAACCCGAATACATCTTCGAGATGTACGGCCCCGACTCGCGCAAAGCGGGAACGTATGCGGCGAATTGCCTGCTGGCGCGCCGGCTGGCGGAGCGCGGCGTGCGCTTCATCCAGCTTTATCATCGCGGCTGGGATCAGCACAACGACTTGCCCCGGGACATCGCGCTTCAGGCCAAGGGCACCGATCAGGGTTCGGCGGCGCTCATTCAGGATTTAAAACAGCGCGGCATGCTCGACGACACGTTGGTCATCTGGGGCGGCGAATTCGGACGCACGGTTTACTCGCAGGGGCGGCTCACGCCCACCAACTATGGGCGCGACCACCACCCGCGCTGCTTCTCCATGTGGATGGCGGGCGGCGGTATCAAGCGCGGTGCGGTAATCG